>NZ_DASWTE010000438.1:0-25139 GCF_036402295.1 Phenylobacterium sp.
GGCGGCGCCGGGGCCGCGGGCGGCGGCGGGGTCAACAGCCGCGGGGCCAGCAGCGCCACGCCGGCGCCGGCCAGCACGCAGACGATCCCGAACACGAGCATCGCCCAGAACGTCCAGCCCATCAGCGGCTTCGGCCGGTACTCGGCGGGGTCGCGCGGCAGGTCGGGGTCGGGCTGGCTCATGCCATCATGGCTTCCGGTCGATGAGGTTGAGCAGCGCCCCTTCCAGGGGGAACGGCGGATAGGCCTTGGCCGCCAGGCGGGTGCGCGCCAGCGGCTTCACAACCGCCTTCGACAGGCCTAGCGCCCGCAGCTGCGGCGCAGGATGGGCCTTGAGCAGCTTTGCCAGCACCTGCGCGGCGCGCGGCGAGTGCAGCAGCACCGCATCGCTCTTGCCCAGCGCCTGCGCCTGGGCCGCGGCGAGATCCACCGGCGCGGTCTCGTACAGCACGAGGCGTCGCGCCTCGACACCATGCTTCTCCAGCTCGCCCGCCAGGTCGCCCGCGGGCTCAGCCGCGCCCGGATGCAGCACCGCGCCGCGCAGCTCGCTGCGCCGCATCGCGATCCCCTCGGCCAGCGCCTCCACGTCGCCGTCGGCCGATAGCACCGACTTGAACCCCGCGGCCCGCGCCGCCTGAGCCGTGGCCGCGCCCACCGCGAACACCTTCAGCCCCCGCTCGCCGCTGACGTCGGCGAAGGCTCGCACGCCGTTGGCCGAGGTGAACGCCAGCGCCGCCACGCCCGAGAGGTCGACGGCCACGTCGGGGAGCACGCGCACGGCCAGCAGGGGGGCGACGATGGCGTCGTGCCCCAGCGCCCGCACCCGCTCGGCGGTGACGTCCGCCCCGGGTTGCGCGCGGGTGATCCAGATCCTCTGCCTGCGGCTCGCCATGCGACAATTCTGTTATCCGAACTGTCGCATTTGCGGGAGTGGAGATACGGCGGGACGCGCCCTCAGAGCACGATGGCGTCGCCGCCCTCGGCCTTCACCACGGCGCCCAGCGACAGGCCCAGGTCGCGGGCCGAGGCCAGCGGGTCGGCCTGCGGGGCGATCTCGGCCGAGCCGGCGTGGCGGAAGCGTTGGCGGCCGTCCGGCGACAGCGCCTCGACGATCAGCTGCAGCGACCCGTCCTCGAGCCAGGCGTGCGCCCCGATCGGCGTCTTGCACGAGCCTTCCAGCGCCGTCAGCGCGCCCCGCTCGGCGGCGACGCACAGCGTCGTGGTCTCGCAGCGCAGGGAGGCGACCCACGGCAGGTCGCGGTCGGCCTCGCGGGTCTCGATGGCGAGCGCCCCTTGCCCCGGCGCCGGCGGGACCTCGCGCGGATCGATCAGGCTCTTCACCTGGTCGCCGAGGCCCAGGCGCCGCAGCCCGGCGTAGGCCAGCAGGATCGCGTCCGCCTCCCCCGCCGCCAGCTTCGCCAGCCGGGTGTCGACGTTGCCGCGCAGCATCTGCACGTCCAGGTCCGGCCGGCGATAGAGCGACTGGGCCTGGCGCCGCAGGCTTGCCGTGCCCAGCTTCGCCCCCTGGGGCAGGTCTTCCAGCCGTTCCACGCCGCGGCTCAGGAAGGCGTCGCGCGGGTCCTCGCGTTCGGGCACGGCGGCGATGCACAGACCGTCCGGCAACAGCGCCGGCATGTCCTTCATCGAGTGCACCGCGCAGTCGATGCGGCCCGCGATCAGCGCCTCCTCGATTTCCTTCGTGAAGAGGCCCTTGCCGCCGATCTCCAAGAGCCGGCGGTCCTGCACCCGGTCGCCGGTGGTGGTGATCACGATCAGCGGCGCGACCTTCTCCACCTCGGCCAGGTTCTCGGGATCGGCGCCCAGCGCGGCGGCGATGCGGCGCTGCATGTGGCCGGCCTGGGCGAGGCTGAGCTTGGAGCCGCGGGCGCCGATACGCACCTGGCCGGGACGGGCGGGCGGTTGCGAAGGCACGGTGGGCGGTCTACCTCGGGAGCGGAAATCGTGAGGCCTGCTACAGGAGCGGGCCGCCCCCGGCAACCGGATGACCGTCACCCACACTGTCCTCGGCCTCGAAACGAGCTGCGACGAAACCGCTGCGGCGGTCGTGCGCCTGCACGCCGACGGCCGCGCCGAGGTGCTGAGCTCGATCGTCGGCAGCCAGATCGCCGCCCACGCCCCGTTCGGCGGCGTGGTGCCCGAGATCGCCGCCCGCGCCCACGTCGAGACCATCGAGACCATCGCCGAGGCCGCGCTGGAAGAGGCCGTGCTGGGCTACGAGGACCTGACCGGCGTCGCCGCCACCGCCGGGCCCGGCCTGGTGGGCGGGGTGATGGTGGGGCTGTCGTTCGGCAAGGCCGTGGCGCTGGCCCGCGGGCTGCCGCTGGTGGCGGTGAACCACCTGGAGGGCCACGCGGTCTCGGCGCGGCTGGGCGCCGACATCGCCTACCCGTTCCTCCTGCTGCTGGTGTCGGGTGGGCATTGCCAGCTCCTGAGCGTCGACGGCATCGGCGCCTGCCGCCGCCTCGGCTCCACCATCGACGACGCCGCCGGCGAGGCCTTCGACAAGATCGCCAAGGCCATGGGCCTGCCCTATCCCGGTGGCCCGGCGCTCGAGAAACTGGCCCAGGGCGGCGACCCGACGGCCTTCGAGCTGCCGCGCATGCTGTTGGGCCGCAAGGACTGCGACTTCTCCTTCTCGGGCCTGAAGACCGCCGCCGCCCGCCTGGCTGAGGGCGTCACCGGCGAGACCCAGCGCCGCGACCTCGCCGCCGCCGTGCAGAACGCCATCGCCAGCCAACTCGCCGAGAGGTCGGACCGCGCCATGAAGGCCTACGCCCAGGAGCACGCCGGCCGGGGCCTGCGCTTCGTGGTCGCCGGCGGGGTCGCCGCCAATCGCACGGTCCGCGCCCGACTGGAGACCGTCGCCACGAAGAATGGCTTCAGCTTCGACGCGCCGCCGCTGGCCTACTGCACCGACAACGCCGCCATGATCGCGCTGGCGGGCGCCGAACGGCTGGCGGCCGGGATCTCCGACCCGTTGGACGCGGTGGCCCGCCCGCGCTGGCCGCTGGACGCCGCGGCCGCCGCAGCGACTCCCACCCACAAGGCCGGCCGCAAGGGCGCGAAAGCATGAAGAAGGCCGGCGTCATCGGCGGCGGGGCCTGGGGCACGGCGCTGGCCCAGGTGTGTGCGCGGGCCGGGCGCGAGGTCACGCTCTGGGCCCGCGAGCCCGAGGTGGTCGAGAGCCTCAACCGCGCGCACGAGAACGCCACCTTCCTGCCCGGTGTCCCGCTGGACCCGCTGATCCGCGCCACTGGCGACTTCGCCGACCTCGCCGGGAGCGACTTGGTCCTGGCCGTCGCCCCTGCCCAGCACACCCGCGCTACGCTCGAGGCCTTCGCCCCGCACGTCCGCGACGGCCTGCCGATCCTGCTCTGCTCCAAGGGCGTCGAGCAGGGCTCGCTGAAGCTGATGACCGAGGTGCTGGCCGAGACCGCGCCCCGGGCCCTGGCCGCCGTGCTGTCGGGCCCCAGCTTCGCCGGCGAGGTGGCCCGCGGCCTGCCCACCGCCGTCACCCTGGCCTGCCCCGACCCCGGCTGCGCCGAGACGCTGGCCGAGGCCATCGCCACGCCGACCTTCCGCCCCTACTTCGCCACCGACATGATCGGCGCCGAGGCCGGCGGGGCGGTGAAGAACGTGCTCGCCATCGGCTGCGGCATCGTCGAAGGCCGCGGCCTGGGCCGCTCGGCGCACGCCGCCCTGATCACTCGCGGCTTCGCCGAACTCACCCGCCTCGCGGTCGCGCTCGGCGGCGAGCCGGAGACGGTCGCCGGCCTCTGCGGCCTGGGCGACCTGGTGCTCACCTGCTCCAGCCCGCAGTCGCGCAACATGAGCGTCGGCCTGGCGCTGGGCCAGGGTATGACGCTGGCCGAGGCGCTGGCCGGCAAGCTGTCGGTCGCCGAAGGCGTCGCCTCGGCCCCGGCCGTCCGCCAGCTTGCCCGCAAGCTCGGCGTCGAGACGCCGATCTGCGAGGCGGTGGCCGCCATCCTGGCCGGCGAAGTCGACGTCGACGATGCGATCCGCGGCCTGCTCTCCCGACCGTTGCGTGAGGAAAACTAGATGCCGCTTTTCGTCCTGCACTGCGTCGACAAACCCCATGCGCTGGAGGTGCGGATGGGCGCGCGCGAGGCGCACCTCGCCTACGTCGGCGGCAAGCGCGACATCCTCAAGTTGGGCGGCCCGATGCTGGACGCGAACGGCGACATGGCGGGCTCGCTCCTGATCGTCGACGTCGCCGACAAGGCCGCCGCCGAGGCGTTCAGCGCGGACGACCCCTACACCAAAGCCGGGCTCTGGCAGCGCGTTGACATCACCGCCTTCAAGGCCACGCTTGGCCATCTCTGAGCCCGACAACCCGGCCCGGCCGCCGGCGGGCGTGCGCCTCTGCGCGCTCAGCGAGATCGAGGATCCCGGCGGCAAGAGCTTCCGCTTCCGCGATGGGACGCGCCTCTTCGCGGGCTTCGTCCTGCGCCGCGGCGACACGGCGGCGGGTTTCGTCGACTCCTGCCCCCACGCGGGCTGGCCGCTCGCCCCGCTCGACGACCGCTACCTCACCCGCGACAAGGCCCACATCCTCTGCGCCGGCCATGGCGCGCTGTTCACCCTCGACGGCCAGTGCATCGCCGGCCCCTGCCACGGCGACCACATAGCGACGTGGCCGGTCGAGGTGCGCGCCGGCGAGGTGTGGACGGCTTAGGTCGGCGCGACCTCGCCGCTGAAGGCCGCCACGTCGTCCAGCAGGGCGGCGGCGGCGGCCTTGACCAGCTCGCCGCCCTTCTCGGGCGTGGCCAGGCCCGGGTCCGAGCCCATGCGGCCGTCGGCGTAGCGGGCGCGGAAGTCGGCAGCCTCGCGGATCGGGCCGGTCGGGGCGATCTGCGGCGCGTAGTTGGCGCTCTTGATGGAGTCCGGATACCCCCACTGGGTCACCGCGATCTCGGACGGAGTCGCGTGGCTGCCGTGGCCCACCGGGAACTGGCGGTTGGCGAGCGCGGTGACGCCGGCGAGGTCCCACCAGTTCTTCAGCTTGCAGGCGAAGCCGCGGTTGCGCCCCGCGTAGCTGGCCTCGGCGTAGAGCTCGGAGAACGCCGCCTCGATGGTCGCCACGTTCCCGCCGTGGCCGTTCAGGAAGTACAGCTTCTCGAACCCGGCGTGGCTGAGGCTGCGGCACCAGTCGCCGATCGCCAGCATGAACGTCGAGGGGCGCAGCGCGATGGTGCCCGGGAAGTCCAGGTGGTGCTGGGCCATGCCGATGTTGAAGGTCGGCGCGACGATGATGTCGCCGCCCTTCTCGGCCTCGTGGGCGATGATCTCCGGGCACAGCCAGTCGGTCCCGAGCAGGCCGGTGGGCCCGTGCTGCTCGTTAGAGCCGATCGGGATCACCACCGTCTTCGAGCGCTTCAGGAAGCCCTCGACCTCGGCCCAGGTGGAAAGGTGCAGCAGCATGCGGACGGGTCCTTGGGAGCTGGGGGTCGCCTTGCCGGCGTCGCCCCCTGCATAGGACCGCGCGCGGGCGACAGTAAATTCGAAACTGCCAGCTTGCCCTCGCCGCGCCCGGCCATGGCTCAGGCCAGCTCCAGGGCGCGCAGGACCATGCCCTGGTCGAAGTAAGGCCGCTCGCAGATCACCTTGTCGCCGCCGGGCGGAAACTCGAACGTGGCGGCCATGCGGACCCGGAAGGCCTTGCCCGTGGGTTCGATCACGCCGGTCGGCGTGCGCAGCGGGCCGAGGTGGGTGCCAGTCAGCCAGAACTCCACCAGCACGGTGTCGCCGCTGTGGGCAATGGCGATGATCTCGTTGCCCTGGTCGGGGAAGGGCGTACGCGAGGCCGCGAAGTAGCCGCGCACCTCCTCCTCGCCGTCGAACACCGCCCCGCTGCCGTACATCTCGTAGCGGGGATGCTCGAAGGTGGCGATCACCGCGTCCCAGTCGCAGACGCATTCGAGGGCCATGTGGTCGCGCACGGTCTGCAGCCGGCGTTCGGCGAGGGTGTCCATGTGAGGTCCTTGGGTCAGCCCAGGCGCACGGGGGCCTGGGGCACGGTGGTCCAGAAGTCGGGGGCGTGGCCGTACATGATCCGCACGCCGCGCGACTGCATCTCGCGCAGGCGGTGGAAGGCGTGGAGCTGGACGGTCATGCCGCCGCCGCTCCTCGCGGCGCCACCAGCATCAGGAAGTTGCGCACCGCCCGGTCCAGCGCCTCGCCGATCACCTCCCGCGGCGAAGGCTCCGGCGGCATCAGGAGGTGCTGCAGCCGCACGAAGGTGAGCCCTGCCATGAAGAGGCGCGCGCATTCCGTCGGGTCCGGCGCATGGATGCGGCCGGCGAGCGTGAAGCGCCGGAAGTAGTCAGCCATCGCCACCACCTCGCGGTCGAACAGGGTCTCGACAAAGTGGGCGCGGTGCTCGGCCATCCGGCTGGGCTCGGCCGAGAGCAGGTCCATGAAGCGCCGCTCGTTCGGGTCGCACCACTGGTCGAGCCAGTCGGCGGCGTAGCGGCGGCAGAAGGCCTCGGGGTCGTCGGCCAGGGCCCGGTAGGCTGGCGAGGCCAGGCGGCTCGCGCCCCGGGCCGGGCCGTAGGCGTCGATCAGGGCGCTGAGGATCGCCGCCTTGCCGTCGAAGTGGTTGTAGAGGCTGCTGGCGCGCATCCCCACCGCGGCGGCGAGCTGGCGCATGGAGGCGCCCGCGTAACCCTGGGTGGCGAAGAGGTCGAGGGCGGCGTCGAGGATCCGGTCCCGGGTGCTTGCTTCCAGCGCGGCATTCATGCACTGGGGTTAACTAACAAACATTCGTTCGTCAATTCGCGCAATGCCGGAATGACGGCAGACGCAGGTGGAGGACACACCCATGCCCGAGCCGCACGTGAGGCCGGTCGACGCGGCGACGCGCTCCAGTCTTAGTATGCTGGTCAGCCGCGTAGTGCTGGTTGGGAGGCGAGGGGATGCCGACGGGACTGTTCGACGACCTGCTTGTCATTGATTGCGCGAGCTTCATCGCCGGGCCGGCCGCGGCGACGGTGTTGAGCGATTTCGGCGCCCGGGTGATCAAGATCGAACCGCCGGTGATCGGCGACGCCTACCGCAATCTCTTCCGGCTGCGGGGCACGCCGGACGACATCGACTATTTCTGGGCCCTCGACTCGCGGAACAAGGAGAGCCTGGCGCTGGACCTGCGGCGTCCGGAGGCGCAGGCGGTCCTGCAGACGTTGGTCAGGAAGGCCGACGTCTTCATCACCAACATCCCCTTCCCGGCGCGCGAACGGCTGGGCGTGCGCGCCCAGGACCTGATGCCGCTGAACAGCCGGCTGATATACGCGTCGCTCTCGCCCTACGGCGAACTCGGCCCCGAGCGCGACCGGACCGGTTTCGACGCCACGGTCTGGTGGGCCCGCTCGGGCCTGATGGACATGGTGCGCCCCACGGCCGACGCCGAGCCCGCGATCTCGATGCCGGGGATGGGCGACCATCCGACCGCGATGGCGATGTATGGCGCGATCGTCACCGCGCTCTACAAGCGCCAGCTCACCGGCGAGGGCGCGGAGGTCACGACCTCGCTGCTGGCGAACGGCCTGTGGGCGAACGGGTGCCAGGTGCAGGCGGCGCTGTGCGGCTACGAGCTCATGACCCGCCCGAAGCGTGGGGAGCGTGGCGCGCTCAACGAGATGTACCGCGCCGCCGACGGCCGCCATTTCATCATCGCCAGCACCAACCCGGCCCGCGACTGGCCGCTGCTGGCGCGGGCGATGGGCCACGCCGAGTGGCTGGACGACCCGCTCTTCGCCACGCCCGAGGCCCGGTTCGCGAACGGCCCGATCCTTGTGGCCAGGTTCGACGAGATGTTCGCGCGGGAGCCCTTTGCGCACTGGGCGAAAGTGCTGGCCCATGGCGACGTGACCTTTGGCATCGTGGCCTCCGTCTACGACCACCTCGCCGACGACCAGATCGACGCCAACGGCCTGTTGCCGCAGATCACCGACAGCTGGGTGCGCACCGTGGACAGCCCCTTCCAGATCCGCGGCGAGGCGAAGTCGCCGCCCCGCATGGCGCCGGGCATCGGCGAGCACACCCGGGCGCTCCTGCAGGAATTCGGCTGCTCCCCGGCGGAGATCGAGGCGCTGGTCGCGGAGTAGGCGCTCGGGGAACGCGGGCCCCCGAGGATGCACCTTCGGCGACGACTAGGGGCGAGCTGGACCGTTGGCTTGGCGCTCGAGGCCTGGGACTTGGGATGATCGCCGGCCGCCCTCGAATGGACGCGCCGCCTGCTGGCCGCTCGGCATGCAAATAGGCGCTCCTCCCGCCAGCGCGCGGGCGTCCGCGGGCGCCGCTCGTCGAACCAAGACAGGTTGCGCGGGTTGAACCGGAGGAGGCCGGCGCCATGCGCATCCTGATGATCTATGGAACGACCGAGGGCCACACGCGCGAGCTGTGCAATTTCGCGGCTTCACGGCTACGGGAACGCGACCTTCCGACGACGGTCGAGGAAGCGGGCCACGATCCGCACCACCCTGATCCCTCGCCCTACGACGTTGTGTTCTTGGCCGCATCGCTGCACGTGGGCCGCTATCAGCCGCGGCTCATGGAGTACGCCCGCACCCATCACGCCACGTTGAACAAGATCCGCAGCGCCTTCATCTCGGTCTCTCTGTCGGCCGCCGGAGAGAACCCGCACGACTGGGAAGGACTCGAGCAGTGCCTTGCGCGCTTCGAGCACGAGACCCTGTGGACGCCATCCGCCGTCCATCACGCAGCGGGGGCGATACGCTACAGCCAGTATGACTTCTTCAAGCGGCTCGCGATGAAGCACATCGCAGCCAAGCGCGGGCAGCGCACGGTCCTCTCGCGTGACTACGACCTGACGGACTACGACGCGCTCTCCAGATTCGTGCTGGATTTCGTGGGAGCGCCTGCCGCCGCGGCGGACGCAAAAGCGGGATAGCCCGCTATCCGATCAGCGTCCCGCCCCCTCTCAGTTCAAGTCCGCGCCGCGTTGCTCGCTTGCGGTCGTTCTCTACGCGCCAGATCGACGGCGCCATCGCCTGACCGCGCTACCGGCGCGGATCGCCCTGAGTCGCCTGCGACCTGGATCGTCAGGTCCATCGCCTTCATGCCGACCAGCCGCCAATGGTCCTTGCCCTTGGCGAAGGTCAGCAGGCAGTCGGAGGCCGCCGCGTCCTTCAGGCAGGCGCGCTTGGCGTCCACCCTGCGCATCAGGGGCGCCACCTGTTTCGGCGTGGGCGCCGCCGTGAGTGCGGCGCCCGAGCCGTCCACAACGCGCACCTTGTCCGGGCTGATCATGCGGTCGAGCGCGAACTCCGACGGCCCGCCGTCCACCTCCAGCGCGGCCGCCTTCGCCAGCGCGGTGACCTGGCGGCGGACGTCCTCGCGGACGGCCTTGCGGTCGATCTGGGCCTCGAAGGCGATGCGGTCGCCGCTTAGCGCCGCCGCCAGCAGCCGGCTCGCGCTCTCGATCGCGCCACGGGGCGCAGCGCCGTTGCAGGCGGCCAGCGGCAGGGCGACGGCGACGAGGACCGAAAGGAATCGCATCGGCGGGAAGATGCAGAGCGCCGCCGCGGCCCGCAAGCTGAGCCGCGGCGCCCGCGACTAGAGGCCGCCACCCTTCAGGGGCCGCCGCGACCAGCCCGAGTAGGTGATCGCCGTCGGCGGCGGGAACTCGGCATAGAGCCGGCCCGTCAGGCCGCTGCCGCTCTCGAGGTCGACGCGGACGAGGGCGCCGGCCGGCGTCCTCTCCCGCGCCAGTCGGAAGACCCAGCCCACCGGCGTGTTGGCCGCATCGGGGAAGTGCCTCAGCACGTCGGGTCGCTCGCTGGAGGGCTCGACGACGCCGCGGTCGACGCCGTCCACCCAGACGCGCAGGCGCTCGATGCGTGCGCCCGCCGTCCGCTCGTGGGCCCAGCCGGCGAATTCGACGTCGCCGTTGGTGAGGGCGGTCGCCGTCTCGAACCCGCCCATCGGCGTGCTCGCCACCCTCAGCCCGTCGAGACTGCGGCCCGGACCGGCCACGACGTAGAGGTCCTGGTTCTCGTAGGCGCCCTTGCCGAAGCGGCGATAGGTCGGCGCGCCGGGCAAGCCCGCGACCGCGGCGGCCACATAGGCCTCAGTCACATAACTCATGCCGTAGATGTCGTAGTCCAACGAGCCGCTCTCGCTGGTCCGGTAGAAGCTGAGGCCCGACGGGTCGGGCGTTTCGCCCGCGGGCAGGAAGCCGACGTCGTGGACGCTGAACGCCAGCACCCCGCCCGGCGCCACCATCGCGTAGAGCCGCTGCAGCCACCGCTCGAAGAGGCCGCTCGGCAGGTGCGAGAAGAGCGAGCCCACGAACACGATGTCGTGCGTCCCGGCGTGGGTGACCGCGTCCGGATCGGGCGCCGAGACCACCGTGTTCACGCCGAACGCGTTGGCCTGCCAGGCCATGGCGTCGGCATAGATGTCGCTGACCCAGATCTGCTCCGGCCGCAGGCGCTGCTCGAGCAGGCGCGTCAGGCGGCCGTAGCCCGAGGCGAAGTCCATGACGCTGGAGAGGTTCGAAAAGCCCCCGAACACCTGGTCCACGATCTGGCGGTAGGTGTCGAAGAAGCGCAGCGTCGACTCGGTGAACTTGAACGCGGCGATGTCCACGTCGCGCTCGTAGTTCGGCAGCAGCGCCTTGAAGAACATCTCGTCTGCGCCCGGCAGCGGTCGCCAGAAGCGCTCCGGGTCGATGCCGTAGTGGCTCAGGTTGTCGAGGATGAAGCGCCGGTAGGTGGGCGACACCGCGTCGAACGGAAGATCTTCGTCGGCCATGATTCCATACCGTTTGGCGCTGGGGAGGCGGTGGAATCGCCCATGCCGCGGGCCGGCGCAAGGCGCTCCTGCCGTCTTGCCGAACCCGCATTGCGCGGGCGGCTGCGTCCGCCTATTCCGTTCGCGACGTCCCCGGGAGGTAGCAAGGTGTCCGACGGCGAAGTGTTTCCGGTGCCAGCTGAGTGGGCTGAGAAGGCCCACATGAACGCGGCGGCCTACGAGGCGGCGGTGCAGCGGGTCGAGAGCGACCCGGAGGGCTACTGGCGCGAGATCGGCGAGCGGCTCACCTGGATCAAGCCGTTCAGCGAAGTGAAGGACGTCTCCTTCGACAAGGCCGACTTCCACATCAACTGGTTCTCGGACGGCGTGCTGAACGTCAGCGCCAACTGCCTGGACCGGCATCTCGCGACCCGCGGCGACCAGGTGGCGATCATCTGGGAAGGCGACGACGGGACCTACTACCCGATCACCTACCGCGACCTGCACGCCGACGTCTGCCGCTGGGCCAACGTGCTGAAGTCCAAGGGTGTCAAGAAGGGCGACCGCGTCACCATCTACCTGCCGATGATCCCCGCGGCGGCGGCCTCGATGCTGGCCTGTTCGCGGATCGGGGCCATCCATTCGGTGGTGTTCGGTGGCTTCTCGCCCGACAGCCTGGCGGGCCGCATCCAGGATTGTGACTCGAAGATCGTCATCACCGCCGACGAGGGCCTGCGGGGCGGCAAGATCGTGCCCCTGAAGCTCAACGTCGACGAGGCGCTGAAGACCTGCCCGGGCGTAACCGACGTGATCGTGGTCAAGCGCACCGGCGGGAACGTGCCGATGGCCGCCGGCCGCGACGCCTATTTCGCCGACCTGAAGCAGACGGTCTCGACCGAGTGCGAGCCCGAGCCGATGGGCGCCGAGGACCCGCTGTTCATCCTCTACACCTCGGGCTCCACGGGTAAGCCCAAGGGCGTGCTGCACACCACCGGCGGCTACCTGGCCTGGGCCAGCTGGACCCACGAGGTGGTGTTCGACTACCGGCCAGGCGAGGTCTTCTGGTGCACCGCCGACGTGGGCTGGGTCACCGGCCACAGCTACGTGGTCTACGGCCCCCTGGCGAACGGCGCGACATCGCTGATGTTCGAAGGCGTGCCCAACTACCCGAACTCGTCGCGGTTCTGGGAAGTCTGCCACAAGCACAAGGTGGAGATCTTCTACACCGCGCCCACGGCGCTCAGGGCGCTGATGCGTGAGGGCGACGACCCGGTGAAAGCCTGGCCGCGCGACACCATTCGCCTGTTGGGCACCGTGGGCGAGCCGATCAACCCCGAGGCTTGGCTCTGGTACCACCGGGTGGTGGGCGAGGGCCGCTGTCCGATCGTCGACACCTGGTGGCAGACCGAGACGGGCGCCTGCCTGATGAGCCCGCTGCCCGGCGCGCATGCGCTGAAGCCCGGCTCGTGCGCCAAGCCGCTGCCCGGCGTGAAGCCCATGCTGGTCGACGCCGAGGGCTTGGAGTTGACCGGCGCGATCAGCGGCAACCTCTGTATCACCGACGCATGGCCCGGCATCATGCGCACGGTCTACGGCGACCATCAGCGCTTCATCGACACCTACTTCTCCACCTATCCCGGCAAGTACTTCACCGGCGACGGGGCCCGCCGCGACGCCGACGGCTACTACTGGATCACCGGCCGGGTGGACGACGTGATCAACGTGTCCGGCCACCGCCTGGGCACGGCCGAGATCGAGAGCGCGCTGGTGGCGCACACCGCCGTCGCCGAGGCCGCGGTCGTGGGCTATCCGCACGACATCAAGGGCCAGGGCATCTACTGCTACGTGACGCTAAAGGTCGGCGTTGAACCCACCGAGGCGCTCCTGGCCGACCTGCGCGGCTGGGTGCGGCGCGAGATCGGGCCGTTCGCGGCGCCCGACGTGATCCAGTTCGCGCCCGGCCTGCCCAAGACCCGCTCGGGCAAGATCATGCGCCGCATCCTGCGCAAGATCGCCGAGGACGACCTCACCAACCTCGGCGACATCTCCACCCTGGCCGAGCCCGCGGTCGTCGACGACCTGGTGAAGAACCGCGCGGGCCGCGGCGACGACGAGGCGCACATCGGCGGCAAGCGCGTCTCCTGCACCGAGCTCGAGGCCGTGCTCGCCGGTCACACCGCCGTGGCCGAGGCCGCCGTGGTGGCGGTCGACGCACCCGGCGGCGAGGTCCTCTGGGCCTTCGTCACGCCTGACCCCGACATCATGGCGTCGGACGTCCTGGCGGCGGACATCAAAGGCTTCATGCGCCGGGAGGTGGGCGACCACGCCGCGCCGGCCTTCGTGATCTTCGGCCCGCTGCCGAAGACCCCGGCGGGGGAAGTGCTGCGTCCGGTGCTGCGCCGCATCGCCGAGACTGGCGAGGCCGGCGACACGTCGGGCCTCGAGGACCCGGCGGTGCCGGCGGCGCTGGCGAAGCTGCGGGCCGAAGCCCTCGCCTAGTGGCGGCTGAGCTTCCGCGGGCGCTGAAGGCCGCGATCGACCGCGAGCTCGCCGGGGCCTCGCGCCGCGACCTGGCCGACCGCACCGCGGCGACCACCGAGGCCTACCGCGCCGGCCGTGGCTCGGCGTCGGTGATCAAGGGCCGCGAGGATGCGCTGGCCTATGCGCTGGCCCGCCTGCCGGCCACCTACGCCGCTTGCGGCGCGGTCTTCGCCGAGGCGCGGCGGACCGCGCCAGACTTTGCGCCGCGGTCCCTGCTGGACGCCGGCTGCGGCCCCGGCGGCGGCAGCTGGGCGGCGCGCGAGGCCTGGGGCTCGCTCGACGCCATCGCCTGGTTCGACGCCAGCGCGCCGTTCCTCGACCTGGCGAAGCGCCTGGCCGGCGACGACCTGGCGGCGACCTCCACCCGCGGCGACCTGGCGGCCGGCCCGTTCCCCAGGGCCGACCTGGTGCTCGCCAGCTACGCCCTGGCCGAAATCTCGCCGGCCGCCCAGCCGCGGGTGGTGGCGAGCCTCTGGGCCGCGACGGAGGGCCTGCTGGCGATCGTCGAGCCCGGTACGCCGGCCGGCTACGCCCGCCTGCTGGCCGCCCGCGAGGCGCTGATCGCCGCCGGCGCGACGATCCTCGCGCCGTGTCCGCACCACCTCGCGTGCCCGCTCACTGCGCCCGACTGGTGCCATTTCAGTGTCCGCCTGCCGCGCTCGCGCGACCACAAACTGGCCAAGGGCGCCGAGGTCCCCTTCGAGGACGAGAAGTTCGCCTACCTGCTGGCCGCCCGCCCCGGCGTCGCCACCGAGCCGCGCGCGCCACGGGTGCTCGCGCGACCCAAGGCCGGCAAGCCGGGCATCGAGCTCAAGCTCTGCACCGAGCCCGGCGCCCTCGAACGCCGCTTCGTCCCCCGCCGCGACAAGGCCGCCCACGCGATCGCCCGTCGCCTCGATTGGGGTGACGCCCTCTAGTTGGACCCGGCCAGCGCGTCGCGCAGCCGCTGAACCTGCCGGTTGAGTTGTCCGAGTTCCTCGAGGCTCATGCCCGCCTTCTTCAGCAGCGCTTCGCCCAGGCAGGCGCTCTCCTCACGCATGTCGCGGCCCTTGTCGGTCAGCCGCACCTGCACCTGCCGCTCGTCCTGCGGATTGCGGCGTCGTCCGAGGAATCCGGCCGCCTCGAGCCGCTTCACCAGCGGCGTGATGGTGCTGGGCTCCAGGGCCAGCCGCTCGGCGATGGCCGAAATCGTCAACCCGTCGGTTTCCCAGAGCGCATGCAGCACCAGGTACTGGGGATAGGTCAGCCCCAGCCGGTCGAGCAGCGGCTTGTACGCCCGGTTGATGGCAAGGTCCGCGCCGTAGATCGAGAAGCACAGCTGGCGATCGAGCGGCTGCTGGCGGGAAGCGGTCATGCAGATACATATCGCGATAAAAGATGCCTTGACAAGGATCGAGGGTCGACCTAGCTATTAATTATTGCAATAAACATTATCGCAAACCAATCAGGAGATCCCATGTCCGTGCTCTACACCGCCCAAGCCACCGCCACTGGCGGCCGCACCGGGACCGCGACGTCGTCCGACGGTCGGCTGGACGTGGCCCTCGACACCGTGAAGCAGCTGGGTGGCTCCGGCGGTGCGGGGACCAACCCCGAACAGCTGTTCGCCGCGGGCTACGCCGCCTGCTTCCTCGGCGCGCTGAAGTTCGTGGCCGGCAAGGAGAAGGTGGCGATCCCAGCCGATACGGCGGTGACCGCCGACGTGGGCATCGGCCCGCGCGCCGACGGCGGCGGCTTCGGTCTGACCATCGGCATCAGCGTGACGATCCCCGGGCTCGACAAGGCGAAGGCCGAAGACCTCGTCGCCAAAGCGCACGTCGTCTGCCCCTACTCGCACCTGACCCGCGCAGGCGCCGACGTGACGCCGGTCGTCGCCTAACCGGCCGTCTTCGTCGGGAACGGCACCACGGCGGCCGCCTGCTCCGCGAGGCGCTGGCGGCCCCGCTCTTCGCTCTGCCGGATGATCTGCTGCAGGTAGGGGGCCATGAAGTCGATGAAGGCGCGCACCCGCGGGGTGTCCTTCAAGTCGCGGCGCGTCACGATCCACGAGCTGGCCCGCGACTCCTCGATCGAGTCGGAGCAGCGCAGGAGGTCGTAGTCCGGGTCGGCGATCGTGCACGGCAGGGCGCCGATGCCCAGGCCGGCCTTCACCGCGTGCACCAGGCTGCCCATGCTGTTCGAGCGCGTGATCGGCGGCTTGCCGCCCGAGTGGCGCATCATCCACGACGCGGCCGGGATCTCGCCCATGTCCATCGCCACGTCGATCAGGTCGTGGTCCTTGAGGTCGTCCGGCGAGGCGGGCACGCCGCGGCGGGCCGCGTAGTCGCGGCTGCAGTAGAGCGCCATCTCGTGGTCGGCGACCTTGCGCGCCACGAGGTCGGACTCCGCCAGCGCGCGGCCGGTGCGGATGGCGAGGTCGGCCTCGCCGTTCTCCAGGTCGAGCGCACGGTCGGTGATCACCAGGTCCACCTGCACGTCGGGATGCACCTTGCGGAATTCCACCAGCGCCGGGATCACCATGGTGTTGGCGACCAGCTCGTTGGTGGTGAGCCGGAGCGCGCCGGAGACGCCGCGCATCTGGCCGGCGGCCTGGTTGGCGAAGCGGATAGCCGCCCGCTCCACGTTCTCGGCCTCGGGGATCAGGTTCTGGCCGCTCTCGGTCAGGCGGCTGCCCGTCTGGCCGCGCTCGAACAGCTTGAAGCCCAGGTCGTGCTCCAGGCTCTCGATGCGGCGCGCGACGGTGGTCTGGTTGACGCCCAGCGCCTTGGACGCCGCCAGGGTCGAGCCGCCGCGGGCGACGGCCAGGAACGCCTTCAGGTCATTCCAATCGTACATGGCGCCATTCTGCGGTTGCGCAGAGCCAACCTGCAAGAGCGCTTATGGTCAAGCGGCGCCTTCCGGACGTATCTGCCGGGCCAGTCGAACGCGAGAGCCGGCGAAACGGCCCCGAAGCGAGAAAAAGGTGTGTGTCCATGAAGCTTTACTGCGATCCGATCTCCACGACGTCGCGCCCGGTGCTGATGTTCATCGCCGACCACGGGCTGGACGTGGAGGTCGTGAAGGTTGACCTGATGGCGGGCGGCCACCGGGACCCGGAGTACCTGGCGCTGAACCCGAACGGCATCGTGCCATTCCTGGTCGACGGCGACTTCCGGCTGGGCGAGTCCGCTGCGATCCTGAAGTACCTCGCGCTCCGCAGCGGCTCGGCGGCCTATCCGGCCGACCTGCCGGCGCAGCTCAAGGCGGACGAGGCGCTGTCGTGGTTCGCCACCCAGTTCCACGAGTATTTCTGCGTCATGGTCTGCTACCCGAACATGGGCGTGCCGCACGGCATGTCCCCGGCCCAGCTCGGCGACCTGATGGCTTACGGCCACGAGCACGCGCCGCGCTGGCTGAAGGTGCTGGACGAACACATGCTGGCCGGCCGCGCTTACGTCTGCGGCGACCAAATCAGCCTCGCCGACTACCTGGGCCTGTCGTTCGTGCTGCTGGGTGGCCTCGCGAACTACGACTTCTCGTCCTACCCCAACATCACGGCCTGGATCGCCCGCATGCAGGCGCGGCCGTCCTACGCGCCCACCTACGCCGCCTTCGACACCATGGTCGCCTTCATGCGCCCGCAGGAAGCGGCCTGACGACACAGCTTGCGAGCCCATGTGGCGAAGTCCCCATCGCCACATGACACGCTCGTAAGCTTCACGCGTCCCGGTTGGGTGCTAAGGAGTCCCCACAGCGCGCTGTCAGGCGAAGTGGATCCCGGTTCGCCGCCCGGGCAGCGCGCCATCCAAAGCGAGCTTGAGCGCGGCCAACCGGCCGCGCTCGGGCCCCAACCGGGATGCCTCATGCTTCGTACCGCTCGCGCCGTCGGTCTGGCGCTGCTCTTCGCCACCTCCGCCCTCGCCCCGGCCGTGATGGCCGCGCCGGCGCAGGCGGCGGAAGTCCCTCCGATCCAGTTCACGGAACGCACCCTGGCCAACGGCCTGAAGGTGTTCACGTCCCTCGACCGGGCGACGCCGAACGTCTCGGTGCAGGTCTGGTACGGCGTAGGCTCCAAGGACGACCCACAGGGCCGTTCGGGCTTCGCCCACCTCTTCGAGCACCTGATGTTCAAGGCGACGCGGAACATGCCGTCCGAGACGTTCGACCGGCTGACCGAGGACGTCGGCGGCTTCAACAACGCCTCCACCGCCGACGACTTCACCGACTACTACGAGGTCGTGCCCGCCAATCACCTCGAGCGCCTGATCTGGGCCGAGGCCGACCGGATGAGCACGCTGGTGGTCGACGAGGCGGTCTTCAAGTCCGAGCGCGACGTCGTGAAGGAGGAGCTGCGCCAGCGCGTGCTGGCCTCGCCCTACGGCCGGCTGATGGCGCTCTACCTGCCGCAGGCCAGCTACACGACCCATCCCTACAAGCGCCCCGGCATCGGCTCGATCGAGGAGCTGGACGCCGCCACCGTCGACGACGTACGCGCCTTCCACCGCACCTACTACCGGCCCGACAACGCCGCCCTGATCGTCGTCGGCAATTTCGATCAGGCGAAGCTGGACGGCTGGATCGACCGGTACTTCGCGCCGCTGAAGAAGCCTGACACGCCGCTGCCCAGGGTGACGGTGAAGGAGCCGCCGCGCACCAAGGCCGGTGTCTTCGACGGCTACGGCCCGAACGTGCCGCTGCCGGCGGTGGTGCTGTCGTGGCAGGGGGCGGCCGCGTCCGATCCCGACGCCCCGGCGCTGAAGGTGCTGGATGCGATCCTGTCGGCCGGCAAGTCGTCGCGGCTCTACAACAGCCTCGTCTACGACAAGCAGGTCGCGGTCGAGGCCTTCTCCCAGGCCGACCTGCCGCAGGACCCCGGCCTGGTGCTGGTGGGCGCGATCATGTCGAACGGGAAGACGCCGGCTGAGGGCGAGGCCGCGCTGCTGGCCGAAGTGAAGCGCCTGCGCGACGCGCCGCCGACCGCTGCGGAGCTCTCGGAGGCGAAGAACGAGCTGCTCGCCTCGGCGCTGCGCGAACGCGAGACCATCGAGGGCCGCGCCAGCGCCCTGGGGTACGCCCTGATCGTTGACGGCGATCCCAAGGCCGTGAACACCGAACTTGCCGAGCTCCAGGCCGTGACCGCCGCCGACGTGCAGCGTGTGGCGAAGAAGTACCTCGCCGAAGACCGCCGGATGACCATCCGCTATCGGCCGGAGAGCGAGCGGCCGAAGGGCGAGACGGCCCCGGCCGCGCCGACCCCGCCGAAGACGGTGGCGAGCTACGACGGACCCGTCTTCACCCTCGCCCCCGAGGCCGAGCGCGTGAAGGCGCCGGTGATCGGCGAGCCGGTCCAGCCGGTGCTGCCGAAGCCCGCCGAGAAGACGCTGGCGAACGGCCTGCGCGTCATCGTCGCCCGCTCGTCCGACCTGCCGCTGGTCACCGCCGACCTCACGGTGAAGACGGGCGCCTGGGCCGACCCGCCGGGCCTGGCGGGCGCCGCCAACATGATGGCCGGCATGCTCACCGAGGGCACGAAGACGCGCTCGGCCCAGCAGGTGGCGAGCCAGGTCGAGAGCCTGGGCGCCTCGCTGAGCTCGGGCGGCGGGCTGGAGACGTCGTCGGTGACGCTGAACGCCATGCCCGACAAGCTGAAGGACGCCCTGGCCATCATGGCCGACGTGGCCCGCAATCCGGCCTTCGCGGCCGAGGAGCTGGACCGCCAGCGCGACCAGGCGCTGGACGGCCTGCGCGTCGCCTACCAGCAGCCCGGCTCGGTGGCGGGCTTCGCCGTCGCGCCGGTGATCTTCGGCGGCACGCCGTTCGGCCACGTGGCGCAGGGCACGCCGGAGTCGCTCACGAGGCTGAAGCCGACCGACCTCGCCGCCCTGCACGGCGCGGCGTTCCGGCCTGACAACGCGATCCTGGTGCTGATCGGCGACATCTCGGCCGACCAGGGCTTCGCGCTCGCCGAGCAGGCGTTCGGCGACTGGAAGAAGCCGGCCGCGCCGCTAGCCCCTCCGCCCACGATCGCGCCCGCCGGCAAAGTCCGCGCGGTGGCGATCGACATCCCCGGCACCGCCCAGGCGTCGGTCAACGTCATGAAACCCGCCATCGCGCGCACCGACCCGGACTACTATCCGGCGATCGTGGCCTCGACGGTGCTGGGCGGCGGCTACTCGGCCCGCCTGAACCAGGAGATCCGGATCAAGCGCGGCCTATCCTACGGCGCCCGAGCGAGCCTCTCTACGGCGCGCACCACGGGCTCGTTCCGCGCCAGCGCCCAGACCAAGAACGAGTCCGCGACCGAGGTCCTGGACCTGATCAACGCCGAGCTCGACAAGATGGCCGCCGCGCCGGCCGGCGCCGACGAGCTGAAGGCGCGCAAGTCGGTGCTGGTGGGCGATTACGGCCGCGAGCTGGCCACCTCGGGCGGCCTGGCCAACATCCTCGGCGACTACGCCCTCTATGGCGTCTCGCTGGACGAGATCGGCCGCTACACGGCCAAGGTGGAGGCGGTCGACGCAGCCCAGGTGCAGGCGTTCTCGAAGCGCGCCTTCAGCCCGGCGCAGGCCAGTGTCGTCGTGGCGGGCGACGCCAAGGTCTTCGCGCCGGCCCTGAAGGCCAAGCTGCCCGCCCTGGAGGTCGTGCCGGTGAGCGAGCTCGACCTGGAGAGTCCAACGCTGCGGAAGCCGAAGTAGGCCTCAGGCGCTGAACAGGAAGCCCGCCTCGACACCGAACTGGGGTGGGACGGCCAAGCTGCCGCTTTCCATCTCGGCGAACCGGGCGCCCGCAGCGGTGAGCGCGGCGGCGGTCACGGCGAGATCGGCCACGCGGACGCGGATGGCGCGGCGGACCTTCGCGCCCGGGAAGGCGTCGTCGAACGTCGCCTGCGGCCAGTACTCGAGCGCCTGGTGGTCCAGGAACCTCGCCGCGGTCGCCGCGGCCGGGCCCGGCGCCTCGCCGCCGAAGATCAGCGCCGTCACGGCCTGCGCCCCGTTGGCGTGCTCCTGCCACGCGGGCAGCAGGTCGACGCACGGCCAGGCGTGCTGGATCACCGCCAGCACGAGGGGCGCGATGCGGGAGCGCAGGCCCGAGTAGGCGAACCGCTCGTGGGGCAGGCTGTCGTCGTCGGCCCAGCCGCGCTCCAGGTGGAACGACTCCTCGGGATTGAGCGCCGCCAGCTCGCGGCGCGTGGCCGCGAGGTCGGGCGTACGGAACAGCACCGACATCGGCGCGCCCGGCGTGCGGGGCTGATCGCCGAACAGCAGGTCGAACCAGCCGTCGCGGGTGAACACGCAGCGGCCGCGCCAGGCGGCGTCCGGATGGTCCGGGGCCGTGTAGCGGCTGGGCGGCGACAACGTGAAGCCGAGCCGCGCGAACCCCTCGGCGAGCGCCTCCGGGTCGGGGCTGTAGAACGGGATGTGGTCCAGCGGCAGCATGGTCAGCCCGCCCTCATCGTCCAGCGCGAGAGGTCGCGTTCGCGGGCCATCAGCGCAAGGCCGGCGGCGATGGATTCCAGCTCGGCGCCCGTTTCGATCCGCTCGCTCGCGAAGCGCCGGTGGAAGATCGCGCGCACGGCGGGCACGAGCGACGAGCCGCCGGTGAGGAAAATGCGGTCGATCCGGTCGGCCGCGAGGTTGGCGTCGGCGAGCGCCGCGTCGACCGCCGTCTCGATCTGGGCGAGCTCGGGCGCGATCCAGCCTTCGAAGGTTGCGCGCTGCACGTCGCGGACGATGGCGATCGAGCCGGCCTCGAAGCGAAACTCGGCCGAGGTCTCGGCGGACAGCGTCTCCTTCAGCCGCGAGACCGAGCGGTAGAGGCGGTAGCCGTAGTTCTCGTCCAGCACCTCGATCAGCTGGGCGATCCGCGCGGGGTCCTTGGCCTGGCGTTCTAGCGCGCGGATCTCGCGCATGTCGCGGCTGGCGCGCAGCAGGGCCAGCTGGTCCCAGCGGGCGAAGGCCGCGTAGTACTTGTAGGGAATGGGCAGCGTCTTGCCGAACGAGACGTAGTCGCCGCCCTTGCCCAGCTCGGGCGAGACCAGGTTGTCGATGATCCGGTAGTCGAAGGCGTCGCCCGCCACGCCCACGCCGGCGCGCCCCAGCGGGATCGCGCGCACCTCGCCGGCGTGACGCTCGAAGCGGATGATCGAGAAGTCCGAGGTGCCGCCGCCGAAATCGCCCACCAGCACGGTGGCGTCGCGGTCCAGCTCGCGGGCGAAGAAGAACGCCGCGCCGACCGGCTCGTAGGCGTAGAGCACCTCCTTCACGCCCATCCGGTGGAAGGCGATTTCGTAGCGCTTGAGCGCCAGGGCCTCGTTCGGCGAGGCGCCCACGAACCTCACCGGCCGCCCCACGATCACGCGGTCAGGGAGCGCCTTGAGCTCGGCCCCCGCGTAGTCGCGCACCTTCAGCAGGAACGTCGAGAGCAGGTCCTCGAACCGATAGCGGCGGCCGAGGATCTGGGTCTCGGTGAAGCTTTCCTGCGCCGAGAAGCTCTTGAAGCTCTGGATGAACCGCGTCTCGGCGGGGTCCTCCACGTAGGCCTCGATCGCCCACGGGCCCGCCGAGATCGAGCGCTCCGATGGCAGGTCGGGCGGCGCATAGAACGAGAGGCACGAGCGGAAGGCGAACAGCTCCCCGTCCGTCGCGGGGAACTTCACGAGGTGGGCGGGACCGTCCTCGTCCGCCAGGGAGAGGACGGTGTTGGTGGTCCCGAAGTCGATGCCGAGACTGTAACTTCGACCGTTCATCGGCCGCGCTCCTTTGCCGGGGAGGGACGACGGACCGCCCGCTCCCCGAAAGGCGCGCGATCCCTAGGTGCGGATAGCGCTCCGCATCATTCGGCCAGCTCCACGAGCGGGCGGTCGTAGGCGCAGACGGTGGCCATCTGAAGGATCCGGGAGACCGAAGCGCCCAGCGGGCAGATCTGCACCGGCTTCTCCAGGCCCAGCAGCACCGGGCCGATCACCTCGGCGCCGCCCAGGGACTGGATGAGCTGGGTGGAGATCGCCGCCGAGTGGATGGCCGGCATGATCAGCACATTGGCCGGGCCGGTGAGGCGCATGAACGGATAGGCGCCGCGCGATGTGGGGTCCAGCGCCAGCTCCGGCGGCATCTCGCCCTCGTACTCGAAGTCGATGCCGTCCATCTCGTCCAGCATGGCCACCGCCTGGCGCACCCGCTCGGACCGCTCGCCCATCGGATTGCCGAAGGTGGAGTAGCTCATGAAGGCCACCTTGGGCTCGTAGCCCAGGGTCTTGACCGCCCGCGCGGCCTCGATGGCGATCTCGACCAGCTCCTCGGCGACCGGCATCTCGGTGACGTTGGTGTCGGCGATGAAGAGCGTGCGGCCCTTGGCCATCACGATGCTCATGCCGATCACCCGGCCATCCGCCGAGGGATCGATGACGTTCAGCACCTCTTCCAGCACCTGGTCGAAGTTGCGGGTGACGCCGGTGACCATCCCGTCGGCGTGGCCCAGGGCCACCATCGCGGTGGCGAAGGCGTTGCGGTCCTGGTTGATCAGGCGCTGCACGTCGCGGCGGAGGAAGCCCTCGCGCTGCAGACGGGCGTAGAGATAGTCGACCGCGGCCTCGTTCCAGGACGACACCCGGGCGTTCAGCACCTCGATGCCGGCCTCCTCGGGCTCGAGGCCCGCGGCGCGCATGTTCTCGTGCACCAGGTCCTCGCGGCCCACCAGAACCGCCTGGCCCAGGCCCTGGGCCTGGAAGGCGTAGGCGGCCCGGATCACCGACTGTTCCTCGCCCTCGGCGAAGACGATCTTCTTCCGCGGGCCCGACAGCACCGCGCCCTGCAGCTTCTGCAGGAACGCGGCCGTGGGATCGAGGCGCTGCGCCAGCGAGGCCCGGTAGGCGTCCATGTCCTCGATCGGCTTGCGCGCCACGCCGGTGTCCATGGCCGCCTGGGCGATGAACGGCGGCACGTACGACAGGAGCCGCGGATCGAACGGCGTCGGGATGATGTACTTCGGGCCGAACTTCAGCTGCACGCCGCCGTAGGCCGCCACCACCTCGTCGGGCACGTCCTCGCGGGCCAGCTCCGCCAGCGCCCGCGCGCAGGCGATCTTCATCTCCATGTTGATCCGCCGCGCCCGCACGTCGAGGGCGCCGCGGAACAGGTAGGGGAAGGCCAGCACGTTGTTGACCTGGTTCGGGTAGTCGCTGCGCCCGGTCGCCACGATGGCGTCGGGACGCACCTCATAGACCTCTTCCGGCGTGATCTCCGGGTCAGGATTGGCCATGGCGAAGATGATCGGCTGCGGCGCCATGGTCTTGATGTGCTCCTGGCTGAGCGCACCCTTGGCCGACACGCCGATGAACACGTCCGCGCCGTCCAGCGCCTCGGCGAGCGTGCGCTTGTCGGTGTCGATGGCGTGGGCCGACTTCCACTGGTTCATGTCTTCGGGACGGCCGCGCCACAGCACGCCCTTGCGGTCCACGGCGATGACGTTCTCGTGCTTCACGCCCATGGCCTTCATCAGGCCCAGGGTGGCGATGCCGGCCGCGCCGGGGCCGTTCAGTACGACCTTCACCTCGTCGATCTTCCGGCCCGTGATCTCGCAGGCGTTGATCAGGCCGGCGGTGCAGATGATCGCGGTGCCGTGCTGGTCGTCGTGGAAGACGGGGATATCGAGCAGCTCCTGCAGCTCGGTCTCGATGCGGAAGCAGTCCGGCGAGCGGATGTCCTCTAGATTGATCCCGCCGTAGGTGACCCCGATGTTCTTGACGACGGTGATGATCTCGTCGGGGTCGGTGCAGGTCATCTCGACGTCCAGGGCGTCGACGTCGGCGAAGCGCTTGAACAGCACGCCCTTGCCTTCCATCACGGGCTTGGACGCCAGCGCGCCCAGGTTGCCAAGCCCCAGGATCGCCGTGCCGTTGGAGATCACGGCCACCAGATTGCCCTTGGAGGTGTACTCGTAGGCGAGCTCCGGATCCCGCGCGATGGCCAGCACAGGAACGGCGACGCCCGGCGAGTAGGCGAGGCTGAGGTCCCGCTGGGTGCCCATCGGCTTGGTGGGGATGATGCCGATCTTCCCGGGGGTCGGGTAGCGGTGGAAGCTCAGCGCCTCCTCATCCGTGAAGGTGCGTTTTTCGACTTGGTCCATGCGTGTCCCGCCCCGTCCCCTTGATCCAAACCCGGTAAGGAAGCGGCCAACCTATAGAGACGAACGGACAGGGACAACGCTTCGCGGCCGGCTGGGCCGTAGGAACCATCCCCAGGGACGCGGGTTGTGTGAGGCCGGGCGTGGGGGCGCGCATATGGGAGCATGCATGCCAATGAACCAACGCCTCGCCTTCGCCGCTGCGGCGATCCTCAGCCTGTCCGCCGCACCGGCCCTGGCCCAGACGTCCCCGGCCGCCGCCGACCCGGCGGCTCCGCCGAGCACTTCGGCCACACCTCCGGCCGATGAACCTGCGGACACCTCCGCGAGCACCAGCCCGTCCACCGCGGGCGCGGCCAGCGCGTCGGCCGCCGGCGCGGACGTCGCGGTGAAGACCGGCATGTCCGTGAAGGACAACACCGGCGCCACCATCGGTCAGATCAGCGAGGTGAAGACCGGCGCCGACGGCAAGAAGACGGCCACCATCAAGATGGGCGCCGACAGCTTCGCGGTCGACACGGCCAGCCTGGCGATCGCCGGCGACGCCGCCACGGTCAACGCCAGCCAGGCCGAGATCAAGAAGATGCTCAAGAAGTAGCGCGTTCCCGAGAACCGGAAACGAAAGGGCGGCCCGCGAGGGCCGCCCTTCTGCTGTCGGACGCCCCTTCTGTCTCAGGCGATCGCCATGCGCCGGCGGCGGAGCAT
>NZ_DASWTE010000439.1:0-6369 GCF_036402295.1 Phenylobacterium sp.
TCCATGTCGAACTCGCCCATCTCGAGGCTGAGCTTGCCCGCCTCGATGCGCGAGAAGTCCAGGGCGTCATCCAGGAGGCCCAGCAGCGCTTCGCCCGAGCGGCGGATCACGCGGAGGCGCTCACGCTGGCCGTCGGGCAGGCCGTCGCGCTGCATCACCTGGGCCATGCCCAGGATGCCGTTGAGCGGCGTGCGGATCTCGTGGCTCATGGTGGCCAGGAACTGCGACTTGGCCTGGCTGGCGGCCTCGGCCGCCCGCTTGGCGGTCACCAGCCGGCCCCAGGCTTCCGCCAGGCGCGTTCGCGTCGGCAAGAGCAGGATCGCGTAGACCAGCAGGACCGCGACGCCGGTGAAGGCCCGCAGCCACTCGCCGGCGGCGTAGTTGCGGCCAACGATCCCGACGCAGACCCAGGTGAGCACCGCCGCATGCGGCGCGATGGCTGCGAGGAACATCCAGGGCGCCGAGTAGAGCCGCAGCAGGATGTTGACCGCCGAGAAGCCGATCAGCGCCACGGCGAAGAGCCGCGCGCCGGAGTCGCCGTGC
Source organism: Phenylobacterium sp. (assembly GCF_036402295.1). Classification (GTDB taxonomy): domain Bacteria; phylum Pseudomonadota; class Alphaproteobacteria; order Caulobacterales; family Caulobacteraceae; genus Phenylobacterium. The sequence continues at coordinate 544 of NZ_DASWTE010000439.1, forward strand.
TGGATCAGCTCGAAGGCGGCCCACGCGTGCAGGGTCGAGAGCGCGAAGGTGACGATCAGCCCGGGGACGTCGCTGCCGATGTAGCCGCGCCGCGAGACGATGGCGCGCTCGGCCAGCGTGATCCCGACGTAGGCTGCGGCCCAGATGAGCAGTACGGTGGTCGAAACCACCGGCCACGCGACCAGCGCCACGAGGCCCAGCATCACCAGCCGCCGCCACAGGTCCGGCTGAGCCAGGAGCTGTTCGGGCGCGAGGTCGGGCCCCGCCGTCGTCGTGTCACGGCCTGTGACTGTACTGGAACGCATGGCCGCCTCCCGTCCCGCGGATTAGGGACGCACTACACTTAAAAGACTGCTTACGCGCCGGAGTTGCATTCAAGAAAAACTCCCCACTGCCGAGCTGTGGGGAGTCAAGGGAAATCAGCGTCTTGACGGCGCCGGCGGGGCGCCGGTTCAACTGTTCGGCGCGCGCACCACCTGGGCCTGCTGCTGGCCGCGGACGAACTTCACGAGCACCCGCTGGCCGATCAGGAACGGCGCGCCGGACGAGTCCACCACCACCTCGACCACACGGTCGTCGGTCTTCTCGTTCGGGTCGTCCGACTGCAGCTTGCGAGCGCCGAAGACGGCGGCGCGGCGCAGCACCTTGCCGGGGTAGACCTTGGACGGATCGCTCTCGGGCGACATCTGCACGTTCTGGCCCACGTTCACCATCGACAGCGAACCCTCCGGGATCTCGGCCCGGACGATCCGGCCCGAGCCCGGCTCCAGGTCGAACATGTTGGACACGTTCAGCGTCGAGGCGCCCGCGCCGGGGTTGGCGTAACGGCGCACGATGCGGCCGTCCGCCGGGGCGCGGATGATCGACAGCTCCTGGTCGTAGCGCGCCTCGTTGAAGCGGGCCTCGGCGGTGGCGACGGAGGCCTGCTGGGCCATGATCCGCGCCTCGGCCTCGCGCACGGCGTCGCGGGTCTGGTCCAGCTTCTGGGCGGCCACGAAGTTGGAGGGAGCGAGACCTTCCAGGCGGCGGTGCTCGCGCTGGGCGGCCGCCAGCTGCACCTGCAGCAGGGCCAGCGACGCACGCGCCTGGCGCACCTCGGCCCCGGCGCGGGCGGCGGCCAGCCGCGGCTCGTCGTCCTCAAGGCGAGCCAGCACCTGGTCCTTGGAGACCACGTCGCCTTCCTGCACCAGCACGTCGCGGACCACGCCGGCCCGGCGCGCGGCCACCTGGATCAAGCCGCCTTCGACGTCGGCCTTGCCGTTGGCGATGGCCGCGTAGGGGCTGGGCTTCACGGCCGCGGCCGCCTTCGCCTCCTCGGCTTTCTTGGCCTTGGCCTGGCCTTGCATGAAGAAGACGCCGCCGCCGACCAGGACCACGAGGATGAGGCCGATCCAGACGTAACGGTTGCGGAAGAGGGCGAGCATGGTCGTCAGGCTCCGATGAGCGCGGGTTTGAGGTGGGCGGCGCCGGAAACGTTGGCCGCGTGTTCGGTGCGCCGGTCGTCCAGGATGCGGCCGTCTTCCAGGTGGATGACGCGGTCCGCATAGGTCTCGAGGCGCGGGTCGTGGGTCACGCAGATCACGGCGGCGCCGTGCTGCTTGGCGGCGCGGTGGAGCAGCTTGATCACCACCTGGCCGTTCTCGCCGTCGAGCGCGCTGGTGGGCTCGTCGGCGAAGATCAGTTGCGGATCCTTGGCGAGCGCGCGGGCGATCGCCACACGCTGCTTCTCGCCGCCGGAGAGCTCGGAGGGCCGCTGGTGGAGCTTGGACTCCAGGCCCACCTCGATCAGCGCGTTGGCCGCTTTCTCGCGGGCCTGGCGCTTGGGAATGCCCTTGTATTTCAGGATGATCTCGACCTGCTGTAGGGCGGTCAGCGCCGAGAACAGGTTGAAGCCCTGGAAGATGAAGCCGCAGTGGTCCAGTCGAAAGCGATCCAGCTTGCCCGCCCTCAGGCTCCACAGGTCCTGGCCCATGCCGGTGACCTGGCCGTCGTCGGGCTTGAGGAGGCCGGACAGCGTCGCCACCAGGGTCGACTTGCCCGAGCCCGAGGGGCCCATGACCATGGTCACGTCGCCGTGCAGGGCGTCGAAGTCGACGCGCTTCAGCACCTCGATGTGCGTGCGCCCCGTCTTGAAGCGCTTGTAGAGGCCGTGGGCCGAGATCGCGGTCTTGGTGAGGCTCATCGCAGGAGATCCGCAGGTTGGCTCTTCTTCAGGACGCCGATCGAGAACAGGCCCGAGAAACCGGCGATCACGAGGAGGAGGACGGCGACGAAGATGTCCCAGAACAGCGGGAAGCCCATCGGGACGCCGAACTTCAGGGCCAGCAGGTAGACGCCGAGCGTCAGGAACGCCGTGACGAGGAAGCCCGCGACGCCGACCCACAGCGACAACTCGAAGACGATGCGGCGCAGCGCATTCATCGGCACGCCGAGCGCTCGCAGGCTCGCAAACTCCTTGATGCTGGAGAGGATCGCGCCGCGCAGGGTCATCGAGGTGATGGCGATGCCGATGAACGCCCCGATGACCACCGTGGCGCTGATGAAGATGCCGATGATCTGTTCCTTCATCAGCGCGCCCTGGTTGGCTTCGGCCAGCTCGGCGCGGGTCCAGGCGCGGTAGGCCTTCTTGGAGGACTGGTTCATCTGGTCGCGGACGATCTCGGCGCGCGCCGGGTCCTTCAGGCGCACCATCAAGGGGCCGGTCTTGCCGTTCCGCTGCGTCATGCCCAGCAGCCGCAGCGTGTCACGCGACACCGTGATCGAGGCGTTGTTGATGTTGGGGTAGCCGGTGAGGATCGCCCGCACCCGGACCGTCTTGCCGTTCAGCGACGCCTCGTCGCCCAGCTTCACGCCAAGGCGCTTGAGCTGGCTCTCGTCGATGGCCACCGCGTAGGGCTCCATCAGCGCCCGGCGGGTCTCCTCTGTGAAGTCCACGGGCAGGGTCACGGCGCCCGGCCGCGTGTCGACCAGGTTCACGTCGACATAGGTGGTGACGGCCTTCTTGCCGTCCTTCGGATGGTTCACCCAGCGGCCGCCCTCGATGTCCCAGGCCGCGACCTCGGCCACCTCGGGGTGCATGTACATCTGCGGCTGCAGGCGGTCGGGCAGGGAACCGCCGCCCGAATTGATCAGGCTCTCCATCTTCGGCGGCATGATGATGATGTCGGCGCGGCTGCGATCGAGAGTGGCGGTCACCCCCTTCACGATGCCGGTGAACATCCCGACCTGGGCCAGGATCAGCAGCCCGGCCACGGCCAGGGCCACCATGGCGGCGCTATAGCGTCGCCACTCGTACAGCAGTGTCGCCAAAGCCAATGACATGATGACTGCGAGCCCTCACCTTCGAGCGCCGGGTGTCGTCGCGCCGCCGGGTCGGGGCCAGTTAAATCGCCGTAACGGCAGGCCAGTCCGGGGCGCGCGATGTGCGCTCAACCCTTAGAGGCGCGAGGGGAATTCGGCGGATGCGAGGGCGCCGATTAAACCTTCGTAATGACCCTTCCGGCGGCCTCCGGCGGACGGCGCATCCAGTCGATGAAGGCCCGGAGCGCCGGCGAGACCTGGCGGCGGCTGGGGTAGTAGATGCTGTAGCCGGGGAAGGGCGGGCACCAGTCCTGCAGCATGACGACCAGCCGTCCATCGGCGACCTCCTCGGCCACGCCGGGCTCGATCAGGAAGGCGATGCCGACCCCGTCCACCGCCGCCTGCTTCAGCACGTCGACGTCGTCGGCGATCAGCGGGCCGTTCACCGCCACGCGGCGGATGTCGTCGCCCCGCTCCAGCTCCCAGTCGTAGAACGCGCCCGACGGGAAGCGCATGCGCAGGCAGGCATGCCGCGCGAGGTCGTCCGGATGCTCCGGGACGCCGTGCTCGGCCACGTACTCGGGCGAGGCCACGGCCATCATGCGCAGGGGCTGGCCGACGCGCACGGCCACCATCTCGGCGGGCAGCGACTCCTCGAAGCGGATGCCGGCGTCGAAGCCGCCCGCCACGATGTCGACCAGGCTGTTGTCGGAGATCACCTCGACGCGGATGTCGGGATAAGCCCGCAGGAACCCGCCCAGCCGCGGCGCGATCGCCAGCCGCGCCGCCGAGCGCGGCACGTTCAGACGCAGCCGTCCCGCAGGCCGTTCGCGGAACTCGGCCACCTCGGTCAGGCCCGCCTCGATGTCGGCCAGCGCCGGGTTCAGCCGGGCCAGCAGCCTTTCGCCGGCCTCGGTCGGGGTCACGCTGCGGGTGGAACGGTTCAGCAGCCGCACGCCCAGCTGCGCCTCCATGCGGCGCAGGCGATGGCTCAGCGCCGAGGCGGAGACGCCCAGCGCCTGGCCCGCGCGGCGGAAGCTGCGCAGCTCGGCGAGCAGGGCGAAAGCGGTGAGGTCGGGGAGAGCTCGGCGGTCCACTGTTGAATTCTGCTCAATGGAGCGTTGACCCGTCGAGCGATTTTCGAGGGCCGGTCCGAGCCCACCTAACCTGGGAACGCCGGACAGGAGATCAAGTCATGGAAATGCGGAAGCTTGGAACGCAGGGGCTCGAGGTCAGCGCGCTGGGCCTGGGTTGCATGGGTCTGACCGCGGTGTACGGGCCCGGTCCCAGCGAGGCCGAGGCGCTGCAGGTGCTGGACCGCGCGGTGGGCCTCGGCGTCACCTTCTTCGACACCGCCGAGATCTACGGCCGCCGGACCAACGAGGTGGTGGTCGGCAAGGGCCTGGCCAAGCACAAGGGCAAGGTGGCCATCGCCACCAAGTTCGGCTTCGACCTCGCCGACGCGCTCGCCGCCGGCCGCCCGCGGGGCACCAACAGCCGGCCCGAGAATATCCGCGCCGTCGCCGACGCCTCGCTGCAGCGGTTGGGCGTGGACGTCATCGACCTCTTCTACCAGCACCGGGTGGACCCGAACGTGCCGATCGAGGACGTGGCCGGCGCCGTCGGCGACCTCGTGAAGGCGGGCAAGGTCCGCTACTTCGGCCTCTCGGAAGCTGGCCCGGACACCATTCGCCGCGCCCACAAGGTGTTCCCGGTCAGTGCGCTGCAGAGCGAATACTCGCTGTGGAGCCGCGATCCGGAGGCGCAGATCCTGCCCACCCTGCGCGCGCTCGGGATCGGCTTCGTGCCCTACAGCCCGCTGGGCCGTGGCTTCCTGACCGGCGCCGTCAACGCCAGCACCTTGGGCGAGTTCGACTTCCGCCGCTTCCAGCCGCGCTTCCAGCCGGCGGCGCTGGAGAAGAACCTGGGGCTCGTCGAGACGCTGGGCCGGCTTGCCCGCGAGAAGGGCCGCACGCCCGCCCAGCTCGCGCTAGCCTGGCTGCTGCACCAGGGGAACGATATCGTCCCCATTCCGGGCACCGCCAAGGTCTCGCGCCTGGAGGAGAACGTCGGCGCGGCGGACGTGAAGCTGTCGAAGGACGACCTCGCCGCCATCGAAGCCGCGGTCCCCGAAGGCGCCGTCGAAGGTCAGCGCTACGACCCGGCGGGACTGGCGATGGTCAACCTCTAGGGCGCGTGGGCGCAGGGGCGACGCCGCCCTTGCGCCCGCAGCGCTTTCAGCGTGGATTGACCGGCCAAGCCGCGGAATCGCGGCCGCGTCGGGGGATGCATGCTCGGTTTCGGTCCTGAAAACGCCCAGAGCCTGGTCGGCGTGGCGCTTGTGCTGCTCGTCTGCTGGGCGGTCTCGGAGAACCGCAGGCGCTTCCCCTGGAAGCTCGCGATCGGGGCGATCCTGGTGCAGGCGATCCTGGTCCTGGCCCTGTTCGGCCTGCCGGCGCTGCGCTCGGGCCTGGAGAGCGTCGGTGTCGCCGTCGACGGCCTCGCCAAGTCCACCCAGGCCGGCGT
>NZ_DASWTE010000440.1:0-11576 GCF_036402295.1 Phenylobacterium sp.
CCGCCGAGTCTCGCGTGCGGCGGTAGTCCGAGGGCGGACCGCCATTCCCTGAAACGCGGCGCTACTGGCAGAAACCGACTGTAGTGGCGGAGAACCCCGCTGGTACGCTTGCTGGTATTTTGCCCCTCAGGACGCCAAGTCCCCTCGGGAATGTGAGTCCTGCCGGGCCCAACGCGACGGCTTGAAATCGCATGGACAAACCACGCGCCTTGCGACCTATTTGTGACCTAGCAATGGTCAAGCTTGATGTTGCGAGGCAAAAACTCGAGTGAGATCAGATAGATGTTCTGAAACTTCGCGCTGGCACAACATCATGGCCAAGATGGTCCTAGGGTTGTAGCAGGGGGTTTCAGAGGGCTTCGACCGGTTGCAAGGTATTGAAAACGTTGAAAATCACGTTTTCACGGGCAGTCGACCCTCTTCGTTGATTTTCCGGTTTTCGGGACTTGTTCGGGACCTGGCTCGCGTGCGGCGCAGCCGCTCGACGACTTAATGGTGTTGTTCCATGCCGGTGAAACGACTTGCGACGACGTCCTTCCAGGAAGCTGACCAGGGCGCAACGGTGCCAGCCCGAAGCGGCTGCGGCAAGCCAACTTAACTTGCGTTGAAAGCTCCTCCACCCGGCGCGATTTGGCGCCCGCTCAACGGGAGGACCTTGCATGGCCAGGGGGCATAACGAGGAAGGCGGCGGCGTGGACGCGGGCGCCGCCAAGCCGGAGCGGGCGGTTTGGAACATCATGAAGACGACCCCCGAGAACCAGGCGGCGACCTTCCGCAACCAGGACCAGATCTGGCCGCATCGGGTGATCCGGCGAGGCGACGCGGTGCGGGCGCTGCCGCCCCACGACCGGCCGCTCGCAGACCAGGCCTTCGCCGTGGGGGATGTGATGGTCGGCGTCGACGACTTCATGGCGCGGCGGCGGGCGGCCGGGTTCCTGATCCTGAAGAACGGCGAGATCGCGCTGGAGCGCTACGGCTTGGGCAGCGGCCCGGAGACCCGCTGGACGAGCTTTTCGACGGCGAAGTCGATGACCGCGACGCTCGTCGGCGCCGCGCTCCACGAGGGCGCGATCGGCAGCCTGGACGATGGTTGCGACCTCTACCTGCCGCAACTGCGCGGTTCTGCCTACGAGGACGTGACAGTCCGCAATCTGCTGCGGATGGCTTCGGGCGTGGCCTGGGACGAGGGCGACAATTCCAACGGTAGCGACGTAAGGCGACTGGGCCAGGCCATGGCGAGTCGGCGGCCAGGCGCCATCCTGGACCTCCTGAGCACCTTGCCGCGTGTTGCGCCGCAAGGCGCCGTCTTCAACTATTCGACCGGCGAGAGCTTCCTGCTCGGCGCCGTGGTCGCGGCGGCCACCGGCCGCCCGCTGGCCGACTATTTCGCGCAGACCGTCTGGGGACCGGCCGGCATGGAGGCCGACGGGCTCTGGCAACTGGAATCCGAGGATGGTCTGGAGCTGGGTGGGATGGGTGTCAGCGCCCGCCTGCGCGACGTCGGCCGCTTCGGCCTGCTGGTGCTGGAAGATGGCGAGGCTTTCAACGGTCGGCGGGTCCTGCCGACAGGCTGGCGCGATCTCGCCGGCCAGCCCGACTGCGCGGCGACCGCGTTCGGTCGACTTATGGTCGGCAGTCCGACGGGGTACGGCTACCACTGGTGGGCCCTGCCGGGCGCGCCGTTCGCGGGCGGCCTCCACGCCGGAGCGTTCCTGGCCCTGGGCGCCTTCGGCCAGCGCATCTACATCAATCCGACCGAGCAGGTGGTTGCGGTAATCCAGAGCGCGTGGCGCCAGCCGAGTGACGGCGACGCTGAGGCCGAGACCGTCGCGCTCCTCCGGACCTTGGTGCGCGCCCTCCGACCGACCCGGCATCTTAGTCTCGCGTCCCTCGCGGGACTAAGGCCGGAGCACCGTGGCCGGGTCCGCCTGCAGGGTGGCGTAGGCCCGGGCCACGGCGCCGCGGAAGCGCTCGTCGGTGGCCAGCGCCGGCGGGATAACCTCCGACAGGGCCAGGAACCGATCGACGTCGTCCGGGCCATCCGCGCAGTTCCGCGCGACTGCCGCCAGCCCATCGGCAAAGGGATCCACGATCTGGGCGCCGGCCCGGGTCTGGCGGACCACGAAGCGCATCCAGGCCGCGACGCCCACGGCGAGGCGGTCGACTGGCCGGCCCGCCGCGAGCGCTTCCGTGGCGGTCTCGAGCAGGCGGAAGCGCAGCTTCTGCGAGCCGTCCCAGGCGATCTGCGAGAGCTTGTGGACGATGGCCGGGTTGCGGAAGCGGACGAGGATCTGGCCGATATAATCGGGGACGTCGAGCTCGGGCGCGTCCAGGCTCGCGGCCACGTCCTGGCGCATCATCCGTTCCACGAAGCCGGCCAGCCGTTCGTCGGCCATCGCCGCCGAGACCGTCTCGCAGCCGAGCCCCAAGCCCACGTAGGCGAGGGTGGAGTGGGCGCCGTTAAGCAGCCGCAGCTTCGCCCGTTCGAACGGCGCCACCTCGCGCGCCACGGTGACGCCGGCCGCGCGGAAGAGGTCGGCGTCGTCGCCCAGTTCGTCCTCCACCACCCACTGCACGAACCGCTCGCGCTGGACGGGCCAGGCGTCATCCAGGCCAAGCGCCGCGGCCGCCTGGCGGCGCAGGCCGTCGTCGGTGGCCGGTGTGATCGAGTCGACCATGCTGCAGGGGAAGCGCGCGGCGGCCTCGATCCAGCGCGCGAGGTCGCGCTCGCCGCGCGCCTCGGCAAAGCGGATCACCGCGCGGCGCAGCTTGGCGCCGTTGTCCGAGAGGTTGTCGCAGCTGATCGTCGTGAAGGGGGGCAGGTCGTGGCGCTGGCGCTGGGAGAGGGCCTCGGTGATCCAGCCGATCAGGCTGGTCGGCTGTTCGCGTCGGGCGAGGTCGCGGCGGATGTCGGGGTGGTCAAGGTCGAGTTCGCCGCTGGAGGTCAGGCAGTAGCCCTTCTCGGTGACCGTCGCGGTGACGTAACGGGCCTCGAGCAGACGGCGGAACACGAGGCCGGGGTCCTCGGGCGCCACCAGCACCTGCAGGATCGAGCCGATCACCTGCACCGCGGGCTGCGCTTCCTTCTCGACCAGCGTGTAGAGCCCGTCCTGAGGCGCCAGCGCGTCGCGGACGTCGGGCGTGCGCAACGACACCGCACAGACGGCCATGTCGGGCCGCTCAGCCAGCATGCGGTCGAAGTACCAGGCCTGGTGGGCGCGGTGGAACGCGCCGGGACCGAAGTGCACCACGCCGATCTGCAGGGTCGCCCGGTCGTAGGGCGGCACGCGCACCGGCGGGCGCACGTGCGCCAGCGTCTCGTCGGACAGGTGCGTCAACGCGGGAGACCAGGCGGAGTCATCCGAAGATGGTAACCGGTGTCACTCATTTCGCAAGGCGAGGGCGGCAAGGCGAAGGCTAGTGGTTGCGGGCCGGCCCGGGTCAGGGGATATGAATAACTTCATTCGGCCTGAAGGATCGGTCCCAGCCCCCGTGAAGTCCCCGATGAGCAAGTCGCGCGCGCCCGATGATACCGAGGGGCTTCGGCGCCGCCCGACCATCAACGACATCGCGCGCCTGGCGGGCGTGTCGAAGAAGACCGTGTCGCGGGTGATCAACGCCTCGCCGTTCGTCCGCGACGACACGCGCGAGCGGATCGAGGCCGTCATCGCCGAGCTGGGCTATGCGCCCGACCCGCAGGCGCGCGGGCTGGCCTATGGCCGCGCGTTTCTGATCGGCCTCGTCTACGACAACCCCAATCCACAGTACGTCGTGAACATGCAGCTGGGCCTGCTGGACGGCATGCGCGGCTCGGGTTTCGAGCTGGTCGTGCACCCCTGCGACCGCACCAGCCCCACGTTCCTGGATGATCTGGGCAGCTTCGTGGAGCGCCAGCGGCTGTTCGGCGTGGTGCTGACGCCGTCGGTGTCGGAGGACGAGCGCGCCGCCCAGCTGATGGCCGAGATCGGCTGCGGGTATGTGCGCGTGGCCTCGGTGAGCCTCGACAGGCCCGAGCACATGATCGAGACGCGCGACCGGCTGGGCGGGCGCGAGGCCGCGGCGCACCTGGCTGAACTGGGCCACAAACGGATCGCGTTCGTGTCGGGCCCGCCCACCTTCCGCTCGTCGCACGAGCGCCGCTCGGGCTTCGAGGAGGCGCTGAACGAGCGGGGGCTGTCCCTGGCGAAGGCCTATGTGTTCGAGGGCGCCTACACCTACGACTCGGGCGTGGAGGCGGGCCGTGCGCTGCTCTCCATGGCCGAGCGGCCGACCGCGATCTTCGCCGGCAACGACGAGATGGCCGCCGGCGTGCTGCAGGCCGCCCGGCAGCTCGGCGTCCGCGTGCCGGAGGACGTCTCGGTGGTGGGCTTCGACGACTTCCAGATCGCCTCGCGCCTGTGGCCGACGCTGACGACCGTGCGCACGCCGACGCGGGAGATTGGCCGGCTGGCGGTCGAGCGCCTGATGGGCCGGGAGGACGACACTCGCGACCCGAAGAGCCGCCTGCCGTCGCTGGTGGTGCGGGAATCGACGGCGCCGCCGCCGGGGTGAGGGGCTGGGAGCCTCTTCCGACCGAAGGCGGTCGCTCGGACCCCGCACCTCCCCCTTTCGCTCGTCATCCCCGGGCTTATCCCGGGGATCCATGCTTCAACCGCCGCCAGTTCCTGCGGCGGGCCGCCGGGCGCGGCCCGCTCCCGCGCCGTCGAGGGATGGGGCACCGCGACAAGCCCGGGGATGACGACCGGGAGGGGGATGGGGGCAGCTCCCCACTCCTCCCGAAGGGCCGCCGACGTGCCGTTAGAGGCCGCGGAGGCAGCTAGCGCGGCGCTGCGCTTGGCGGCAGCTGCATGTCGGCGGCGAAGCGCGTGTTCTGGCCCCAGCCGATCCGCCAGGCGCCGTCGGCGCGCGTGAGCACCAGGATCTTGCGGCTGCGGACGGTGCGGTCGGGGAAGCGCGTGTCGCCCGTCAGCGTGCTCTGGAAGCGGAGCACGGCCGCGTCGGGCCCGACGAACCTCAGTTCCTCCAGGTGTTCGCGCTGGACGCTGTTCCGGTAGACCGTCTTGTGCACTTCGGTCATGCCGGCCTCGAAGCGGGCTCGTCCGGTCCAGACGTCGCCCGTCCAGAGTACCCACACAGCGTCCTCCTGGAAGAGTGCAGCCAACCGGCGCATGTCGTGGGTGTTCCAGGCGGTTTCCCAATCGGCGAGCAGCCGGGCGATCTGCGCCCGGTCCTCGGCCCGTTCCCCGGACTTCGGCGTGTCGGCGGGGGAAGCCGCGGTCAGCAGCAGCCAGCAGACTGCGAGAGATGCGGCGCGCACCATCAGGCCCTGTGACATCTCAGCCTCTCGTCGCCTGGGACCAGAGCGACGCTATCACTGGCGCGGCGGGGGCGGGAGGCGGCTATTCCGTAGTTTCCCCGAACCCGCCCGGCGGCTGGCGACGGATCGCGCCGACTGGGGTCAGCACCGTGCGCTCGATGATCTCGGCCATGGTGTCCGCGTCGACGCGGTCGAGGTTGCGGAGCCACCAAGCCAGGAGGTTCAGGATCGCCGAGGTCAGGTGGAACAGCAGGAGCTCGTCCAGCGGCTCGTGCGACGGCGAGGAGCGGGCGCGGCCGACGGTCTCCAGCGTCTGGCGCAGCATGCCCGCCCGCACCGTCTCGCCGGAGCCGCCCGCGATCAGGGCCTGGTGGATCGGCAGGTTGGCCTCGACGAACGCGCACAGTTCGCGCGCGGCGCCGCGGCGGTCCTTCTGGCGCAGCAGCGGCCGCACCTGCTGCAGGAAGGCGCCAGTGAGCATGTCGGCCACGTCGGCGAGCAGCGCTTCCTTGTCCACGTAGTGCCGGAAGAAGGTGGCGTAGCCGACGCCGGCGCGGGCGGCGATGGCGCGCACGGTGATCGTCTCGAGGGGGCTTTCCGCCGCCAGGTCGATCATCGCCTGACGCAGCGCCTGGCGGGTGCGGACGATCCGGGCGTCGAGGGCGATTGACATCGAAGGGCTGCGGTCCGTTATGATCCAGTGTATATCGTAAGTGCTCAACGGCGGCGTCAAGCCGCGTGCGCGAAGAGGCCTACATGGGTCCGGGCGCGGAGCACAGCGAGGATTAGGCTGGGAGGACGGCGCCTATGACCATCTCGAGCAATGTGAAGCGGGCTGGCTTGGCCGCCTTGCTGGGCACGGCCGCGTTGGGCGTCGTCAGCCTCACGATGGCGACTGGGGCGGTGGCGCAGGCGCCTGCGGCCCAGGCGGTCGACGACTTCGTCCTGCCCGACCAGCACTACCTGGCCCGGCAGCTCTACCGGATGGGCGACGCCAAGGCGGTGGTGCTGATCACCTACGCCAGCGGCGACGCGACGGTGCGCAAGGAGGCCGCGAGCTACGAGGCGCTGAAAGCGGCCTACAAGGCCAAGGGCGTCGAGGTGATGATGCTGGCCTCGAAGCTGGGCGAGACCCGCGAGAAGGTCGCGCCTGAGGCCAAGGCGCTGGGCATCACCATGCCCATCCTGTTCGACTACGACCAGCTGATCGGCGAAGGGCTGAACGTCACCCGCGCGGCCGAGATCATCGTTGTCGACCCGAAGACCTGGACGGTCGCCTACCGCGGGCCGGTGGACGGCGCGGGCGCCGCGCTGGACGCCCTGGTGGCCGGGCAGAAGCCGGCGCTGACGGTCCGCGCCGCGACCGGCGGGGCCATCGCCTTCCCCGAACGGGGCAAGGCGCACCAGAAGATCAGCTACTCCAAGACCATCGCGCCGATCATCGAGAAGAAGTGCGCCACCTGCCACCAGCCGGGCGGGATCGGGCCGATGCCGCTGAACAGCTACGAGCAGGTGAAGGGCTTCTCGCCGATGATCCGCGAGGTCATCCGCACCCACCGCATGCCGCCCTACCTGGCCGACCCGACAGTGGGCGCGTTCGCCGACGACGACCGGCTGACCTCGGCGCAGATGAAGACCCTGGTCCACTGGGTGGAGGCCGGCGCGCCGCGCGGCAAGGGCGAGGACCCGCTGACGAAGGTGAAGTTCGGCGCGCCGGACTGGCCGCTGGGCAAGCCCGATGTGATCGTCGAAATCCCCGAGGCGAAGATCCCGGCCACCGGCGTCATGGAATACCAGCGCCCGGTGGTGCCCAGCGTGCTGACCGAAGGCCGCTGGATGCGCGCCACCACCTTCCGCGTCACCGACCGCCAGGTGGTGCACCACATCCTGACCGGCGTGGTCGAGGGCGAGCAGAAGCCCGGCGCCACGGCCTCGGAATCGCAGTGGGGCGCCTCGCTGGGCGGCTACGGCCCCGGCCGCGGCTCGAACATCTCGCCGAAGGACACCGGCACCTGGGTGCCGCCGTCGGGCGGGATCGCGTTCCAGAACCACTACACGCCCTATGGCAAGGAGACGGTCGAGAAGACCCAGATGGGGATCTACTTCTTCCCCAAGGGCCAGGAGCCGAAATACGTCCTGCGCACGTTCGGAATCTTCGACTTCTCGCTGGTGATCCCGCCGGGCGAGGAGTGGCACCAGGAGAGCGCCTACATCGACGTGCCCAAGGAGATGGTGCTGTACGGCCTGACGCCGCACGCCCACCACCGCGGCGGCTCGGTGCAGGTGTCGGTGATCTATCCGGACGGCAAGGAGCAGCGGCTGCTGTCGCTGCCGCGCTACGAGTTCGAGTGGCAGTATGAGTACTTCCTGAAGGACCCGCTGAAGGTTCCGCCGGGCTCGAAGGTGGTCACCCGCTGGACCTTCGACAACTCGACCCGCAACCCGTCCAACCCGGACCCGACAAAGCGGGTCACCTGGGGCGAGCAGTCGTCCGAGGAGATGCTCGCGCTCTACCTCCACTACCGCTGGACGGACGAGACGGTGGCGAACCAGAAGCCCGAGAACGACAAGCTGATGCAGGCCGGCATGATGATGGGCGTCATGGACGACGATCTGAGCGGCAAGCTCACGCAAGCCGAGCTGAAGGGGAACCTGGGCGAGAACCTGAACAAGTACTTCGCCATGATCGACGCCAACAAAGATGGCGGCGTCGACCGGAAGGAGCTGGACGCGGCGCTGAAGCTGATGCCGCGGCGGCGCGGCGGTGGCATGCCCACCGCCGGCGGTGCGCCGACCCCGGCGGGCGGGGTCCCGGGCGGGCAGTAGGACAGGGCAGGCTTCTCGCAGCGCGCCGCAGGCGCTATCGCGGAACCGCGGAAAACGCGGAAATGCGCGGAAGCGGCCTCTGATCTTCCGCGCTCTTTCCGCGGCTTCCGCGGTTGAATTCTGTTGGCGCTGACCCGCCAGCGCCGCTCAGAGCTTCACCGGCTCCATCCTGGGCGTCAGGATGTGCACGACCAGGAGGGCCAGGAGGTAGGCCGAGGCGGCGACGATGAAGATCGGGGTGTAGGTGCCGAGGTCCTCCAGCACGCCGCCGATGTACTTCGAGAACACCATGCCGCCCACGGCGCCCAGCATGCCGCCGATGCCGATGACCGAGCCCACGGCCGAGCGCGGGAACACGTCGCTGGGCAGGGTGTAGAGGTTGGCCGAGAAGCCCTGGTGGGCGGCCGTGGCGACGCCGATGATCAGCACCGCCACCCAGAGGTTGGACGCCAGCGACGCGCCGGCCACCGGGACCGCCAGCAGGGCGCAGATCAGCATGGTGGTCTTCCGCGCCCGGTTGATCGACCAGCCCATCTTCATGAACCGCGACGAGAGCCAGCCGCCGCCCACGCTGCCCACGTCGGACAAGAGGTAGATGGCCACCAGGGGCGGGCCGAAGGTCTTCAGGTCGAGGCCGTGGCGCTTGCCCAGGAAGTCGGGCAGCCAGAACAGGAACATCCACCAGATGGGGTCGATCAGGAACTTGCCGATCGCATAGGCCCAGGTCTCGCGGTAGCCGAGCAGCCTGGTCCACGGGACCTTGTCCACCGGGTCGGCCGGGTCGCTCTCGATGTGGGCGAGCTCGGCCGCCGAGACCTTCGAATGCTCGCGCGGACGGCGGTAGACCAGCACCCAGATCGGCAGCCAGATCAGCCCCATCAGGCCGGTGATGATGAAGGTCATCTGCCAGCCGAAGGCCAGGGTGAGGGCTGGGATCAGCAGCGGCGTGACGATGGCGCCGATATTGGTGCCGGCGTTGAAGAGGCCGGTCGCCAGGGCCCGTTCCTTCTTGGGAAACCACTCGGCCACCGACTTGATGCCCGCGGGGAAAGCGCCGCCTTCGCCCAGGCCCAGCACCACGCGCGAAGCGATGAAACCCCCGAACGAGGTTGCGGCCGCGGTCGCCATGTGGCCGACCTGCCAGATCGCGAAGGCAATGCCGAAGCCGAAGCGGGAGCCGATGCGGTCGATGATCCGGCCCCAGGCCAGGTAGGCGATGGCGTAGGCGCACTGGAACCAGAAGATCAGGTCGGCATAGTCGGTCTCGCTCCAGCCGAACTCGGCGGTGAGATCGGCCTTCAGCAGCCCCAGCGCCTGGCGGTCGACGTAGTTGATCACCATGGCCGTGAAGAGCAGGGCCACGACGATCCAGCGGTAGTGGCCGGTGGCGGCGTGCGACGCCTCGGCGCCCGAGCCCGTGCGCCCTGGGGCGGTGGTCATGTCTATTCCTCCCGACCTTCGGCCGGCTGGGCGGGGACCGCGATGCAGCGGATCTCCTCCAGGTCGCCGAAGGTGATGCGGGCCGCTTGTCCGGCCTCGATGTCGTGGATGCCGCTGGCCGCGCCGGTGGTCACCAGCTGGCCGGCCTTGAGCGGGCGGCCGCGCGCCGCGCAGGCGGCCATCAGGAATGCGAGCGAGGCGGGCGGGCCGCCGGGGATCGAGTCGGGCGAGCCTTCGCCCACCAGCTGGCCATCGACCCAGGCGTGGCAGGGCGGGACCTCGTCCGGCCGCTCGCGCCAGGCCGGCACGACGCGGCCGAGGATCAGGCCGGCGTTGTTGCCGAAGTCGGAGGCCACCACGCGGGGGCCCAGCACGTTGATGGTGGCGAGCGGGCTCGCGGCGAACTCCACGCCCACAAGCAGCTCGTCGACGTAGGCGAGGGTCTCCTCGGGGGTCCACTCGAGCTTGTCGGCCGGCGCGTCGCGTCCCATGCGGTAGATGTACTCCGCCTCGACGGCGGCGAAGCCCCCGGGAATCACCGGCAGCGGCGTGGGGTTGGCTGGATCGGCCGCCCAGACGTGGCCGGCGAACACCGGGCCCATGACGCGCTCGGCCTGCAGTTCGGCCTGCATCTCGGGCGCGATGCGTCCCACCTTCCAGCCCACCACGGGCTCGGGCCACAGCGCGATGGCGGCCTCCTGGACGCGATAGCCCTCGGCCATGCCGGCTGGCAGCTCGCCCGGGAAGCCGGGGAGGGCGCGCGCGGCCCGGCGCGCGTCGACGAACTGGCGCGCAATCCTGGCCGGGTCAAACGCGCTCGCGGGCTTGGCCGCGGATACGGTCACGGGTTGTCGTCCTCCGGCCGGTCCTCGGATACGGGCGCGCGGCGCTTGTCGTTGGGCCGCGGTGCGGCCGGGTCGAGCGCACATTGTGGCATTAGGTAACCGGTGTCAATTTGCGTTGGGCGCGACTTTCAGGCGGTCATGGGATAGTCGGGGAGGGCCGTCGCAATTGGCTTGCGCCCCGGAATGACACCGGTTACCTAACGGGCAACGAGGAGGAAACGGCCGATGACAAGGCCCCTGGCGCTGAACCCGGACCGGCTGTTCCCCGCCGAGCCCGCGACGCGGGCGATCGCGCGCCGGCTGTACGCCGAGGTGAAAGCGCTGCCGATCATCAGCCCGCATGGCCACACCGATCCCGAGTGGTTCGCCGGCGACGCGCCGTTCGCCAATGCAGCCGAGCTCTTGCTGGCCCCCGACCACTACCTCTACCGAATGCTCTATTCGCAGGGCGTTCCGCTGGAGGCGCTGGGCGTGCCGTCGCGCAAGGGACCGTCGAGCGCCGATCCCCGCGCGGCCTGGCGCATCTTCGCGGCGAACCAGCACCTGTTCCGGGGCACGCCCTCGGCCATGTGGCTGGGCCACGTGTTCGCCGAGGTGTTCGGATTTGACGTGGCGCTCGATGCTTCGACCGCCGACCTCTACTTCGACCGCATCAACGCGGCGCTGGCGACGCCGGGCTTCCGGCCGCGGGCGCTGTTCGAGCGGTTCAACATCGAGCTCCTGGCGACCACGGAGTCGCCGACCGACCCGCTGAAGCACCACAAGGCGATGCGCGCCTCGGGCTGGAAGGGCCGGGTGGTCACGGCCTACCGTCCCGACCCGGTGGTGGACCCCGAGCACGAGGACTTCACGAGCGAGATCGAGCGGTTCGGTGAGATGACCGGGCAGGACGTCCGGTCTTGGAAGGGCTACCTCGAGGCGCACCGCCTCCGCCGTGCGGCCTTCACGGAAATGGGCGCCACGTCCACCGACCACGGCCACCCGAGCGCCCAGACCGCCGACCTCAGCGAGGCCCAGGCCGAGGCGCTGTTCCGGAAGGTGCTGGACGGCGTCTTCATGCCGGCCGACGCCGAGCTGTTCCGCGCCCAGATGCTGACCGAGATGGCCAAGATGAGCCTGGACGACGGGCTGGTCATGCAGATCCACCC
>NZ_DASWTE010000441.1:0-6625 GCF_036402295.1 Phenylobacterium sp.
TAGTTTGCGGGAGCCGCCGACCCTCGGGTCGGCGGCTTCTTGCATTTTAGCGCGGTTCTAATCTTCGACGGCGCAATGTATCAGGCGGTAGGCCGCCCACCCGGCGGCGCGTTGCGTGGACGACCGTGAAGGCAATCCTTAGGGCTCTCTTGGGGCGCTGGCTGGTGGTGGCTATCTCGGTGGCTGCCTGCCTGATCGGCGGCTTGGTGGTGATCGCCACATCGCCGCCCCGGTACAAGGGCACGGCCCGGGTCGTGCTCGACTACATCCAGCCCGACCCGACGACCGGCGCGGTCCTGCCGTCGAAGATGCTCGACGCCTATATTATGAGCCAGGTTAACCTGATCCGGGACTTCCAGGTCACCGGACCCGCCGTCGAGGCCCTGGGCTTCGTCGACAATCCGGACATTCAGGCCGCCTACTACGCCAATCCGCCGGCCGACGGCCGCGACCTGCATTCGTGGATCGCCGCCCAGGTGGGCGCCGCGGCCGGCGGCTCGATGATCGAGGACAGCAACATCCTCGAGATCGCCTACATCGCCTCGTCGCCCGAGCTGGCCGCTTCCGTCGCCGATGCGCTGCGGGCCGCCTACACGGAGTCGTCGGCCGCCCAGACCCGACGGGCGGCGGAAGAGCGGGCGGCAGCCCTCTCCGCTCGCGTCGAGGCCTCGAAGAGGTCGCTGGCCCAGCTGGAAGCGATGCAGAACCGTCTGGAGGACCAGACCGGCATCTCGATGAGCGAGTCGGGCCGCGACGAGGAAGCGGCGAAGCTGGAGAGCCTGATGCGACGGGGGCGCGCGCCCCTCATCCTCGACGGGCCACGCGAAAGCGCCGCGTCGATCCTCCTCGGCCAAATGGACGCCGAGATCGCGCAGGCCAGCAACACCCTCGGCCCCAACAACCCGCGCCTCGCCGCGATGCAGCGGCGACGCGCCGGACTGCAGGCCCAGGTCGACGTCGAACGTCAGCGCACCGCGTCCATGGCAAACCTCGTGGTGGCCAGCGAACAGGCGGCGGCCGCTCAAGTCCAGCAGCAGATGAACCGGGTCCTCGACGCGCGTGAACCGACGCTTCGGCTCCGTCTCCTGCAGGACGAGATCAACCGCCAGCGGACGAGCATCAACGACATGACCGAGGCGGTCATCCAGGCGCGCACGCTCTCGGCCGCGAATACCTCGACGACCACGCCGATCGGGCCGGCCGAGGCGGAGAAGGAGCCCGTCTTCCCGAACAAGCCGCTGATCCTGCTGGGTTCGGCGGGCCTGGGGCTGGTGGGTGGCAGTCTCCTGGCGATCTTTGTCGAGCTGATGGGGCGCCGGATCCGCGCCGCGCGCGACCTCGAGGCGGCCACGCGGGTCCGCGTTCTGGCCGAGATCCCCGATTACAGCCGGCCGCGACGGCGGCGTCCGCGCCGCACACAGCGCGCCGAAGCCCCGCCGAAGGACAAGCAGCCGCTCGAGCCGGCGATGGCCGCCGAGTGATGCCCAAGCTCGCGAAGCCGACCACCATTCGCAAGTCCAAGCCGCCGAAGCCGCCCAAGCCACCCAAGGCGGCGCGACGGCGAGGGCGGCCTGAGGCCGTCTGGGAGACGCCCGACGGCTACCGGATCGTCGACAGCTTGCTCGCTGGCGCCCCCGGCCGACCGGGCAGTGACGCCGTGCAGGCGTTCGCTGCGGAAGTCGTGGACACCCACGTCCGCCTCGGCCGCCGTGGCCTGGCCGTTTGCGGCGCGGCGGTCGGGGCGGGGGTGAGCTTCGTGGCCGCCAGCCTGGCCGTAGGCCTGGCGCAGGCGGGAGTCTCCACCCTGATCGTCGACGCGAACCTCGAGGCGCCATCGCTGCAGGACCTGATCAAGCCGCCGACCGACCTGCCGGGTCTTTGGGACCTGTTGGACGACGACGGCATGGACCTGCTCGACGCCGTCCACGCCCAGGTGATGCCCAATCTGTCCGTGCTGTACGCTGGGGCCGTCGCCCCGGACGCGGAGGACCGGCTCGGCACCGATCGGTTCCAGGGTGTCGTGCAGCGCTGCCTGCGCCACTTCGAGTGCACGATCTTCGATACGCCCCCCGCGAACCGCTCGACCGGGGCGCGCACCGTCGCGCTGGCGGCGGGCTATGCGCTTCTGGTGGCGCGACGCGGCGCTAGCTATGCCGACGATCTCGAGCAACTCGCCGACCAACTGGCGCAGGACGGCACGCTCGTGGTGGGCTCGGTGCTGAACCGGGCGGGCTAGCCGCCGGGCGCTACAGACCGCCCCTGATCAGGACCAAGGTCGCCGCCGTGGCCGCCGACGCCAGGCCCAGGATGCCGATCAAGGGCAGCCACCCCAGGTCGGCCTTCCGCGCCGCGCGACCGGCAGGGATCGCGGCCGCCAACGCCGGGGCGTCGAGCTTCGTCGCGCGGTAGACGAGGGCGACACTGGCGCCCAGCATGATGAACGCCAGCGGGTGGTTCGCTTCCTGGCTGAGCACCGATTTCACGACGACGTAGTTCAGGAGCGACACGGCCAGGGGAATCAGCAGCCGGATCTCGCGGTCCCGTGGGCTATCGATGACCGTCCTGGCGGCGATCCAGGCGCCGCGAAGCATGAGGCCGTAGTAGACGACGAAGCCGAGGATCCCGATCTCGAGGAGGATGCTCAGGTAGTAGGAATCGATCGTGCCGACGCCGGCGCGGTTGAAGAAGCCGAGGGTCTCGCCGCCCTGGCCAATGCCGTGGCCAATGGGGTTCTTGAAGATCTTCGGGATCGCCATCTCCCACTGCACCTGGCGGCTGTCGTTGCTGGCCTGTTGCGCGCCGTTGCCCCAGACCTCGTTGCGGATCCGACCTATGAAGAACGTGGCGGCCACAGCCCCCACGAACAGGGCCGGATAGGTAAGCACGAGCGCCGGTCCGATAAGCCCACCGGGCTCCTGCCGCCAGCGGATCAGCCCCCAGATCAGGAGGTAGATCATCACAGACGCCAGGGCCGCGACGACGCCCAGCCGCGAGTCGGTGAGGAGGATGACGTACACCGAGAGGGGCAGGAAAAGCGCCGCGAGCACGCGCAGGGCGGTGTGGTAGCGCTCGAGCGCAAAATGGATCGCGAATGGAACCGCGAGGCCAAGGAGCTCGGCGAAGCCCAGCGGCGTCGTGGAAGGGCCCTGAACGCGGTAGACTTTGGTCGCCGCCCGCGACGCGCCGGCCAGGATGCGCTGCACCAGCGGATCCTCGATCCTGAAGATGCTCGGAATGTTCCCGGCCCAGGGCACGTGGTGCAGACGGGATTCCCAGATCCCGAGAGCGCAGAGGATCGTCATCGCCACCAGCAGGGCGATGGTCCAGTGCTCGGCGAACCCCCGGCGCACGAAGACGATGGCGGCGGCGATGAAGATGATCGTCCAGTTCATCTGGGCGATGATGTAGCGGTTGATGCTTTCTCCGATATCCGCTGACAGCGGCATCGTGATCGTCTGGAGCGCGACCAGCATGATGAACAACCGCGCCAGTGTCCTGTCCGTCAGCAGGACGTCCTTGAGCTTCCGTCGGAACTCCACCGACACCGACATGCAGATCAGCAGCACCAGGATGAGCGGCACGACGATGATGCGCAGCATCGTCATCCAGGGCAGGCTGGGCAGCGCGATGGCCAGGTAGTTGGGCCAGATCAGGAGGGCGATCGTGAAAGCGAAGAGCAGGGGCTCGATGGCCTTCGAGGGCGCCTTCGCCCCCGCCGGCAGAGCCCAGACCACCAGGCCCGTGAGGATCGCCAGCGGCACCGTGAAGGGCATGATCCGCGCCGGCGCCATGACCGAGAAGTAGAAGCCGTACACGAAGCAGGCGATAGCGAGCGCGAGGATCGCCAGCATCGCCCAGCCGGGCGCGACGCCGCGCCGGTAGCCGGCGATGAGGGGTTGCGCGGCGAGCCTTTCGGGCCCGCCAGTGGCCCAGCCTTGCAGCGCTCTCCAGATGCGGTTCATGGCGAGGTCCTGCGGCGGATCGGGTCCGGCGATACGACTCCGCGCGTTGCGGTGCAAGCCGACCGGCCGTCGCAGGCGATCACGTCAGGCTCCCGTGGCGGCGCATCGGGCGCCGCGCTGGCGCGCCGCCAGGTCGTCGAGCAGGCGCTCGAGGTAGGCGATCAGCGCCTGCGGGTCGGTGGTGGCCAGCACGCGCGGCTTGTCGCGCACCTTGACCAGGGCGTCGCGCAGCTCGTCCTCCGACTTCGCCACCGAGATCAGGCCCCGGTCGGCGAACGCCTGGGTGATCTCGGACTGGTGGTCGTCGTAGTGCTCGCCCAGGTCGGCCAGCCGCGGCATGGCGATCACGTGGCACCCCTGGCGCAGCGCCGTGATCAGCGAGCCGGTGCCGCCGTGGCAGACGACGATCGAGGCGGTCTTGAGCAGTTCCTGCACGCGGTCGAAGTCGAGCGTTTCGTGTGTCTCGACGCCCTCGGGACGCGTCCCGCCTTCGCCGGTCTGGACGATGATCCGCTCGGGGATCGCGCCCTCGCGCCGCAGTTTCTCGACCGATGTCACGAGGCGGTCGAAGGGCAGGGTGGCGCCCACCGTGGCGAACAGCAGCGGCTCCTTCTCGGGCGCCGCCGTGTCGAGCTTGCGGAACGGGTCGAAGATCTTGGCGCGCGGATAGTGGCTGGCCAGGATCTGCGACTGGGCGATGAGGTCGTGGGCGAAGGGCGCGGCCAGGCGGCCGAACAGCGAGGGCTTCTCGAAACGGGCGAACGATTCGATCACCACGACGCGTGCGCCCAGGAGGCGCGCCAGGATCACAGGGAAGAAGACCGCGCCGGCGCCGGTCGAGATGATCACGTCGGGCCGCTCGCGCAGCATCACGCCCGCCGAGCGGAAGAAGCTCTTGATCGCGCGTCCGGCCATCCGGAACGGCGCGCCCAGCTTGGCCTGGCCCCAGGCGTAGTGCGGGACGAAATAGGTACGGTGCGATTTGGCCAGTGTCGCGCCCAGCGCGGTGTCCTCGGTCATGAAGAAGTGATCGTATCGCGACCACACCGCCTGCAGGTCGAGGAGCTGACGCACGTGGCCGCCGCCCGACGCCGCCAGGCAGAGCCGCAGACCGCGCGGGCCGGCCGACGACGGAGCTTGATCCTGGAGGGTGGTCGTGGCCGTCATCCCGCATCCCGCATCGCGTTACTCGGCCTATCTATCGCGTGATGGCGCGTAAAGGTCTGGTGAACCCGATCCGCCTTACTGACGCTGCGATTCACCAATCCATGGACCGTATGACCCACCAACGCCCCGCCTCGCCAACCGTCCAGCGCGTGCTCCGGGGCGAGCTTTGCACCGGCTGCGGCCTCTGCGCCTCGGCGTCGAAGGGCATCGAGATGGCGTCTGTCCCGCCCGGCTACAACCGGCCGCAAGGCGTGGGTCCGGTGACGGCCGAGGAAGAGCGCGTGATCGCCGCGTCCTGCCCGGGCGCGGTGGTGGAGCCGTGGTCGCCGGGCGCCCATCCGTACTGGGGCCCGTATCGGAGCGTGATGACCGGCGCGGCCACCGATCCCGACACCCGGTTCGAGGGCTCGTCCGGCGGTGCGATCTCCGGGCTCCTCATGCACGCCCTGAAGACCGGCTTCGTGGATCGGGTGATGCAGGTGGCTGCCGATCCGGCCGCGCCCACCCAGAACATCGTGGTCCTTTCGCGGACGCCGCAGGAGGTGCTGGTCCGCGCCGGCTCGCGCTACACCGCCTCTTCCCCGCTGGCCGGGATCGAGGACGCGTTGGCCGAGGGCGGACGGATGGCGTTCGTGGGCAAGCCCTGCGACGCCTCGGCCCTGCGTCGCCTGGGCCGCGTGGATCCGCGCGTCGGCCAGCATGTGCCGCTGCTCGTGTCGTTCTTCTGCGGCGGTATCCCCAGCCACGACGGGGTGGGTCGCATCCTCGCGGACCTGAAGGTCGAGCCCGCGGCGGTCACCGGCTTCCGCTATCGCGGCCGCGGCTGGCCGGGGAACTGCGTCGCCGAGACGCCGGACGGCGAACGCGAGATGACCTACGCCAAGAGCTGGGGCGGCTTCCTGTCGAAGGAGGTGCAGTTCCGGTGCAAGATCTGTCCTGATGCGGTGGGCGGCGTCGCCGACATCGCGTGCGCCGACGCCTGGTACGGCGACGACGACGGCTATCCCAGCTTCGAGGAGGCCGAGGGCCGCAGCCTGATCATGTCGCGGTCGGAGGCGGGCGAGCAGTTCCTGCGCGGCGCGCTCGCGGCGGGCGTCCTCGAGGCCGAAGACCTCGAGATCGGTGAGATCGACCGCATGCAGCCCTCGCAGGCGCGCCGCAAGCGCCTGGTGCTGGCGCGGACGGCCTCGCTGCCCTTCGCCCTGATGCCGGCGCCGAAGATGAACGGCCTGGCGGTGGCCGAGGCGGCGCGCCGGGCGCGGCCGCGCGAAGCGCTGCAGAACTTTCTGGGCACCCTGCGGCGCACGATCCAGGGTCGCCGCAGCCGACTGTAGCGCGGGCGCCATACTGGCAGGCGGCTTTAACTGCTAGTAAGCACCTCGTTAGGCAAGACATGGCGGGGATTGGAGCAGTTGGGGATGCGACTGAGGACGCTGGCCCTTGGGGCGGTATTGAGCGCCGGCGGGGGCGCGGCGGTCGCCCAGCAGGCGCCACAG
>NZ_DASWTE010000442.1:0-5102 GCF_036402295.1 Phenylobacterium sp.
GCACATCGGATCATCGGCGCGGCGGCAGCGCTGCTCTCCTTCGCAACCGCGGCCTCGGCCGAAGAGACGCCGGCCGTCGAGCTGTCGGCGACCTATACAGGCGAAGCCTGGCGCAACGTCGAGGGCGGCCTGCGGCGCGGCTCCGTCTACCTCGAGAACCTCGAGGCGGCCGTCGACATCGACGCCGAGCGCGCGTTCGGCTGGCGCGGCGCGACCGCTCGCGTGTCGGCCTTCTGGAACGACGACGACACCCTCTCCGGGAATCTGGTCGGCGACATCCAAGCGATCAGCGGCAAAGACGCTCCCGGCGGAACCCGTCTCTACGAGGCCTGGGTGCGGCAGGCGTTCGGGTCCGGCGCGGTTAAGCTGGGCGTGATCGATCTCAACACCGAGCTGGCCGTCAACAAGACCGCCGCGGTCTTCGCGAATGGCGCCCAAGGCCTCGGGCTGGATCTGGCGCAGGTCGGAGAGAATGGCCCCTCGGTATTCCCGGCCACAGGCCTCGGGTTCCTGGCGGAGACACAGATCGACGGACACTGGACGGTCAAGATTGGCGCCTTCGACGGCTTGCCGCGCGGTTTCGAAACACCCCGCGACCCGATGTTCCGCATCGACCCCAACGATGGGATTCTGGCGATCGCCGAGCTGGTCCACGAGAGCGACGACGAAGCCCGCTTCGCGCTTGGGGTGTGGAGCCACACCGCCAAGTTCGACTCCCTCGACGGGTCCGCCGAGCGAGCTTCCTCCGTGGGCGGCTATGCGCTGGTGGAAGGTCCGCTCGCGACGTGGGGCGATCGGCGGCTGCACGGCTTCGCGCGGCTTGGGCTTGCCGACCCGCGGACGGAGGAGATCGCGGCCGCCTACAGCGCGGGCCTCGTGCTGCGCGGGCGCCTGCTGGGCTTCGAGGAGGAAGCGCTTGGGCTGGGCTTCACGTCCGTGCAGACCGGCGGGCCCTATCGACGCGCGCAGGCAGCGCTCGGCGCCCCGGTCGGGAAGCACGAGACGGCCGTCGAGCTGACCTACCGCGCCCAGGTGACACCCTGGCTCGCGGTGCAGCCCGACGTTCAGTACGTGATCAACCCCGGCGCCGACCCCGCGCTGAAGAACGCGCTGGTGGCGGGCCTGCGCTTCGAGGTGTCGTGGAGCGGACCGTCAGGCCGCTAGCAGGCGTTCGACGATCGCCGAGTGCAGCCGGATCCCCGTCGGGATCACCTCGTCGTTGAAGTCGTAGCGCGGGTGGTGCAGCGGCGTGTGCTCGCCTTCGCGGGACTGGCCGAGCCAGATGTACGCCCCCTTGCGCGCCTGCAGCATGAAGGCAAAGTCCTCGGAGGTGAACGCCGGCGCGGGCGCGGTATCCGCCTGGCAGCAGGCGCACTTGGCCGCGGCAAGCGCCTCTGCCGCCGCCTCGGGGTGGTTGATGGTGGCGGGGTAGTAGCGGTCGTAGACGATCGCCGGCTTCACGCCGTAGGCGGTGGCGATGCCCGCGACCACGTCGCGCAGCGCGGCCTCGATAGTGTCCTGCACCTCGGGCTCGAAGCTACGCACCGTGCCCGTCACCCGCACGACGGCGGGCAGGACGTTGTGGGCATGGCCGCCCTCGATCTTCGTGACCGACAGCACCGCCGACGAGGTCGGCGGAATGCGCCGCGAGATGATGCTGTTCAGCTGCGTCACCAGGTGACTGGCGGCCAGGATGGCGTCCGGGGTCTGGTGCGGCATCGCCGCGTGGCCGCCGCGCCCCTCGAGGCTGATCTCGAATTTGTCCGCCGCCGCCATGATCGGGCCTGCGCGGGTCTGGGCGGTCCCCGCCGGCAGGTCGGGCCAGTTGTGCAGGGCGTAGACCTCGTCCGTGGGGCACAGGTCGAAGAGGCCCGCCTCGATCATCGCCCGCGCCCCGCCCAGCCCCTCCTCGGCCGGCTGGAAGATGAAGTTCACCGTGCCGTCGAAGCGCCGCGTGCGGGCCAGGTGCCGCGCCGCGCCCAGCAGCATCGCCACGTGGCCGTCGTGGCCGCAGCCGTGGAAGATGCCGGCGGTCTGGCTCGCATAGGCGAGGCCCGTCTCTTCCCGGATCGGCAGGGCGTCCATGTCGGCCCGCAGCGCAATGCGGCGGTCGGAATTTCCCGCCCGCAGCACGCCCACCACCCCGGTGCCGCCGATCCCGGTATGCACCTCGAGGCCGATCTCACGGAGCGCCTCGGCGATCTTCGACGACGTGCGATGCTCGGCGAAGCCCAGTTCGGGATGGGCGTGGATGTCGCGGCGGAACGCGACCAGGGGCGCGATCAGATCGGCGATGTCGGAGGCCGCTTCGGACATGCTCAGGCCTTCTCTCCGAACAGACCCTGGATCGGGTAGTGCGTCTTGATGAAGGGCGACTTGATGACGATGTAGCTGAAGTACTTCTCGATCCCGATGTTGCTCTCGAGCAGGTACTCGATGAGGGCCTGGTAGTGGCTCACCCCCGGGGTCACGAACTTCAAGAGATAGTCGTAGCCGCCGCTGACTAGGTGGCACTCGATGATCTCGTCCACCGTCCGGATCTTCGCTTCGAAGCGGGCGAAGTCGGTGCTCTTGTGGTCCTGCAGGGTCACTTCGGTGAAGACGGTCAGGAACTCGCCCAGCTTGTGCAGATTGATCTGCGCGCCGTAGCCGGTGATGAATCCCGCCTGCTCCAGCCGCTTGACCCGCGTCAGGCAGGGACTGGGCGACAGGCCGACCGCGTCGGCCAACTCGACGTTGGTGATCCGCCCGGTCTTCTGGAGCTGGGCCAGGATCTTGAGGTCGATGCGATCGAGCTTCGGCGAATTCATTGAGGGCCCGGCGTTATGCCAACGCCGCTCGAATGTCAGGCTCTTCGAGCAATGCGTCCAGTGTCCTTCCTATGCGCTCGAAGATCATATCCATTTCCGCCGCCGAACAGCAGAGCGCAGGCGCCAGGCCGATGGTGGCGTCGCCGAACGCCCGGTAGATCACGCCATTGCCATAGCCGCCGGCGAACAGGCGATCGGGCAGTTTCAGCGCCGGGTCGAACGGGCGCTTGGTGACCTTGTCGGCCACCAGCTCGATGGCGCCCAGCAGGCCTCGGCCGCGCGTGTCGCCGACCATCGGGTGCTCGGCCAGCCGGGCGAGACCCGCGGCGAAACGCGGCGCGACGGACCGCGCGTTCGCGAGGATCCCGCCGTCGGTGTAGAGGCGCAGCACCTCCAGGCCCACGGCGGCGCTGACCGGATGGCCCGAGTAGGTGAACCCGTGGCCCACGGGCGCGTCGGGCGCCGCGTCGGCGATGGTCGAATAGACCGCCTCCGACATCAGCACCGCGCCCATCGGTGCGTAGCCCGCGGTCAGGCCCTTGGCGACGGTCATCAGGTCGGGCGCAACGTCCTCGTCCTCGCAGGCGAACATCGGGCCTGTCCGGCCAAAGCCGGTGATCACTTCATCGGCGACGAACAGGATGCCGAGTTCGGCGCAGGTGTCGCGGATCGCCTTGAGCCAGCCCTTCGGCGGGACGATCACGCTGCCCGAGCCCTGGATCGGCTCGCAGAAGAAGGCCGCGACGTTGTCGGCGCCCAACTCGTCCACCTTGGCACGCAGCTGCGCCACCGAGCGGGCGATCAGGGCCTCGTCGCTGAGCTCGCTGCGGTACGGATAGGGGGACGGCAGATGATGCTGCCAAGCGCGCGGCACGTCGAAATTGCGATGGAAGGCCGGCAGCGCCGTCAGACCCGAGCCGAGGCTGGACGAACCATGGTATCCGCGCTCGAGGGCGATGAACTGCTTCTTCGACGGTTTCCCGAGCGCGTTGAAGTAGTGGACGATGAACCGGATCGCGGAGTCCACGGCGTCCGAACCGCCGAGCGTAAAGTAGACCCGCTCCAGCCCAGGCGGGGCCAGCTCGGCCAGCCGCTGCGCGAGCCGGATGGCGGGCTCGCTGCCGAAGTCGAAGTAGCCGGTCGCGTAGGGCAGCCGGCGCATCTGTTCGGCCGCGGCCTGCACGATGCTCTCCTGGCCATAGCCGACGTTCACGCACCAGAGACCGGCGAAGGCGTCCAGCAGCTCACGGCCATCGCCGTCGGTGAGCCACATCCCACGCCCCGACTCGAGCACCGTCACGCCCCGCGCCTCGTGCGCGCGGTAGGCGCTGACCGGATGGATCAGGTGGTCGCGGTCCAGTTCCTGGAGCGATCGGTTGGACCTGATGGGGTTCGGCAGTGGCATTCGCCCGTCTCCTCGCTGCCGCAAGGCTAGGCGAGACGCAGCGTGCGGATCGGCCGTCGTGCGACCGCGCGAGAGAACGTCGCGGCGTTTTTCCGGCGTCCGCGGCAGATTATGCTTCAAGGGCCTCGGCGATCGCCTTGCCGCAGGTGACGGTGTC
Organism: Phenylobacterium sp.; assembly: GCF_036402295.1. Lineage (GTDB taxonomy): Bacteria > Pseudomonadota > Alphaproteobacteria > Caulobacterales > Caulobacteraceae > Phenylobacterium. The sequence goes on from NZ_DASWTE010000442.1 coordinate 4,373, forward strand.
GGCGCTTCCCTTGAGGTCGGCGGTCCGCAGCTTGGGCTGGGTCAACACGGTCTCGATGGCGCGCATGATCGAAGCGGCGGCCGCCGGCTCTCCCAGGTGGTCCAGCATCATCGCCGCCGACCAGATTTGCCCGACGGGATTGGCGATCCCCTGGCCGGCGATGTCGGGCGCCGAGCCGTGCACCGGCTCGAACAGCGAGGGCGCCGTGCGTTCGGGGTTGATGTTGCCGGAGGGGGCGACGCCGATGGTCCCCGTACAGGCGGGGCCCAGGTCCGAGAGGATGTCGCCAAACAGGTTGGAAGCCACCACGACGTCGAATCGTTCCGGGTTCAGCACGAACTGCGCGGTCAAGATGTCGATGTGGTACTTGTCCCACCGCACGTCCGGATAGCGCGTGGCCACTTCCGCGACACGCTCGTCCCAGTAGGGCATGGTGATGAAGATGCCGTTGGACTTGGTGGCCGAGGTCAGGTGCCTCTCCGGCCGGCGGTTCGCCAGTTCGAAGGCATAGCGCAGCACCCGGTCGACGCCGACGCGGGTCATCACCGTGTCCTGGATCACCACCTCGCGTTCGGTGCCGGGGAACATCCGGCCGCCGACCGAGGAGTACTCGCCCTCGGTGTTCTCGCGCACGATCCAGAAGTCGATGTCGCCGGGCTTGCGGCCGGCCAGCGGGCTGGCGATCCCGGGCATCAGGCGCGCGGGGCGCAGGTTCACGTACTGGTCGTAC
>NZ_DASWTE010000443.1:0-3163 GCF_036402295.1 Phenylobacterium sp.
AAGGCTTAAGGATGGGGCTGCTCGACAAGCACCTGGGCTATCGCGCCCCGTTGGACGGTATCCGCGCTGCGGGCGCCGATCCCTCCGCCGTTCGATTCGATGCGGTCCTGTCGCCGACCGAAGGCATGCTGGACGGCAAGCAGGTCATCCTGCTGGGCACGAACAACTACCTGGGCCTGACCTTCGATCCGGCCTGTATCGAAGCCTCGGCCGACGCCGTGCGCCAGTGGGGCACGGGCACCACGGGCTCGCGCTTCGCCAACGGCACCTTTGCCGGCCACACCGCGCTGGAGACGGCGCTGGCCAAGTTCTACGGCCGCAAGCACGCCATGGTCTTCACGACCGGCTACCAGGCGAACCTGGGCGGCATCTCCGGCCTCGTGGGCCGCGGCGACCACCTGATCCTCGACGCCGACAGCCACGCCTCGATCTATGACGCGGCCAAGCTCTCGGGCGCCGAGGTCATCCGCTTCCGCCACAACGACCCGGAAGACCTCGCCAAGCGCCTGCGCCGCATGGGCGCCGACGCCAAGGGCAGCCTGATCGTCGTCGAGGGCATCTACTCGATGATCGGCGACGTCGCCCCGCTCAAGGAGATGGTGGCGATCAAGAAGGAAATGGGCGCCTACCTGCTGGTGGACGAAGCCCACTCCATGGGCGTCCTGGGCGAGAAGGGCCGCGGCCTGGCCGAGGCCGCCGGCGTCGAGGACGACGTCGACTTCATCGTCGGCACCTTCTCCAAGAGCCTGGGGGCCGTGGGCGGCTTCCTGGTCTCCAACGAGGACAATTTCGACCTGCTGCGCATCGTCAGCCGGCCCTACATGTTCACCGCCTCGCTGCCGCCGGCCGTGATCGCCTCGACCCTGAAGGCGCTCGAGCGCCTGGAGACCGACAAGGACCTGCGCGTCCGCCTGGCCGCCAACGCCGACCGCCTCTACGACGGCCTGCGCGACATGGGCTATGCGGTCGGCCCGCACGCCAGCCCGATCACCGCCGTCGTGATGCCCGACCAGGCCACCGCGGTGATGATGTGGAACGCCCTGCTCGCCAACGGCGTCTACCTGAACCTGGCGATCCCGCCGGCCACGCCCGAGAACAAGTCGCTGCTGCGCTCCAGCGTCAGCGCGGCCCACACGCCCGAGCAGATCGACGCGGTGCTGGACATCTTCGAGCGCCTCGGCCTCGAGTACGGCCTGCTCAAGCGTACGCGCCGCGCCTCGGCGTAAGGAGCGGACCGCTACTTTCCTTTCAAGGCGCCGGCGCGGGCCATCTCGCGGCGGCGTTTTTGCAGCTCGAGCCACGCGCCGGGCGCCGCCAGGAACGGATGCCGCTCGCGGAAGGGCGTGACCGCGATCTCGATCCCCGTGTGCCGCTCGACCTTGTAGGCCGCGTAGCGGGCCGCCCCGTCGAAGGTGAAGGCCGCCTTCAGGATCCGCGCGACGTTCAGCGGCTTGCCCATCAGGTTCGGCAGCGTCCAGCCCGGCAGGCCGCGCTTCGCCGGCCGCAGCCCCTCGACGGCCCGCTCGAACGCCACGCCGCCGGCCGCCCAGGCCGCGGGCAGGACCGCGGCGTAGCGCTCGGCTCCGGCCGCGATGACCGTGTCGGCGCGGTTCGTCGTCTCCATGCGGAACTCGGCCGCATAGGTCTTGCGGAACAGGGCGAGCCAGTACGCCTCCGCCGGACCGCTCTCCGGTCCCAGGGCGGCGGCATAGCGACAGGCCGTGACCACCGCCTCTTCGACAGCGCGGGCCGCTTCCGCCGCAGCGTCCGCGTCCGCGCTCCACACCAGCTGCGTCGGCTGCACGAAGCGGGCCCAGATGGTGGTGTCCAGCGTCCGGCCCGCGGCGGCCTTGTGGAAGGTCGCCAGCGGCAAGGTCGCCACCTTGGCCCGCAGCCGGCCCGCCGAAGTCTCGACCTCGTGGTAGCTCACCTCGGGCCAGAGCAGCCGCTCGACCAGCCCGTGGACGCCGCGGCGGTGCGGCCGCCGGGTGAGCCGATAGAAGTCCAGGATGCCGGAGAGGTCGCCGGTCCTGAGCGTGGACCCGTAGTAGAGGACCGCCGCGTCCCGCTCCGGATCGGCCAGGGCCTGCGCCAGTTCCACCACCGCCGGCGGCGCCGGGCTCGCCAGTTCGGCCTCGATCAGGGCCGAGAGCGCGCTCACGGGATCACGAACTCGAGCGACGGCCCCTGGCGGATCGTGAGGTCGCCGCCCTTGTACGGCTCGCCGTCCAGCACGAAGTCGCCCTCCCAGGCGATCCCGAAGGACGCGAGGTCGTCGCGCCGATAGCCGTGCTCGGCCAGCCACGGCGTGTCGTCGCCGCGGATGATGCGCGGAAGCGCCGTCAGCAGCCGCCGCGGCGGAGCATCCACAGTCAGCACCTTCAGCCCTTCCCGCGGCTCGCCATAGGGCTTGAAGCCCATCGGGAAGCGCTTGAGCGTCGAAGCCATCACCAGGAAGCGGCGGGTCGCCTCCGGCCCCATGTACGAGAGCATGGCCGGCTCGCCTCGCCGCCAGCGGTCGCCGGCCCCGCCGAGCACAGTGCGCGCCAGGGCGCCCACCATCGTCACCCCGACCGCGGCGTTGTCGAAGAAGCCTTTGCCATGGGCCTTCTGCGCCAGCTTGGTGGCGCGCACGAAGGCGCCCATGCCGAACAGGAAGCCGCGCCGCTCGGGAGCCTCGCAGTCCCCGCGCACGATCTCGAGGCACTGGCGGCGCTTCGTGGGCTTGCCGGCCTCCACTGAGGCCAGGATGTCCTCCAGCGTGGTCCCGAGGGGCGTCTCGATGTCGAGGGCGAGCGCATTGGTCTTGCCGTTCGGCAGGACCGCCAGCCGGGGCAGCTTGCCGCCATAGGCTTCGGGCAGGCGGGTCAGGACTTCGCGGATCGTGCCGTCGCCGCCGTCGATGACCACGAGCTCCACGCCGTCGCCGGCCAGTCGCTTCAGGCCCGCCATCAGGTGGCTGGGCTGCTCGGGCACGATGTCGATGACGTCCTCGGGCAGCGGCGCAGGGCCGCCCGAGCCGCGGTTGCGGTGGCTGTGCTGGTTCCAGATGAGGCCGGCGCGGATCAACGCGACAGCCAGGAGACCACCCGCTCGCGCGGGGTGGCCAGCGCCTGGAGCAGCTGGGCGAGGTGGACCAGCAGCGACAGCGCCGTCCAGATCG
>NZ_DASWTE010000444.1:0-9240 GCF_036402295.1 Phenylobacterium sp.
CCTGGTCCTGGCGCGCGCCCAGGGTGGCGGCGTCGCGCTGGCGCTTCGCGGCCCGCACCTGGGCGTCGGCCGCGTCGGCGGCGGACCGCGCATCGTCCAGGCGGGCGGGCGCATACCAGCCCTGGCGCACCAGCGGCTGGACGCGGCGCAGGTCCGCGTGCGCGTCGCGGGCGCGGGCTTCGGCGGCAGCGATGTTGGCCTCGAACACCGCCAGCTCCAGCGGTCGTTGGCCCTTGCGCGCGTCCTGCGCCTGCGCCTCGGCGGCCCGGGCCTCGGCGGCGGCCTGGTCGTACTGGGCGCGCACCTGGGCCGGGTCGACCACGAACAGCGGCTGGCCCGCAGCCACCTCCTGCCCGCGCGCCACGTGCACCACGCGCACCGTCCCGGCCACCGGGGCGGCGAGGTACAGCGGCTCGGCCTCGATGTAGCCGGACAGGGTCTTCGTCTGGCCCATCCGCGGGATCCAGATGATCAGGCCTACGGTGACGGCCGCGGCGGCCAGCAGGCCCACGACGAGAACGGGCGGGCGCTTCATGCGCGGGCTCCTTCGGTGAGCATCCCGCACAGCAGGGTGTCGATGTGCTGGTGGAGCAGGGCCGGCAGGTTGAACGGCTGGGCGCCGACGGGCACGAAGGTCTCGCGCCACAGCACGCCCACCAAGAGCGGCGAGATCACCTGCAGCGCATAGGTGCGCGGGTCGCCCGGCTTCACCTCGCCGCGCGCCTGGGCGGCCTCGATGGCCGCGGTCATGGCGCCCAGCGCGTGGGTGATCAGCTCGTCGTGCCAGACCCGGGCGATCTCGGGGAAGTTCCGCGCCTCGCCCACCACCATCTTGATCACCCCGCCCAGCGGCGTGGTCTCGACGACGCCGGCGATGTGGCCGGTGACGCCGCGCAGCAGGTCGGCGAGCGGACCGGGATGGGCCGCGACCATGGCCTTGATCATGCCGATGTTGGGCGAGATCGCGCGCTCCACGACGGCGCGGAACACCTCTTCCTTGGTCTCGAAGTAGAGGTAGACCGCGCCCTTCGACACGCCGGCGCGACGGGCGATGTCCTCCAGCTTGGCCGCCGCGAAGCCCTTCTCCGCGAACACCGCTAGCGCAGCGTTGACGATCTCCTCGGGCCGGTCGGCCTTGCGTCTGCGGAACTTGGGAGCGCCTGCGTCCATCTCTAGCCTGACTCTAAATAACTGACCGGCCAGTTAGTAACACGTGCGGCGTAACGGCGCAATCCGACGCGGGTTCCCTGGGCGCGGCGACCCGCCACATGGTTTGTTTACCGCGTTCGCCCATTTTCCGCCGCGGTCCGACGCCAGGACCCTTAACCATAGCCGCGTCCCCCCAATCGCGCGGCGTTCCAGTCAAACCGCCTCGAAAGACCGGCGACAGTCCGGCGAGGGCGCATTTTTGAGTGAAGGGTTCCGGATGAAGTCGGGCGTCCGTGCGCGTCTCCGTGAGTTGGCCGAAAAGCGGCCTCTGATCATCATCGCCGCGATCGGCTGCGCAGCGGCCACCGCCGCAGCCGCCGCCCCCCTGAGCCAGCCCGAGCACCGCGCCGTCGTCGCGACCGCCGTCGAGCAGGCCGTGTCCGTGGTCGCCCCCGAGGCGCCTGCGCCGGCCCCGCTGGAGCTGGTCTGGAAGGGCGAGGACTTCGACGGCGACGGCCGCGCCGACATCTGCAATCCCACCGGCCAGGCGCCGCGCGGCGAGGACGCCTATGGCGAGGGCGAGTTCGGCGCCCGTCGCGACGGCGGTTCGCGCCGCCACGAGGGCGTGGACTACGTGGCCAAGGCCGGCCAGCCCGTCGCCTCGCCCATCTCGGGCTATGTCACCAAGATCGGCTACGCCTACTCCGGCGACGCCAACCTGAAGTTCGTCGAGGTCACCAACCCGGCGCTGCGCATCGCCGCCCGTGTGTTCTACGTGAACCCCAAGGTCGAGGTCGGCGAACCCGTGGCCATGGGCAAGCCGATCGGCACAGCCCGGTCGCTGCAGCGCAAGTACCCGGGCGGCATGACCGACCACGTGCACCTCGAGGTGATCGACCGTCGCGGCGTCCGCATCGACGCCCAGAAGATCATCACCGCCGAATACCGCCCGGTGGAGCCCACGACGGTCCTTGCCACCGCCGACTAGGCGTCAGCAGCAGAGCTTAACGGCGCGCGCGGGAACCCGGGAACGTGGGCGAAACGAATCATGGCCGAATCACTGACTCGCACCGATTCAGCTTTCGTTCCCTACGACATATTGTAGCTGAGTCGCGCGCCGGCACTACGAAGCTTCGCCTTAGACTGCGGCGGATCGGCTTCCTGCGCGGCTCACCTTGACGCGAGCGGGCCCTTCCTCTACATCGCCCGCTCTTCGCGCGGGACCTCAAACCCGTCGCGTCCCTGTTTCTTGCGAAGCCCAGCTTCTTGCTAAGGTAGTCTCGCCATGTCGCGCCGCTGCGAACTCACGGGTGTCGGGCCGATGGTCGGCCACAACGTGAGCCACTCGAACATCAAGACCAAGCGCCGGTTCATGCCGAACCTGGTCGCCGCCTCCGTCCAGTCGGACGCGCTGGGCCAGACCTTCAGCCTGCGTATCACCAACGCGGCGCTGCGCACCCTCGACTTCAAGGGCGGCCTCGACGTCGTGCTCCTGAAGGCGAAGGACGAGGTGCTGTCGTCCAAGGCCCTGAAGATCAAGCGCCAGGTGAAGGCGAAGCTGGCCGAACAAGCGGCCGCCTAAGCGCTTACAAGAGTGTCGTTCCGAGAGGGCCGCCCGAAAGGGCGGCCTTTTCTTTTCTCAAACCTCACCCGCTTGCGGGGGAGGTTAGGGGCCCAAATAGGGCGCCCTCGTCCTTAGGGGGGCGGCGTCCAATCCACCGCGAACAGCAGCGTCTGCTGGGTCGAGTTGAAGTTGTCGTCCGAGAGCAGGTAGAAGCGCACGCCGTCGCCCCGCTTCACCGCCGCCAGGCCCTCGAAATTGTCCACCACCTGCGGCCGGGCGATCTGCAGGCGGTCGACCTCGCGGCCGTCGGCGCCGATGACCTTGATGATGATGCGGTTGCCCGCGAGCGGGTTGTAGCCGCGAAGGAGGTAGGCGACGCCGCCGGTCGGCAAAGGCGCCAGCGCCGTCAGCTCCAGGCCTTCCAGGTCGACCCGTCCGTAGGCGGTGCAGGCGCCCGTGACTCGGCACCGGAAGACCTCGCCCGTGCCCTCGACACCCAGCAGGTATCCGTCGGCCCCGCCGGCGGGCCAGGCGGCCAGCGCCTCCATACCTTTGTTGAAGACGATACTGATCCCCGGCATCGGCGCCGGCCGCGGCGTCGTCTGGCCCTTCGGATAGAAGTACACCCGGTCGTGCTGCTCGAGGCTGATCAGCCGGCTCCCGTCGGGGAACTCGGCGATTCCCTCGGCGTCGTACTCGCGGTCGCCCTGGCTGGTGATCGGCTGCCCGTCCTCGCCCAGCACCGGCTTGAGCGTAGCGTCTGCCACGCCCGCGAGCCAGCCCTTGGCGTCGAAGGTCAGGCGCGCTTCCAGGAGGTCGCCCTGGTCGCCCACCGCCAGCAGCCGGCCGTCGGGCCACACCTTGATGTCGGACAGGCCGTGCAGCCGCGAGGTCTCGGCGGAATTCAGCTTGTAGCCGCCCGCGAAGGCCCAGCCCGGCGCCATCGTCGTCCCGGGCGCGGGGCCCGCCGGCTCGGCGGTGATCGAGATCCCGGCGCCGTAGGGCAGGGGGGCGGTGGGCAATCGGTCGGGAACCTGCGGTGCGCAGGCCGCAAGCGACAGCGCCGCCAGCAGCCCCGCCCGCCGCCTCAAGCGGTCGCCCTCCGGACTTCCTTGAACGTGGACCGGCGCATGCCGCCGCCGCCCTGCGGCCCCTGGGTGTTCGGGGGCGCGCTGAGCAGGTTGGCGTTGCGGCGGGTGACCTTGCGGACCTCCTCGTCGAACAGGTCGGCCAGCTGCTCGACCATGGCGCCGGCCAGCTGCTCCACGTCCACGATGGTCACGGCGTTCTTGTAGTAGCGGGTCACGTCGTGGCCGATGCCGATGGCGATCAGCTGCACCGGGCTCTTGGCCTCGATCTCGGTGATCACCTCGCGAAGGTGGCGCTCCAGGTAATGGCCGGAATTCACCGACAGCGTCGAGTCGTCCACCGGCGCGCCGTCCGAGATCACCAGCAGGATACGCCGCGCCTCGGCCCGGCCGATCAGCCGGTGGTGCGCCCAGATCAGCGCCTCGCCGTCGATGTTCTCCTTGAGCAGGCCCTCGCGCATCATCAGGCCCAGGTTGCGCCGCGAGCGCCGCCAGGGCGCGTCGGCGGCCTTGTAGACGATGTGGCGCAGGTCGTTCAGGCGGCCCGGCTGGGCGGGCTTGCCGGCCTTCAGCCAGTCCTCCCGCGAGCTGCCGCCCTTCCAGGCCCGGGTGGTGAAGCCCAGGATCTCGGTCTTCACCCCGCAGCGCTCGAGCGTGCGCGCCAGGATGTCGGCGCAGACGGCGGCCACCATGATCGGGCGACCGCGCATCGAGCCCGAGTTGTCGATCAGGATGGTCACCACCGTGTCGCGGAACTCGGTGTCCTCCTCCTCCTTGAAGGCGAGGGACGCGGTCGGATCGGTGATCACGCGGGTCAGCCGCGAGGTGTCGAGGATGCCCTCCTCGAGGTCGAAGCTCCAGGCGCGGTTCTGCTGGGCCAAGAGCTTGCGCTGCAGCCGGTTGGCCAGGCGCGAGACCACGTTCGACACGCTGGCCAGCTGCTGGTCCAGGTAGGCGCGCAGCCGCGACAGCTCCTCGGGGTCGCAGAGCTCTTCTGCCGCCACCACCTCATCGTGGCCGGTGGTGAAGACCTTGTAGGTGACCGCCCGGTTGTCGCCCGACGGGTCCGGCCGCGCGGGCTGCTCGCCGTCGCCCATTTCCGGCGGCTCGTCCGTGTCGTCGGCGTTGGGGTCCTCTTCCGACTGCATCATCTGGCTGTCGGCGTCCTCGGCCTCGCGGGACTGGGTCTCGTCGTCGTCCATCGCCGACTGCTGCGGCGACTGGCTCTCGCCTTCGCCGTCGTCGTCCTTGTCGGAGGCGTCGGGATCGCCCTCCTCGCTGCCCTCGGCGTCGTCGTCGGGCTCGTCGGGCGCGTCCGACAGGTCGTCGCCCATCTCCAGGTCGCGGATGATGGCGCGGGCCACGCGGGCGAAGGCCTTCTGGTCGTGGAGGTTGCCCTCCAGCCGGTCGAGGTCGGGGCCGGCCTTGGCCTCGACCTCGCCGCGGAACATCTCGACCAGGGCGCGGGCCATGGCGGGTGGCGGCTCCCCGGTCAGGCGCTCGCGCACCATCAGGCTGACCACCTCCGCCAGCGGCGGGTTGGCCATGGCCTCGACCTCGTTGAACACGCGCCGCGACCAGCTGTGGTCCATCACCGCGCGCAGGTTGCTGCGCACGCCACCCATGGCGGTGGCCCCGATGGCCTCGATGCGGGCCTGCTCCAGGGCGTCGTAGATCGGCTGGCCGCCGCCGGAGTGCGGCCGGGTCTTGGCGTGCGCCGCCGGGTCGTGGTGGGCGATGCGCAGCGCCATCTGGTCGGCGAGGCCGCGGATGCGGGCGGCGTCCTCGGGGGTCAGGTCACGCGGCGGGTGCGGCAGCACGGCGCGATTGCCCGACAGCTGCGGGCCCTCGCCCGAGTAGACGATCTCCAGGTCCGGGGTCTCGGCGAGCGATCGCGCCGCGTGCGCCAGCGCACGCTTGAAGGGCTCGAGGGGGCTTTCCGGGTTCTTCGCCATCGCTGCCGGTTTAGATCAGGGCTCACGCCGCGCAAACCAAGGGTTTCGCTCAACCTAGCAAAAGTGACGGGCCTCGCTCCCGCGAGGCTTGGGGGGAAACAAGGATTTGGCGCCAGTCGGAACAGCGCGGCCATGCCGGCGTTTGCAGGCCGCAAGGGATTTCCGAGGAGACCTCACATGCTGAAATGGGCCCTGATCTTCGCAATCGTCGCCATCGTGGCGGCCGCGCTCGGCTTCGGCGGCATCGCCGGCGCTGCGGCGGGCATCGCCAAGCTCTTGTTCTTCCTGGCCGTCATCGGCTTCCTGATCTTCCTGGCCCTCGGCATCTTCGCCGGGCGCAAGCTGACCGGACGCTAGGACTCAGACCGCGGAAAACGCGGAAGGACGCGGAAGGCGACGCAAGCCCTTCCGCGTTCCGCGCCTTTCCGCGGTTCTATTTTCTGCCCGCGTAAGCCTTCGCCTGCTCGCCGACCACGTCGACCAGGTTGCCCATGGCGATGTTGGCGTCGATCAGGTGCAGGCCCCAGTCCTTGGCGACCACGCCGCCGGGACCCACCACGTCGCCGTTGATGGTGTCGGTGCGCGGGTCGGCCGGGTTGGCGTTCACCTGGGCCTCCAGGTAACTGAACCCGTCCTTCGAGACGCACTGGCCGGTGATCAGGCTCGGCAGGGTGACGAACGGCGTCTTCGGATTGGGCTTATCCTTCACCCAGGTCGGCGGGGGCGCCGCCGAGCTCGCGATGTTCGCCGTGTTCGACAGGTAGGCCTTCAGCTCGGCCTTGCCGCCGGCCAGCGCCGCCGGATTGGTGCAGGCCGCCTCCATCGTCGCCACCTGCATCTTGCCGAACCGGCTGTTGCCCGGCGGCGGCATGGTGTCGCGGAAGGTCACGTAGCTGATGGCGCAGCCGATCTGGCGGGCCGACTTGCAGAGTGGGATCGTCTTGAACGTCCCGGTGTCCTTGCCCTTCTCGACGCCCAGGTTCGAGCCCAGGATCAGCGCCGAAACCACTTGCTTCTGGACCGGCTTGCCCTCGATCTCGGCCGGGATCAGCCGCTGCAGCAGGCCCGAGCCCTGGGAGTGGCCGATCAGCACCACGCCGCGGCCCTTGTTCTCGTGGGCCAGGTAATAGTTCCAGGCGTCGACCACGTCGTTGTAGCCCACCTGCCGCACGCCCGGGTCGGTCGCGCCGGGCAGGGGCGTTCCGGCCACCATGGCCCTGAGCGCCGTCAACGTGAACTGGCGGTAGAGCGGCGCGAAGATCCGGCACTTCGAGCCGAAGCGGGCCAGCTGCTGGCGCACCACGTTCAACTCCTCGGCGTTGGCCGTCATGTCCGAGACCACGCCCGGATCGGTCGACACCGTCGGGTAGACGTAGAAGCAGTCGATGGGCGCCTTCGCGTCGGCCTTGAAGCTCTCCACGGCCGTCGACCCGTCGGCGTTCACCACCGTGGCGGTCATGTCCACCGAGCAGGCGTCGCCCGCCTTGCCCGGCCAGCACAGCCAGGCGTCGGGCTTCGAATAGTCGTTCTTGGCCGGCGCCTGGGCCTGCGCCTGCCCGGCGCCCATCCCCAGCACGGCCCCCATCGCGAGCGTGGCCAGCATGCGTCTCGTCATCGGCGTTTCCCCAGCCTGGATTTTTCGAAGAGTGCGTACGATATTCGCGCGCCGCGCCCGCCGGGTCCAGCCTACTTCATAGGGGCGCCGATTCTGCCTAAGGTCGCGCCCCAAGAGAGTTCCCGGGGGAGACGGATGGCGTCGGACATGGCGGCGGGCTGGCCCGCTCGGATCTGGGCGGCGGTCGGCGGCGCGCTGGTCACCCTCGTGGGCGTGGCGATCCTCGGCGGCGGCGGTTGGCTGATCTACCTCGGCGGCTCGCCCTACTACCTGTTCGCCGGCGCGGCCATCATCGCCAGCGGGGTGATGCTGGTCCGCCGCCACCCGGCCGCCGGCCTCGTCTACGCCGCGACCCTGGCGGTCACCCTGGTCTGGGGCCTCTGGGAAGGCGGCTTCCAGTTCTGGCCACTCTTGCCGCGGCTCTTCGCGCCGGCGGTGCTCGGGTTGTTCATCCTGCTGGTCATCCCCACGGCGCCCAAGGGGCTCCTGCGCATGCAATCGGCGCTCGCCGTGGCGGTGCTCGCGGTGGTCATGGTCGGAACGCTGGGGGCGGCGATCCCGTCCACCTACACCTGGGGCCAGGCGGCGGTCCCCGCCCAGGTCCGCGCCAACGCGCCGGCGGCCGAGCAGACCTCGGACTGGCGCTCGTACGGCCGCGATCCCGGCGGCGCCCGCTACGCGCCGGTCGATCAGATCAACCGCGAGAACGTCGACGAGCTGAAGGTCGCCTGGACCTTCCGCACCGGCGAGACGCCCCACCGCGGCAACCAGGATCAGAACACGCCGCAGATGGTTGGCGACACCGTCTATGTCTGCACGCCCACCAACGTGGTGATCGCGGTCGACGCCGACACCGGCAAGGAGAAGTGGCGCCACGATCCCAAGGTGAAGCCGTTCTTCTGGAACCGCTGCCGCGGCGTCGGCTACTGGGACGGGACCCAGCCCAAGGTCGCCGTCGCCGGCGTGCCCAGCCCGGTCGCCGCCCCGGCCAGGGGCGCTCAGCCCCCGGCGAAGGCGGCTCCCCCCGCCAAGGCCGCGCCCGCCGCGAAGGCGCCGGCGCCGAAGGCCGCCACCCCCGCTCCGAAGGCCGTGCAGACCGCCGCGGCGCCCGCGCCGGCCGGCCCGCTCTGCCGCAAGCGCATCCTGTCCTCGACCATCAACGCCCAGCTCTTCGCGCTCGACGCCGACACCGGCCAGCGCTGCCCGGGCTTCGGCAAGGACGGGGTCGTCGACCTGACCCAGGGCATCGGCCCCATCAAGCGCGGCTTCTACTTCCAGACCTCGATGCCCACGGTCGCCGGCGACGTCGTGATCATCGGCGGCTGGGTGGCCGACAACCAGGAGCTCCAGGAGCCGTCGGGCGTGGTCCGCGCCTTTGACGTGCGCACCGGCGAACTGGCCTGGGCCTGGGACGCCGGCAACCACGAGATCACCAGGCTGCCGCCCGAGGGCCAGACGTACACCCGCGGCACCCCCAACATGTGGTCGACGCCGGCCTACGACCGCGACCTGAACCTCGTCTACCTGCCGATCGGCAACGCCACGCCCGACTACTGGGGCTCGCACCGCTCGGTCGCGTCGGAGAAGTACGCCTCGTCGGTCGTCGCGCTCGACGCCGCCACGGGCCGCGAGCGCTGGCGCTTCCAGACCGTGCACCACGACGTCTGGGACTACGACGTCCCGTCCCAGCCGATGCTGATCGACTTCCCGGTGAAGGGTGGCCATGCGCCGGCGCTGGTCCAGCTCACCAAGCGTGGCCAGATCTTCGTGCTCGACCGCCGCACCGGCCAGCCGCTGACCCGCGTGGTCGAGGTGCGCGTGCCGCAGGGCCCGCAGCCTGGCGAATGGCTCGCGCCCACCCAGCCCTAT
>NZ_DASWTE010000445.1:0-2028 GCF_036402295.1 Phenylobacterium sp.
CTGTTCGCCTACGGCGTGCTCAACCGGATCCTGATCGTCACCGGTCTGCACCACATCCTCAACAACGTGGTGTGGTTCCTGCTCGGCGATTTCGCCGGCGCCACCGGCGACCTGAAGCGCTTCTTCGCCGGCGATCCGAATGCGGGCGCCTTCATGAGCGGCTTCTTCCCGGTGATGATGTTCGGGCTGCCAGCCGCCTGCCTGGCCATGTACCACACGGCCTTGCCCGAGCGGCGCAAGGCGGTCGGCGGGATGCTGGGGTCACTGGCGCTGACCTCGTTCCTGACCGGCGTGACCGAGCCGATCGAGTTCAGCTTCATGTTCCTGGCCCCGGCGCTCTACGCCGTGCACGCGGTGCTGACCGGCGTCGCGATGGCGGGGATGGACGCGCTGGGGGTCCGGCTGGGCTTCGGCTTCTCGGCCGGCCTGTTCGACTATGTGCTGAACTTCAACAAGGCGACGCGGCCCTGGCTGCTGCTGCCGATCGGGGCCGCCTATTTCGCGCTCTACTACGGCCTCTTCCTCTGGGCGATCCGCCGGTTCGACCTGAGGACGCCGGGCCGCGAGGAGGCCATAACCGAGCCCGCCGCGCCGATCGTCGCCCGCCCGCGCGGCGAGGCGTTCGCGCTGGCGCTCGGGGGTCCAGCGAACCTCGCCGCCGTCGACGCCTGTACGACCCGGTTGCGTCTGACTGTCCGCGACCAGGCGGCGGTCGACGAGGCGGCGCTGAAGGCGTTGGGCGCCCGCGGGATTGTTCGCCCGTCGGCCGACGCCTTGCAGGTGGTGCTGGGACCGCAGGCAGACCAGGTCGCCGGCGAGATCCGCGCCCACCTTGCTGCAGGTGCACCTGCGTCCGCGCCAACGGTCGACGCTGCGCGCCTCGCCGCCCTCCTGCCCGGCCTGGACCGCGGCTCGCTGGAGGTGTGCGACAGCCGACTGCGGCTGGCGATCAGGACCAACGTGAAGATCGACGAGGCCGCCCTCAAGGCCGTCGGCGTACGGGGGGTTTTCCGGCGGGGAGGCGTGCTGCACCTGGTGATCGGTCCCGGCGCGCCGGCGCTGGCGGACGCCCTGCGCGCAGGCGCCTGACGCCCAAGAAATCGGCACTTGGCGCGGACCCGAACAGGCGCCAGTGTGTAAACGATTGCATTCGCCGCGGAGGGGTGTGTGGCCGAACCCTATGACGTGATCATCGTCGGTTCCGGAGCCGGCGGTGGGATGAGCGCCTACCACCTGACCCGATCGGGCCTGAAGGTGCTGATGCTGGAGGCCGGGCGCGACTACGACCCGACGACCGAGACCCCGATGTTCAACATCCCGGCCCAAGCGCCCCTGCGCGGTGTCGGCACCCCGGACAAGCCCTTCGGCTTCTACGACGCCACGGTCGACGGCGGGTGGGAAGTGCCGAACGAGCCCTACACCGTGGCCGAGGGCTCGGAGCCCTTCACCTGGTGGCGGCCGCGCATGCTGGGCGGGCGGACGAACCACTGGGGCCGCATCTCGTTGCGGTTCGGGCCCTACGACTTCAAGCCGAAGAGCCGCGACGGCCTGGGCTACGACTGGCCGATCTCGTACGAGGACCTTGCGCCCTGGTACGACAAGACCGAGAAGCTGATCGGCGTCACCGGCGCCGCGCCCGCCGCCAACCTGGTGAACACCCCGGACTCGCCCGAAGGCTGCCTGATGCCGACGGCGCCGCCGCGGGCCTTCGAGATCTTCTACGAGCGCGCCTTCAAGGCGATGGGCATCCCGACGATCCCCATGCACGGGGCGATCATCACCCAGCCGATGGAGGGCCGGAACGTCTGCGTGTTCGCCACGGCGTGCGGCCGCGGCTGCTCGATCGGCGCGAACTTCCAGTCGACCACCGTCCTGATCCCGCCCGCCAAGGCGACCAACAACCTGACCGTCCGCACCAACGCGCTGGTCTACCAGGTCGACCTCGACAAGGCCGGCAAGGCCAAGGGGGTCACCTTCGTCGACCGGATGACCGGCGAGCACCACTCGGTGACCGCCAAGGCCGTGGTG
>NZ_DASWTE010000446.1:0-12166 GCF_036402295.1 Phenylobacterium sp.
GCCCGAGGTCAAGACCGCCGCGGCGCCCAGTTCGCGCGCCAGGTCCGCCAGCCGGTCGACGGCGCGCCGTCCGCCCCACAGCAGCGCCGCCTTGTCCGCGCCCATGCGGGACGATGCGCCGCCTGTCAGGATCACCACGCCTAGAGCCATGGCCCATGGCTACCCCGCCGAGCGCGGCCTCACCAGACGTCGACGAACGAACGCGCCTTGGCGCCTGGCGATCGCGGCGGGCAGGACTTGATGCCGCGCAGGATCCAGTCGCGGGTCTCGGCCGGGTCGATCACGGCGTCGATCTCGTTCACCTGGGCCACCGAGATGGCCTTGCCGGTTTGGTACATGCGCCCGACCAGCTTCTGGAACAGCGCCTCGCGGGCGGCGGGATCGGGTTCGGCGTTTAGCTCCTTGCGATAGCCCAGGCGCACGGCACCCTCCAGGCCCATCGGCCCGAACTCCGCCGTGGGCCAGGCGATGGTGAAGGCCGAGGCCGAGAAGTCGCCGCCGGTCATCGCCTGGGCGCCCAGGCCGTAGCCCTTGCGCAGCACGACGGTGAACAGCGGCACCGTCAGGCTGGTGGCGGTGACGAACAGCCGCGAGCCCCGCCGGACCGCCGCGGTGGTCTCACTCTGCGGGCCGACCATGAACCCCGGGGTGTCGCACAGCGACAGCACCGGCACGTCGAAGGCGTCGCACAGCTGCAGGAAGCGGCCGCCCTTCTCCGCGCCTTCGGAATCGATCGCGCCGCCCAGGTGGCGCGGGTCGTTGGCGATCAGCCCCAGCGGCCGGCCCTCGATGCGCAGGAAGCCCGTGATCATGCCGCGGCCATAGCCGCCCCGGAGCTCCAGCCAGGTTCCGGTGTCGGCCAGGCTGCGGATCACCTCACGCACGTCGTACGCTCGCACCCGGTTCTCGGGGATCAGGTGGCGCAGCCGCCGCTGGTCGTCGCAGCGCCACTCGCGCACCGCGCCCTGGAAGATCCCCAGGATCTGCCGCGCCGCCTCGGTCGCCGCCGCCTCGTCCTCCACGAGCAGGTCGATGGCCCCGTTGGCGTACTGCACGTCGGAGGGCCCGATCTGGTCCGGCGTGAAGACGCCCAGGCCGCCGCCCTCGATCATCGCCGGACCGCCCAGGCCGATGTTCGAGTAGCGGGTGGCGATGGTCACGTCCGCACAGCCGAAGAACACGGCGTTGCCCGCGAAGCAGCGGCCGGAGTTGATGGCGATCCGCGGGGCCAGGCCCGAGAGCCGCGCGAAGGTCGTGAAGCTGGTGGTGTCCAGCGACGAAGCCGCCAGCTGGCCCCCGTCGACGTCGCCGGGCCGCCCGCCGCCGCCTTCGGTGTACCAGACGATCGGCGCCTTCCAGTGCTCGGCGAACTCGAGGATCCGGTCGGTCTTCTTGTGGTTGAAGTGCCCTTGCGTCCCCGCCAGCACGGTGAAGTCGTAGGCCAGGCCCACGCAGCGGGCGCGGCCCTCGTCGAACAGCTGGCCGTTGACCTCGCCGACGCCGACCACGATGCCGTCGGCCGGCGTGTTGACCTGCAGGTCGGCGAGATCGCGGCGCCGGCGCTGGGCAGCCACCGCCATCGCACCGAACTCGCTGAAGCTGCCGGGATCGAAGAGGTGGTCCAGGTTCTCCCGCGCCGTGCGCTGGCCGGTCTTGCGCCGCCGGGCCACCGCGTCGGGCCGCGCCGCGTCGAGCGTCAGGCGATGGCGCGCCAGGACCTCGGCCAGATCCGGCCGGACGGCGTCGAGGTCGATCGCCTGCTCGGCCTCGCCCAGGGCCTCGTCGGTTTCGGCCGCCTCGACGAAGGCGAGCGGGTCCCCCTCGAAGACGGTCTCGCCGGGCGTCACGGCGATCTCGCGGACGACGCCCGCCGCTTCGGCCGCGATCACGTGCTCCATCTTCATGGCTTCCAGGACCATCAGCGCCTGGCCCTTGCGCACCGTCTCGCCGACGGCGGCCTGCAGTCCGATCACCGTGCCCTGCAGCGGCGCGCGCAACGGCGTGGTCCCGGCCGGTCCCTGCAGCGCCGGCTTCGGCCCGGCGGACGCGGCGCCTCGCGCGGCGGCGTCGAAATAGAGCCGGGGATGCGCCTCGGGAGGATGGGCCAGCTCGCCCATGTGCTCTTCGATGAAGCGCGTGTGAACGTCACCCGCGGCCACCGCCGGCAAGGCCAGCAGGTTCTGTAGGAAGGCGATGTTCGTGGGCGAGCCCTCGATGCGGAACTCCGACAGCGCCCGGTAGGCCTTGGCCACGGCGCGGCTGAGGCCGCCTGCGCCCGCATGCACGACCAGTTTGGCCAGCAGGCTGTCGAACCGCGCGCTCGTCTGGTAGCCAGCGTAGCCGAAGCCGTCGACGCGCACGCCGGGCCCCGACGGCGGCTCGAACACCGCGAGCGTCCCGCCGGCCGGCCGGGCCGAGCCGTCCGCCGCCATGGTCTCCAGGTTCACGCGGGCCTGCACCGCATGGCCGCGCGGCTCGGGCACGCGGTCCTGGGTGAGCGCAAGGTCGGCCAGCGAGCGGCCGGCGGCGATCTGCAGCTGAAGGCGGACGAGATCGAGGCCCGTCACCTCCTCGGTGACCGTGTGCTCCACCTGTAGGCGCGCATTTCCCTCGATGAAGACGACTTCGTCGCCGTCGACCAGGAACTCCATGGTCCCCAGGCTGCGGTAACCGGCGGCCTGGCCCAGCGCCACGCCGTAGCCGAACAGCCGCTCGCGCACCGCCATGGGCAAGGTGTCGGCCGGAGCGATTTCGATCACCTTCTGCCGCTGGCGCTGCAGCGAGCACTCGCGGTCCCAGAGGTGGACCACGCTCTCGCCGTCGCCCACCACCTGCACCTCCAGGTGCCGCGCGCGTCGCAGGAAGCGCTCGACGTAGAGGTCGCCGTTGCCAAACGCCGCCTTGGCTTCGGAGGCGCAGCGCTCGAAGGCCTGCTCCAGCTCCTCGAGCGTGGTCGCAGGGCGCATGCCGCGCCCGCCGCCGCCGGCCACGGCCTTGACCATCACCGCGCCGTTCGCCGCGAAGAACGCCCTCGCCTCGTCCAGCGTCGTCGGCCCGTCGGTCCCGGCCAGCACCGGCACGCCGCACCGCTGCGCCAGCGCCCGCGCCCGACCCTTGTCGCCGAACAGCTCCAGGGTCTCCGGCGTCGGCCCCACGAAAGTCAGTCCCGCCGCCGCGCAGGCCCGTGCGAACGCCGCATTCTCCGACAGGAAGCCGTAGCCGGGATGCACGGCGTCGGCCCCGGCCCCCTTCGCCGCCGCGACCACCTGCTCGATGTCGAGGTAGGCCGGGGGGCCCGAGCCGGTCAGCGCCACCGAGCGATCGGCCTTCTTGGTGTGCAGCGAGGCCGCGTCGTCCTCCGAGAAGATGGCGACCGTCGAGAGCCCCATCTCGGCCGCCGTCCGGGCGATCCGGACCGCGATCTCGCCCCGGTTGGCGATCAGCAGCGTCTGCACTGGCGTACCCTTCAAACACTTGTTTGGGGCGCATCATGCGCACGGGGGCGCGAACGCCAAGCCCAAGGCTCGGAATTTAACTGCTTGTCTTCTGCAACTGGTTTAAATACAAACTCGGTTATCGTAGCGAACCCCAACCCGCAGGACCTCCCCGATGCGCAACCTGATCCTCTCCCAGGTCATCAGCCTCGACGGCTTCACCACCGGCCCCGACGGCGAGTTCGTGCCGCCGCCCTGGTCCGACGACGTGGCTGAGAAGTGGTCCGGCTGGGCGCTGGAAAGCGGCGGGCCGTTCATCTACGGCCGCGTCAGCTTCGAGTTTCAGAAGGCGTACTGGACGACAGCCGAGGGCGACTTCGCCGTCGCCTACAACCGCGCGCCCCGGTTCGTGGTCTCGAAGACGCTGACCGGCGAGCCCGGCTGGAACGCCAAGCTGCTGACGGACCTCGACCAGATCGCTGCGCTGAAGGCCGAGGCCGGACCCGACCTCATCTGCCTGGGCGGCGCAAACCTCGCCCAAAGCCTCGCCGAAGCCGACCTGATCGACGACTACCGGTTGATGCTGACCCCCTACACGATGGGCGGCGGCAAGCGCTTCTTCGGCCCCGGCCCCCGCCGCGACTTCGACCTCGTCGAAAGCCTCTCCACCGACGTCGGCTCCCTGATCCTCACCTACGCACGGAAGCGGTGACGCCGCGCAGGCGCCTTCGAAGTGGAACCGCGGAAAACGCAGAAAGGCGCGGAAGGCGCAGCGGCCACCTTCCGCGTTCTTCCGCGGTTCAAAACGGCGGAGCCTCCGCTGGCTTGGTGGCTCTACGTCCGGCCCCTACGCCTTCAGCATCTCCGGCGTGATCGGCAGGCTCCTCACCCGCTTGCCCGACGCCGCGAAGATGGCGTTCGTCAGCGCCGGGATCGCCGGCGGCAGGGCCGGTTCGCCCAGGCCGGTCGGGTTGAACTCGGTCTTCAAGAACTTCACCTCCACCGGGAACGACTCGGCGATCCGCATCAGCGGATAGTCGGTGAAGTTCGACTGCCGGGTCGCCCCGCCCTCGATGGTGATGGCCTGGTGCAGCGCCTCGGAGACGCCGTCCAGCACCGAGCCCTGGACCTGGTTCAGCGCCCCGTGCGGGTTGATGATCGTGTGGCCCACGTCGGCGGCCACCCAGACCTTCTTTACCTTCACGGAGCCGTCGCCGGCCACCGCCACATGGCACACCTCGGCGAAGTAGCCCTGGTGGCTGTAATAGCAGGCGACGCCCATGCCCTCGCCCTTCGGCAGCTTGCCGCGGTTCGCCCAGCCGGACATCTCGCCGACCGCCTTCAGCACGCCGCGCATCCGCCCGGCGCCGTAGGCGGCGGGCGGCGTTCCAACGACGGCCTCGTTGCCCAGGAGCTTGATCTGGAACGCCAGCGGGTCGGCGCCCGCCGCATGCGCCATCTCGTCGATGAAGGACTGGAACACGAAGGCCAGCGCGTTGGAGCCCGGCGCCCGCAGCGGCCCGGTGGGGATGCCCATCGGGATCATCGAGACGTCGTACTTCACGTTCGGCACGAAGCGGGCCGGGAACTCGGTGGCCGCCATGCCGGCGCTGGGCGCGATGGCCCCGTTTATCGAATAGCTGACGAAGTGGTCCTGCAGGGCGACCAGGTTGCCTTGCGCGTCCACGCCGCCCTTCAGGAAGTGGAACCCGCCCGGCCGGTAGTGGTCGTGGGCCATGTCGTCTTCGCGGGTCCAGAGCAGCTTGACCGGCGCGCCGACCTCACGCGCCACCCAGGCGGCCTCCACCATGTAGTCGTTGGCCAGGCGCCGGCCGAAGCCGCCGCCGCCGCGGATCATGTGGATGGTGATGTCCTCGGGCTTGAGCCCCATGGTCTTGGCGCAGAGCTGGCGGCCGGGCTCGGGGTTCTGGGTCGGCGCCCAGATCTCCAGCTTGCCGTCCTTGAACTCGGCCGTGCAGTTCTGCGGCTCGAGGTTGGCGTGGCTCAGGAAGGGGTAGCTGTAGGCCGCTTCCACCGTCTTGGCCGACGCCTTCAGCGCCGCCGCCACGTCGCCGTCGTTGCGGGCGTTGCGCTGCGGGGCGCCGGCGTTCAGCGCCGCGGCCTGCTCGGCGAAGCCCTTGGACGACTGGGTCGCCGTCGGGTGGTCGGCCCACTTCACGTTCAGCTTGTCGCGACCCTTCTTCGCCGCCCACCAGCTGTCGGCCACGACCACGACCGCGGGCAGCAGCCCCTGGCCGATCGCGCCCGTCGGGAACAGGCCGTTGGGGTCGCCCTCGATGACGAAGGCCTTCTTCACGCCCTTCACCGACTTGGCGGCCTCGAGGTCGGCGCTGGCCACCTTGGCGCCGAACACCGGCGCCTTGACGATACTGGCGTACAGCATGCCAGGCCGGCGCACGTCGATGCCGAACAGCGGCTCGCCGGTCACGATCTTGGCCACGTCGTACTGCGCCGTCGGCTTGCCGATGATGCGGTAGGCCTTGGGGTCCTTCAGCGTCAGCGATTTGGGGTCGGGCGGCGTGACCGTCGCACACGCCATCGCGAGCGATCCATACGTCCGCTTCTTGCCCGACGGCTTGTGGATCACCGTGCCGGAGTCGGTCGTGCAGTCGCCGGGGCCGCAGTTCCAGGTGGTCGCCGCCGCCTGGATCAGCATGGCGCGGGCCACGGCGCCCACGCGGCGCAGCTCGTCCCAGTGCAGCGGGGTGGCCATCGAGCCGCCCGCGAACTGGCGGCCGAACGCCTTGGGGTCGTTGTCGGCCTGCTCGACGCGGACATCTTCCCACGCCACGTCGAGCTCCTCGGCGATCAGCATGGGCAGCATGGTCTTCACGCCCTGGCCCACCTCGGGGTTCTTGGCGGTGATGGTGACCACGCCATTGGGCGCGACGCTGACGTAGGCGTTCAGCGGCTTGACGGCCTCGTCCTGCGCCTGGGCGTTACCGGCCAGGGAGAAGCCGAGGGTCAGGCCGGTCGCGGACACGGAGACCAGGACCTGGCGGCGGTTTGCCTTCACTTCGTGATAGGTCATGGCTCAGACCTCCTTCTGGCCGGAGGCGCGCTTGATGGCCGAGCGGATGCGGACGTAGGTGGCGCAGCGGCAGATGTTGCCGTTCATCGCCTCGTCGATCTGGGCGTCGGTGGGCTTGGGCGTCTTCGTGAGCAGCGCGGTCGCGCTCATGATCTGGCCCGCCTGGCAGTAGCCGCACTGGGCCACGTCCAGCTCCATCCAGGCCGCCTGCACCTTCTTGCCGACGGCGTTCTTCGCCATGCCCTCGATCGTCGAGATCTTGGCCTTGCCCACGCTCTCCACGGGGATCTGGCACGAGCGCATCGCCTGGCCGTCCACGTGGACCGTGCAGGCCCCGCAGGCGGCGACCCCGCAGCCGTATTTGGTGCCCACCATGCCCAGCGTGTCCCGCAGGACCCAGAGCAGCGGCGTATCGCCGTCGACGTCGGCGCTGACCGCCTTGCCGTTCACGTTAAGGGTATAGGCCATCCGCACGTCTCCCATTCGAAGCAATGGTACAGCGGCGGGGGAGCGTGGCAAAGGCGCGCGTCTTCACTGCAGCGTTGAATTTCGCTCACCAAAGCCGAGCTGCACGCGGTGCTACTTTGCGCGACCACGCCGCCGCGCTAGCTACGCCGGACAACCCCAGAGTGAGGCCGCCCCATGCGCGCTCCGTTTCCCGCCGCCGCCCTGATCCTCGCCCTCGCCGCCGGGGCCGCCGCCCAAGCCCAGGGGGCCCAGGGCGTCGAGACCCGCGCGCCGATCACGCCCTACAAGCCCGCCTTCGAGGGCCAGACCCGGGCGCCGGAGCAGAAGCTGGGCGTCGCGTTCCAGACGGCCACCGTGGCCCAGGGCCTGAAGTTCCCATGGGCGATCGCCCTCCTGCCCGACGGCCGGCTGCTGGTGACCGAGCGGCAGGGCGCGCTGCGCATCGTCGGCAAGGATGGGTCGTTGTCCGAGCCGCTGGCCGGCGTGCCCGAGGTCATGAACCGCGGCCAGGGCGGCCTGCTCGACGTCGTGCTCGCGCCCGACTTCGCCAAGAGCCGCACGATCTACCTGAGCTACGCCGAGCCCAACGCCGACGGCACGAACAACACCGCGGTCGCCAAGGCCGTGCTGGGCGACGGCAAGCTGGAGGGCCTCACGCCGATCTACCACCAGCGCCCGGGGATCAACTCGCCGGCCCACTTCGGCTCGCGGCTGGTCTGGGGCCGCGACGGCAAGCTCTTCGTGACCCAGGGCGACCGCTACGTCGGCATGGCCCAGGCGCAGGACTTGTCCAACCATATCGGCAAGGTGGTGCGCCTCAACGCCGACGGCACGGCGGCGAAGGACAACCCCTTCGTCGGCAAGGAAGGCGCAAAGCCCGAGATCTGGTCGTACGGCCACCGTAACATCCAGGCGGCCGCCCTGCACCCGCAGACCGGCGAGCTCTGGACGATCGAGTACGGCCCGCAGGGCGGCGACGAGATCAACATAGCGCGCAAGGGCCGGAACTACGGCTGGCCGACCATCTCGTACGGCGTGAACTACGGTCCGGCGAAGGCTCCGATCATGGGCGGCGAGACCCAGCGGGCAGGCATGGAGCAGCCGCTCTACTACTGGGACCCGGTCGTGGCCCCAGCGGGCGCGCTCTTCTACACGGGCTCCGCCTTCCCGGCCTGGAAGGGCAGCCTGTTCGTCGCCGGCCAGCAGCCCCAGGGCCTGCCCGGCGGCAACCTCACGCGGCTGACGATCAAGGGTGAACGGGTCGTCGGCGAGGAGCGGCTGGACCTGCCGGGCGCCTTCTGGCGCGACATCCGCCAGGGCCCGGACGGCGCGATCTACCTCCTCCAGGGCGGCCCCGCCGGCAAGATCGTCAAGCTGACGCCACGCTAACTCAATTTTCCGCTCATCCCGGCGAATGCCGGGATGAGCGGTGTTGATCAGGCCCGACCCATCGGGAAGTGGATGTCGGCGCGGAAGCCATCGGGGTCGAAGTGCGGCTCCACCCGGCCGTCGTTGTTGCGCAGCGAGATGTCGAGCAGCCGCGTGCCGAAGCCCTTGCTGGTCGGCGCCGCCACGGTCGGGCCATCGACCTCGCGCCACTCCAGGTGCGCCCGGCCTTCCTCGGCCGCCTTCATCGTCAGCCTGACCCGTCCCGCCGGCGCCGACAGCGCTCCGTACTTCACCGCGTTGGTCGACAGCTCGTGGATCAGGAGGGCCAGCGCCACGACCATGTCGTTCGCGATGTTGATCTCGCGCACGCCCTTGCCCACGTCGAACCGTCCGGGGTCGAACGGCGTCAGCGCCCGGTCCAAGAGGTCGCCCAGCGGCAGCGAGCGGCCCGAGACCTGGGTCACTAGGTCCTGGCTGTCGACCATCGACTGCAGGCGCGCAGTCAGCACCGCCTCGAACTCCTTCACGCTGCCGGCGTTGCGCGCCGTCTGCGAGACGATGGTCATCATGACCATGATGCCGTTCTTGGCCCGGTGGGCGAGCTCGCGCAGCACCAGGCTGCGGCGCTCCTCGGCGGTCTTGCGGTCTGTGATGTCGAGCGTCGCGCCCACCACGCGCGCGACGCCCTCGGCGTCCTTCAGCACCCGCGCGCGCTGTTGCACCCAGCGCGACTTGCCGTCGGCGGCGGGCGCGGTGCGGTATTCGCAGAGCAGCATGTAGCCCTCGGGCTGGTCGACCGCCTCGCGATAAGCCGTGCGGACGAGCTCGAGGTCGTCGGGATGCACCATCCCCGGATAGTCCTGGATGGTGAGCGGCCGATCGTGGTCCACGCCCAGCAGTTCGCGGTTGCGGTCGTTCCACGTGAGTTCGCCCGAGCGGACGTCCCACTCCCAGAGCCCGATGCCCGTCGCCTCTACAGCCGCCTCGAGCCGCCTCAGTCGCTCGCGGAGCTGCTCCATCGACTCGTTGTCGTCTCCCACGCTCACACCGGTCATCCCAGCGAACCCTGTCCCGTAGACCCAAGTGGGATTGGATTGGCTTCAGCGCCGCAACAATTGGCGTAACATGTTGTCGCAGCTTGACCTTGAGAGTCTACTCGCTTCAGGCGCGAGGCAGCACAACCACCGCGTCGGGCAGTTCGTTGGGATTGTCGCCCGGCCGCACCGGGAACCGCTCCGCTAGAATGTCAGCACAGAGCCCGATGCAGCCCGCGAACCCCTCGGCGACCCGGCCCCGCTTCAGCCCGTCCACCAGCGCCGCCACGGGACGCTCCCAGGCCCCTTTGTCAATATCGCCGTGGATCCCCTCGTCGGCCACCAGCTCCACCATCCGCTCGGCGGCGGACACGTAGATCAGCACCCCGGTCCGCTCGCGGGTCGCGTGCAGGTTCTTGGCCAGGAAGTGCTCGTCGGCCCGCTGCCGCACCCGGTCGCGCTTGAGCCCCCGCGGCGTCAGCGCCAGGCGCACGGGCCGGATCGCCGTCAGCAGCAGCACGCCCACGAACAGCGCCGCCTGCAGCAGCAGCGTGCCCACCAGCGCCGCCCGCGCCGTGGCCTCGCCCACGTCCTCCACCTGCTCGGCCGTCCAGCCGCCGAACATGCTGACGTCGGGGGCCGTCACCTGGATTCCGGCCGCCAGCAGGATCGCCGGCGCCAGCAGCGCCACGCCGGCGCCCCAGGCCAGCGGCGTGGCGTGATAGTCCGAGCTCTGCTCGGCGATGATGCAGTAGATCTCCCCCGTGGTGCGGGCCTCGCCGGCGCGCACGGCGGCTTCGATGGCGGCCAGGTCGGCGGGGCTCAGGATCGGCTCGGCCATCACCAGCTCCCGGAGGCGCCGCCGCCTCCGCCCGATCCGCCGCCGCCCGAGAAGCCGCCGCCGCCCCCGCCGCCGCGCCAGCCGCCGCCTCGGCTGGCGTCGCCAAGGCCCGAGACGATGAGCGGCAGCACCCAGGCCCAGCCGGCAGGATCGCGCCGGTAGCTCGCGAAGGTCCGCCGCCGCCCGAAGACCCGCAGGATCCAGATGATCCCCATGATCACGAAGATGCTGGAGACGATGATCCCGTTCAGGTCGATCGACCCGTCCTGGACGTCGGCCCGCGTGACCGTCAGCGCCTCGGAAGCCCGCGCCTGGGCCTCCTCGGGCGGCAGGCCCAGCTGGGCGATGATCGCCTCCGTCCCGTCGACGACGCCCTGCTCCATGTTCCCGGTCCGGAACGCGGGCAAGATCCGACGCTGGATGATCAGGCTGGAGAGTGCGTCGGTGAGCACCGGCTCCAGGCCGTAGCCCACCTCGATGCGCACCTTCCGCTCGTTGGGCGCCACGATCAGGATCGCGCCGTCGTCCTCAGCCTTCCGCCCGATCGCCCAGGTGCGCAGCAGCTGGTAGCCGTAGTCCTCGATCTCGTAGCCCTGCAGCGTCGGCAGCGTCGCGACGACCAGCTGCCGGCCGGTCTTCTGCTCCAGCGCCGCGAGCTGGGCGGTCAGCTTCGCCTCGGCCTCGGTCGACAGGATCTGAGCGTCGTCGACCACGCGGCCGGTGAGCGGCGGGAACTTCGGGGCGGCCAGCGCCGGCAGCGCCAGCGCAAAGGCCAGCACCACCCCGAGCCAAACGCGGAGCGAGGCCATCTACTTCGGCGGCGGCGAGCCCGGCGCGGCGCCGGCTGGGGCGGGACCGAAGTCGACCGTGGGCACCGACTGCGCTGTGGACGTCGCCTGGAACAGCTGCATCGGCTTCGACGAGCTGTGGATCGTGTTGGCCCAGATCACCTGCGGGAAGGTGCGCAGCGTCGTGTTGTAGACCCGGACTGCGTCGTTGTAGTCGCGCCGCGCGATGGCGACCCGGTTCTCGGTGCCCTCGAGCTGGCTCTGCAGGGCCATAAAGTTCTCGTTCGACTTCAGGTCGGGATAGGCCTCCTGCAGCACCCGCAGCGGGGCGAGCGCCAGCGACAGATTGTTCTGCGCGGTCGCATAGCGCTGGAAGGCCGCCGGGTCCTGGGTGATGCCGGGATCGGAGCGCACCTGCAGGGCGTTGGCGCGCGCCTGGGTCACCCCGATCAGCACGCTGGATTCCTGCGCCGCATAGCCCTTCACCGTCGCCACCAGGTTGGGGATCAGGTCGGCGCGGCGCTGGTACTGGTTCTGCACCTCGGCCCACTGCGCTTTGGCCTGCTCCTCCTGGGTCGGGATCGTGTTGATCCCGCAGGCGGCCAGCGCCAGTGGCAGGACGGCGAGCAGCGCCACGCGCGCCATGCGTCGGATCAGAGTCATGCGATCTCCCCAGCTTCCCGTGCGACGTGCCGCGGATTTGTGGACCCGGCCTTGATCTGGCGCAACGGCGACGGTCCGGCCGTCGTTCCCTAAGCCACGGCCCGCAGCGGCGAGCGCACCACCGTCACCGGCCATTCAGGCTTCGCCGGACGCTGACGGATCTTCTCACCCTTGAGCCAGATGAACAGCGCCTCCCAGTGGATGGCGGCGACGACACCCGCGGTCATCCATGGATGGGTCAGCCAGGCGCGCAGCAGGCTGCGGTCCGTCAGCTCCTGGCGCTCGGCCACGAACCCCGTCGCCAGCACGCGGCCCTCGGCGTCGTCCACGTCGACCAGCACCTGGACCTGCTCGCCCGGTGGGCGCACCCGGAAGGCGTAGGAGAGGTCCATGTCCATGAACGGCGAGACGTAGAAGCCCTTCTCGCAGGCCTGCCGCACGACGGGGCCGTCCTCCGCGGGGATCAGGTAGCTGTGCCGCTCGCCGAAGGTGTTGTT
>NZ_DASWTE010000447.1:0-3345 GCF_036402295.1 Phenylobacterium sp.
GAGGAAATGGGCGCTCCGGCGAGCCTGGCCCAGCGCGCCCAGGTGCCTGCCGGCATGGGCCATCTGGCGACCGCCATCGAGGTCCTGAAGACCTTCAAGTTCGAGGACGACCGCGGCGCGACGATGATCGTCAAGGAGCCGATCGGCGTCTGCGGGTTCATCACCCCCTGGAACTGGCCGCTGAACCAGATCGTCTGCAAGGTGGCCCCGGCCATCGCCACCGGCTGCACCATGGTGCTGAAGCCGTCGGAAGTGGCCCCGTTCAGCGGCCAGATCTTCGCCGAGATCCTGCATGCGGCGGGCGTGCCGGCCGGCGTGTTCAACCTGGTGCACGGCGATGGCCCCACGGTCGGCGCGGCGATCTCCAGCCATCCCGAGATCGACATGGTCTCGTTCACCGGCTCCACCCGCGCCGGCATCGAGGTGGCCAAGGCGGCCGCCCTCACCGTCAAGCGCGTGGCCCAGGAGCTGGGCGGCAAGAGCCCGAACATCGTCCTCGACGACGACGCCTTCGCCGAGGGCGTCGCCCGTGGCGTTCCGGCGATGATGATCAACTCCGGTCAGACTTGCCATGCCCCCACCCGGATGCTTGTCCCCGCCCACCGAATGGACGAGGCCATCAACGTCGCCCGCGAGGCCGCCAGCCAGATCACCGTCGGCGACCCGAACGGCAACGCCCAGCTCGGGCCGGTCGTCTCCAAGGTGCAGTTCGACAAGATCCAGAAGCTGATCCAGGCCGGCATCGACGAGGGCGCGACCCTGGTCGCCGGCGGCGTGGGCCGGCCGGACGGCCTGGACAAGGGCTACTACGTCAAGCCCACGGTCTTCGCGAACGTGAAGAACGACATGACCATCGCCAAGGAAGAGATCTTCGGCCCGGTGCTCTCGATCCTCGGCTACGACACGGTCGACCAGGCCGTCGAAATCGCCAACGACACGGAGTACGGCCTGGGCGCCTACATTCAGACGAGCGACCTCGGGAAGGCCCGCCAGCTCGCGGCAAGGCTGCGCTCAGGGCAGGTCTTCATAAACGGGGCCCCCAACGACCTCATGGCCCCCTTCGGCGGCTACAAGATGAGCGGCAATGGGCGGGAATGGGGCGATCTCGCCTTCCACGAATTCCTCGAGACCAAGGCCATACTCGGCTACGCGCCCAAGCCGGCCGCGGAATAGCCCACGCGGGTTCGACGACTGAGTTCTATTTTCCTATGGACTCCCAGCCGGATCCGAGCGAAGACAGACGCCTTCTCCAAGCATGATCCCTGGCCCGGCGGCCCTCATCGCCGCCGGGCCGCCTTCCGCTGCCGCCCCCAGGAGTGAACGATGCAAGCCTATCAAGTGGTGGCCTTCGGCGCCCCGCTCGTCCCGAACGAATTGAGCGACCCGGCGCCGACGGCAGGCCAGGTCGTGGTCAAGGTCGAATCCTGCGGCCTCTGCCACTCGGACCTGCATTTCCATGAGGGCCACCTCAATCTCGGCGGCGGACAGAAGCTGCCGCTGGCCGCGTTCGGGGCGTCGCCGCCCCTGACCCTGGGCCATGAGATCTTCGGCCACATCGCCGCCTACGGCCCCGACGCGGGGCTCACCGAGAGCGACGTCGGCCGGCCCGTGATCGTCTACCCCTGGATCGGCTGCGGGACTTGCGAGGCCTGCCTGGACGACCGCGACAACGAGTGTCCGCGGCCGGAGAACCTGGGTCTGCACCGCCCGGGTGGGCACGGCGAAAAGGTCGTCGTGCGCGATGCGAAGTTCCTGATCGACGCGGACGGCGTGGATCCCGCCGTGGCGGGCGTCTACGCGTGCTCAGGCCTGACGGCCTATTCGGCCTTGGCCAAATTGCCCCGCAAGGACGGCTGGATCGCGATCGTCGGACTGGGCGGCGTGGGACTTATGGCGCTCGCTCTGGCCAAGGCGGTCGGCTTCAAGAAGGTGGTCGCGGTCGACGTCGACGACGAGAAGCTCCGCCTCGCGGAAAGCTACGGCGCGGATCTGACCTTGAACAGCGGCCCGCCGGACGCTGTCGAGACCTTGAAGGCGCAGACCGGAGGCTTGACGGGCGTGCTCGACTTCGTGGGGGCGGACGCCACGGTTCAACTGGGCGCGGGCAGCCTGAGCACCGCCGGGGTCTACGTGGTGGTGGGCCTGTTCGGCGGCATGCTGCAGATGCCCACCGCCGCCCTCGCCGCCCGGCAGCTGACCTTCCGGGGCTCCTTCGTCGGCACGCCGGCGGAGCTGCGCGAACTGGTCGGGCACGTCCGCGCGGGCGGGGTCAAGGCGATCCCCTTCCGCCGCGCGCCCATCAGCGCGATCAACGCCGACATGGTCGCCCTGGCCGCGGGCGAGGTCCAGGGCCGCGTGGTGCACGTCCACGCGGCCGCCGCCGCACCGGCGACCTGACCGCCAGAGGGGAGGTCAGTTCGCCTCGGCGTAGCCCGCGAACGAATGTTTCAGGGTGGCGTGGTTCAGCAGCATCTCCGCCACCTGCCTCTCCCCGCTTGCGTCGAAGACCCGGGTGCGCACCCAGTACGACTCTGTCCGTTTGCTCTCGGCCAGAGCCGCGATTTCGCGTCGCAGAATATAGTCCTCGCCGACGAACAGCGGCCCGTCGATCAGCCGGATCTCCTGGTCGGCGAAGAGGCCCACCGCAGGTCCCTTCACCGGGAAGGCCGCCTCGCGGCTGGAATATTCAAGCAGCACGCTCAGCATCTCGAACGGGATGATCGCCCGCCCCCACGGCGACGCCGACGGGTCGGAATACCAGGGCGAGGTCTCGGTGATGGCGGCCAGCTTCTGGTTCAGACTGAAGGGATAGAGCGACCCCATGTTCTGGTCCGGATCCATGCGCACGCGCTCGTCCTTCGCGCCGGTCATGCCGACCTTCAGGTCCTCCAGGATGAGCAGCCGGCCGGGCGGGCGCAGGGCCGCCATCCGGGTCTCCAGTAGGGTCGGGCCGGCGTCGGGGCCGAGGCTCGCGCTCGCCTCCAGCACCCGCGTACCGTCGGCCTTTTCCGCCCACACCGCCGTGGACGTGGCGCCCTCCGACGGGATCTCGGCGAAGGCGCGGACCTCTTCGCCCTCCACGACCATGTTCAGGAAGTGGGACGAGAGGCAGCCGCGCTCGAACCAGGCCTGCCCCCAGATCCTGGCGAGCAGCGGTTGGAACAGGCTGAAATGCGTGGGGCCCTCGATCGGCCCGGCGCGGAAACCCAGCTTCTCCGCCATGGCGTCGTCGTGGATGGAGGAGTGACCGCCGTACTCCTGATCGCCAAGCATCTGTCGCGGTCGGCGCAAAGGACCGGCAAGGCTGAGGACCGTCGAATAGCTCATATGCCAGTGCCTCCCATG
>NZ_DASWTE010000448.1:0-11412 GCF_036402295.1 Phenylobacterium sp.
GGAACCTGGCGACGCCGAAGCACCGGGCGGTCACGACGCCCAACACCGACACGCTCTATTCGACCGCGCACATCGACCTGTCGGCGGGGCCGGTGACGATCACCTTGCCGGCCGCGGGCGACCGCTATCTCTCGCTGGCGCTGATGGACGCCTACACCAACAACTTCGCCGTCCTGGGCACGCGGACGACCGGTCCGGAAGGCGGGACCTTCCGGCTGGTGGGTCCGCGCGAGGCGGCGGAGGGCTGGAACGTGATCCGTTCGCCGACCGACCACGTCTGGGCGCTGGCGCGGATCCTGGTGGAAGGGCCGCATGACCTCGAGGCCGCCCGCGAGGTCCAGGCCGGAATCTCGATGCAAGGGCCGGGCGGCGAGCCGCCGGGTCCCTATCCGGCGCGGCAGGCGGGCTGGGCGGAGTATTTCGCCGGGGCGGCGGCGCTGATGGCGGCCAATCCGCCGCCGGTCACCGACCTGGCCGTCCTGCGGCGGATGGCGCCGCTGGGGCTGCTGGACGGGTTCGATCCGGCGCGGTTCTCGCCAGTCGAGGCTGTCGAGATCGAGGCGGGGGTAGCTGAGGGCCGCGCGGCGGTGCGGGGCGGCGGTGGGCTGGCCGGGAACTTCGTCCAGGGCTGGTCCTATCCGAGCGTGCGGCTGGGCGACTTCGACCAGGACTACGACCTGCGCGGCACGGTGGCGCTGGGTGGCCTGGCGGCGCTGCCGCCGGCCGAGGCGATGTACCTGCAAGGCGAGGGGCCCGAGCCGGGCAAGCTGTTCGACGGGACCAAGCGCTGGCGGCTGTACTTCCCGGCGGGCGGCCACCTGCCGGTGGATTCGTTCTGGTCGCTCAGCCTCTACGAGGCGACTGACGACGGGCAGTACTTCTTCTGGGACAATCCGCTGAACCGCTACGCCATCGGCGACCGGACGCCAGGGCTCGTCACGAACCCGGACGGATCGCTGGACATCTGGATCGGCCACGCGAGCCCTGGCGCCGAGCGCGAGGGCAACTGGCTGCCCGCGCCGGCCGCGCCGTTCGCGCTCTTCATGCGGGCGTATCTGCCGAGGGCGGAGTTGCTCCAGGGCTATTACCGTATGCCTGCGCTGGAGGTTGTCTGAGGCGGGCTGAGCCGTAGGTTCGCAGCCCTTCGGAGGAGGCGATCCATTGAACAGGCGTGAGGCGCTGACGGCGCTGGCGGCGATCGGGGCGGTTCCGGCGGCCAGGGCGCATGCGGCGGCGGGGGATCTGAAGGCGGCGGCGCGCGAGGCGTGGCTCTACGGCCTGCCGCTGATCGAGATGGCGACCACGCGGGCCCGCGCGCTGACCGGTCGGGCCGCGGGCGTGCCGGCCGGACTGAACCGCTTCGGGCATGCCCGGACGCTGGCGGGGCCAGCAGCGCGGGGCGTGACCACGCCGAACAACGACACACTCTATTCCAGCGCCTGGATCGACCTCACCAGGGGCCCGCTGACGCTCACCCTGCCGCGCGCCGGCGAGCGGTACTTCTCCGTGGCCGGCATGAACATGTTCACGGACAACGACTTCGTCCTCGGCACGCGGACGAGCGGCGGCGGGGGCGGCCGGTTCAGGATCCTGGGGCCGGGGCAGCCCGGTTCGGGGCCCGACGTGGTGCGGCTGACGACGCCGCACGGCTGGCTGCTGTCTCGCATCCTGGTGGACGGCCCCGATGACCTGCCCGCGGTGCACGCGCTGCAGGCCCAGCTGGCGATCGCGGGGCCGGCCGTGACGCCGTCGGCTGCGACCTACGCCGACCGCCGCGCGCCGGCGCCCGCGTACTTCGCCTCGGTGGCCGACCTGCTGCGCTCGGACCCGCCGCCCGGGACCGATGCGGCGCTGTTCGCCCGCATCGCACCGCTGGGGCTTTCGGGGCAGGGCGGCTTCGACGCAAAGCGCTTCGGGCCGGCGGAGGTGGCCGAGATCGAGGCGGGCGTCGCCGAGGCGCGCGCGGCGCTGCAGGCGATCCGGCCGGGCGCGGCGGTGCAGGGCTGGACCTATCCGCGGTCGAACCTGGGCTTCTTCGGCCAGGACTACAGCCTGCGCGCCGCCGTGGCGCTGGGCGGGCTGGCGGCGCTGCCGGGCGCGGAGGCCATGTACATGAACCCGGTGGGCGACCGGGGCCGGATGTTCACCGGGCCGGGTCCCTACGTCATGCGGTTCGCCGCGGGCGGCTTGCCGCCGGTGGACGCGTTCTGGTCGCTGACCATGTACGAGGCCATGCCCGATGGGCAGTTCTTCCTGACCGAGAACCCGATCCGTCGCTACGCCATCGGCGACCGCACGCCGACGCTGACGAAGAACGCCGACGGCTCGCTCGACCTCTGGATCGCCCGCAGCGATCCGGGCGGGGAGCGGACGGGCAACTGGTTGCCGGCGCCGGCGCAGGGACCGTTCACGGTCAGCTTCCGCGCCTACCTGCCCAGGCCCGAGCTGATGGACGGCCGCTACCGCCTCCCGCCGATCACGGCCGCCTAAACTTGACTCGGAGCCGCCCGGCCGTCATACACCGCGCCTTCCAGCCGCCGGGGCAAGCCCTGCGTGGCCGGAAACCTATGACGGGTTGATGCTAGGCCGCCGTTGAAATCGCATTCTCAACAAGAGGATGCCGGCCCGCGTCGAATGAAGAGTGGAATATGTCCAAGCGCCATAGCGCGAAGTACAAGCTCGACCGCCGGATGGGCGAAAACGTCTGGGGTCGCCCGAAGTCTCCCATCAACGCCCGCGCGTACGGACCCGGCCAGCACGGCCAGCGCCGCAAGTCCAAGGTCTCCGACTTCGGCCTGCAGCTGCGCGCCAAGCAGAAGCTGAAGGGCTACTACGGCAACATCACCGAGAAGCAGTTCGTCCGCATCTACACGGAAGCGGCGCGCCGCAAGGGCAACACCTCGGAGAACCTGATCGCGCTGCTCGAGTCGCGCCTGGACGCGGTGGTCTACCGCGCCAAGTTCGTCCCGACCCCGTTCGCCGCCCGCCAGTTCGTCAACCACGGCCACGTGCTGGTGAACGGCAAGCGCGTGAACATCGCGTCGTACCGCGTGAAGGCCGGTGACGTGGTGTCGGTCCGCGAGCGTTCGCGCCACATGGCCCTGGTTCTGGAAGCTCTGAGCTCGTCCGAGCGCGACACGCCCGACTACATCACCGTCGACGGCAAGGGCATGGCGGCCACCTTCGTCCGCGCCCCGGAACTGTCGGAAGTGCCGTACCCGGTGAAGATGGAACCGAACCTGGTGGTCGAGTTCTACGCGTCCTAACCGGCGCCGACACCAAGTGAGAATTGCGAGGGCCCCGGAGCGATCCGGGGCCTTTTGCATTTGGTCGGCATGTGGCGAAGTCGGGCGGTGAATCGACGGATGTTCGTGCTGGCCGCCCTGGCGCTCTCTGGCTGCGCGAGCGGCGGGGTGCGCGTGATCGCGCCAGCCGGTTCGGGGCTGGCCGAGCTGGAGCCTCTCTACCGCGCCGACGCTGGGCGCCAGGCGCTCGTCATCACCGTGTCGTCGAACGGCTGCACGCAAAAGGCCGACTTCGCGTTCCACGTCGAGCGCAAGGCCGAAACGGTGACCCTGGCGTTCGGTCGCAAGCGGATCGACACCTGCAAGTCGTTCGCCATGGGCAAGACGGA
This sequence comes from Phenylobacterium sp., assembly GCF_036402295.1. GTDB lineage: Bacteria > Pseudomonadota > Alphaproteobacteria > Caulobacterales > Caulobacteraceae > Phenylobacterium. The sequence goes on from NZ_DASWTE010000448.1 coordinate 3,635, forward strand.
GCTGACCTTCAGCTGGGCCGAGCTGGGCGTACCGGCGCGGGCCCAGGTGTTCCTGCTCAATCCCCTGACGGCCTGGACCGGGCCGGGCGAATAGCCCATCTCGACACGCATCGGTCGCTCTTCTAACGTCCCGCAATCTTCAGTCGTTCGGGGGGACGCATGAAGCGTTGTTTGCGTGGCGCGGCCGCCGGGCTTGGCGCCCTGGCGCTCGTCGCGATTGCGGGTCCAGCACAGGCGGCCTGGATCAAGGCCGAGACGGACAAGTTCATCGTCTACGGCCAGGGTAGCGAGAAAGCGGTGCGCGACTACGCCGCCAAGCTCACGACCTTCGACATGCTGCTGCGGATCTACAATCCGTCGGTGAAGGATCGGAAACCCCCGACCAAGGTCCAGGTCTTCATGCTGGGCAACGCCCAGGGGCTGAAGCGGGTGCGACCCAACGTGGGCCGGTACGTGCTCGGCTTCTACGCGGCGATGAACGAGGGCGTGTTCGCCTTTGCCGTGAATTCGGAGCAGTTCGGCAGCGACGACGTCCTGTTCCACGAGTACGCCCATCACTTCATGCTCGAGAACTTCCCGACCGCCTATCCGGCCTGGTTCGTGGAAGGCTGGGCCGAGTATTTCATGACGGCGGAGATCAAGGGCAACCAGCTCAAGGTCGGCGGCTACAATCCGGCCCGCGCCTACGGCATCCTCGAGGAGGCCTGGCTGCCGCTGGACCAGGTCCTCTCCAAGAGCGTGGCGGACACCAAGTCGGCTCGCGTGAACACCTACTACGCCCAGGCCTGGCTGCTGATGCACTACATGTTCAGCGATCCGAAGCGTGCGGCCCAGATCAACAAGGCGACCCTCGCGATCACTCAGGGCGAGTCGCCCGTGAAGGCGCTGGAGGCGGCGACGGGCATGACGATGGATCAGCTCACCAAGGAGCTGAAGGCCTACCGCCGCCTACCGGTCACCACGCTGACGCTGAAAGAGCCGCCGCCAGCGGCGTCGATTGCGGTGGCGCGGCTCCCCGCCAGCGCAGATGACCTCCTGCTGGACAACGCGCGGCTGATCCTGGCGCCCACGGGCACGGTCGACGCCGGCCTCGTGGCCGACGTGCGGCGCAAGGCGGCGCGCTACCCGGGTGACGCCCTCGCCGAAAGAACCCTGGCGCGCCTTGAGTTCGTGATGGGCGACGTGGCGGCCGGCGAGGCGATCATGAAGCGCCGCCTTGAGACGAGTCCCGACGACCTTGAAGACCTCCTGCTCGCCGGCACGGGGCAGATCATGGCGGGCATGCGCGACAAGGCGAGCCGCGACACGCGGTACAGGGCCGCGCGGCCGATGTTGGCCAAGGCGTACCAGCTCAACAAGACCGACTTCCGCCCGCTGTACGCCTACGCCCTCAGCCGTTCGATCGAGCCCACGTTTCCGACGGACAACGACCTCACCGCTCTGTTGGAGGCCCGCTATCTCGCCCCAGCTGTGCAGGAGAACTCGATACGGGCCGGGCTGGCGCTGCTGAAGAAGGGGCGGCGCGACGAGGCCGCCCGGATGCTTGCGGTGGTGATCAACAACCCGCATGGGGGCGCCTTCGCGGCCCGCGCGCGAGAGGCGCTGGGCCAGGGGATGATCGGCGCCATCGACCTGGAGTCGATGACGGAGGACGAGGAGGAAGGCAAGCCGCCTGCGGAGCCCGCCAAGCCCGCCGGCTAGGTGAACATCCCGGTGATCCACTCCGGCACGCGGCGGGGGCGGCCGGTGGCCTGTTCGATCAGGACCCAGGTGGTGTGGACCTGGGCGCACATCTGGCCGTCGGGGCCATCGATGCGGATGAAGCGGTCGTAGCGCGGGCCCTGGGGCGTCTCGGCGACCCAGGTGCGGGCCTGGGCGGTCTCGCCGGGCAGGAGCGGGCGGCGGTAGTCGATCTCGTGGCGGAGCGCGATCCAGGCCCAGGTGTTCTGGGCGTCTTCGGGCGCGAGCGAGCGCCAGTGGGCCACGCCCATGTCCTGGGCCCAGCGCAGGTAGACCACGTTGTTGACGTGGCCGTTCTCGTCGATGTCGGCAGGCGTGGGCTCGAACGTGAGGCGGAAGACCTGCCGGCCCTCCGGCGGTTCGAGCAGTTTCGTCACGCTTCGATGAGGCCCTGTTCCGCCAGCATCGTCTTCAGCTCGCCCGACTGGAACATCTCGCGGACGATGTCGCAGCCGCCGACGAACTCACCCTTCACGTAAAGCTGCGGGATGGTCGGCCAGTCGGAGAAGGTCTTGATACCTTCGCGCAGCTGGTCGTTCTGCAGCACGTTCACGCCGACGAAGTCGACGCCCAGGTGGTCGAGGATCTGGACGGTCACGGCCGAGAAGCCGCACTGCGGCTGTTCCGGCACGCCCTTCATGAAGAGGATGACGGGGTGTTCGGCCACGGACTTGGCGATCCAGTCGTGGACGGGGTTGGCGGCTGCAGCTTCAGACATGGGTTCGCCCTTTCGGCGAGGAAATCGTCGCCCAAGAGCTAGGGACGCAGGTTCCCGGGGTCAAGCGTGTCAGGCTGGCGCAGAGGTCTCGAGCGCTAGTGCGTGCAACTCGCCGCCCATCTTGCCCTTCAGCGCCGCGTAGACGAGCTGGTGCTGGCGCACGCGGGGCAGGCCGGCGAAGGCGGTCGAGACGATGCGGGCCTTGTAATGGTCGCCGTCGCCGGCGAGGTCCTCGATCTCGATGGTCGCGTCGGGGAAGCCCTCGCGCAGGGCGGCTTCCAGGTCGGGCTGGGACATCGGCATGGCGCCGACTTAGGCCCTCAGGCGGTCCGTGTGAAGCGCATGACCCAGTTCTCCTCCCAGGTCTCGCCGCCGTCGTACGAGAAGGCCTGGCGCCAGCGGGCCGAGGCCGGGGTGATCTCGTCCCAGCGGAAGCGCACCTTCACCGGCCGTCCGGCGTCGACGTCGTCGCCCAGGAACAGGCCCACGCCGTTCTCGAAGCGGCCGTGGACGGGCGGCTGGACGAGGCCGTCCGTGCTGGAGACCCAGTGTATCGACCAGCACTGTTGCGCCACATCGAAGCTGCGGAAGGCGACGCCCTGGAAGCCGCGGTCGGGGAAGTCGTTCTCCTCGACATTGCAGAGGCCGCCCATGAGCCCTTGGGTGAAGCTGGAGCCCTCGAAGCTGTCCCAGTCGTCGGCCCCGACGCCGCGCGCCGTCAGCCGACGATGCTGCACGGCCCAACGGCCGTACAGGAAGTGGAAGTCGCGGCGACCGTCGTCGTGGGCGTCGTAGGCCATGAGCTGTCCTTCGTGTCTAAGGACAGCTTTTGGGCGCACCCTGCTGCCAGGGTCTGTCAGCAATTAGCGCAGCAGCAACACCAGGCCGCCTGCGGCGATGACAATGGCCAGGACCACCAGCCAGGGCGCGGCGACGCCCTTGCCGACCCACTGGGTGTCGCGCACGGCGTCATGCTGGAACGGGTGCTTGGCCATCAATCGATGATCGACGAGTAGACGATGCTCTTGAGCTGGCCGCGGAAGTTGAAGGTGCCGGACGGCATCAGCTGGGTCATGAAGACCACCGAGAGGTCCTCCTTCGGGTCGACCCAGAAGATCGTCGAGGCCGCGCCGCCCCAGTAGTAGTCGCCCGCGCCCAGGCCGCCGGCCGCCACCTCGTCCAGCGACGAGGCGAAGCCCAGGCCGAAGCCCACGCCGTCGTAGGCGGTCTCAGAGAAGCCGCCGAGGGCGAGCTTGGTCAGCTCCTGGCCGCCGGGCAGGTGGTTCATGTGCATCATGGCGATGGTGCGCGGCCCCAGCACCCGGTGGCCGTCGAGCTCGCCGCCCCTGCGCAGCATCTCGCAGAAGCGCAGGTAGTCGGCGGACGTGCCGGTCAGCCCGCCGCCACCCGACTTGAAGCCGGGCTCCTTGCCGAAGTTGCTGTTCGCCGGGTCGTCGATCAGCTGCAGCTTCTTGTCGGGGCCGCGCTGGTAGTTGGCCGCGAACCGATCAACCTTCTCCGGGGCAACGGAGAAGGCGGTGTCCTTCATGCCCAGGGGCTGGAAGATCACCTCGTCGAGGTACTGGGCGAACGGCTTGCCCGAGATCAGCTCCACGAGCGCGCCGCAGACGTCCGTGGCCAGCGAGTACATCCAGGCCGTGCCGGGCTGGTAGCGCAGCGGCACCTGCGCGAGCTTGTCCATGAATTCGACCATGGTGTCGGCGCCGTCCAACGAGCGGATCTTGAGCGCGCGGTAGACCTTGTCGATCGGGTGCTGGATGCCGACGCCGGGCAGGCCGCCGCCGTAGGTCAGGCCCGCGGTGTGGCACAGCACGTCACGGAAGCTGACCGGCCGATGCGGCGCCTCGGTGACCATGTCGTCGCCTTCGCCCGAGACCCAAACGCGGTGGTTCTTCCAGGACGGCACGATGCGCGAGACGGGGTCGTTGAGCTGGAAGTAGCCCTGCTCGTACAGCGTCATCAGCGCGACTGAGGTGATCGGCTTGGTCATCGAGTAGATGCGGTAGATCGTGTCGTCGCGGGTGGGCTTGTTCCGCTCCAGGTCCATGGAACCGAAGGACTTGAAGTAGCCGAGGTGCCCGTGGCGGGCGACGCTGACCTGGCAGCCGGGGATCTTGCCCGGGCCGATGTAGTTGCGTTCCAGATGCTCGCCGATGCGTTCCAGGCGCGCCGCATCCAGGCCGGTCCACTGCGACTGGGCGTCCATCAAAATCCTCCCGACGATTATCGTTTTGTCTGCAATGCGCCATCATGGGCGCCGAACAGACGTTTGGCCAAGAGCGCATCGGCTCGGCTGAATGACCGGTCTGGGAGCTGGATCGCGTTCTCGGTTTTCAAGTCCCCGTTCGGGGACAGGTGGTGGAAGGATAGGTATGCAGGCGCTCTACGACCTGGCCGCCGAGATCGGCGAGACGCTGAAGGCCCGCGGCGAGAAGATCGCGGTGAACGAGAGCTCGTCGGGTGGGCTGATCTCGACGGCGCTGCTGAGCGTGCCGGGCGCCAGCGCCTACTTCCTCGGCGGGGCGGTGGTCTATACGCCCAAGGCCCGGGTGCTGCTCACCGACATCCCGCGCGAGGCCCTGGAGGGCATGCGCTCGTCGAGCGAGCCGTACGCACAGCTCCTGGCCCGCAACGCCCGCGAACGGTACGGCGCGACCTGGGGCATCTCCGAGACCGGCGCGGCGGGGCCGACCGGCAACGGCTACGGCGACGCGGCCGGCCATACTTGCGTGGCGGTGGCCGGGCCGGTCGAGGCGGTGCTGACCATCGAGACGGGCGAGAGCGACCGGCAGGCCAACATGCTGGCCTTCGCGCTCGCATCGCTGTCGCTGTTGCAGCGGGCGCTGACGGCGGTGGACGGATAGCGCCCAGCGCGCCGCAGGCGCCGTCAGCCGGTGTTGGGCGACCGGTGGGTCGTCGGTGGAGTCAGAGTCCGTGAGCGCCGGCGGGGGCGCTGCGAACTCTCTTCACCCTTTCGATGCGAGACGACGTCAGAGCGTCGGGTCGTCCGAGATCCGCACCAGCATCTTGCCGAAGTTGCCGCCTTTGAGCATCTCGGCGAAGGCGGCCGGGATCGTCTCCAGGCCCTCGCGGATGTCCTCGAGGTAGCGGACCTTCCCCTCGGCGACCCAGGGAACCATGTCGGCGAGAAAGGCGTCGTGGTGGCCCTCGACGTAGTCGCCGACGAACAGGTTGGTGACGGTGACGCCGCGGGCCTCGGCGGCCGCCCGCTCGCGGGCGCCGGCGTCGCCACTTTCGTCACCGTAGTGGGCGATGAGGCCGCAGATGGTCATGCGCGAACCGGGGTTGAACAGCGGCAAGACGGCCTCGAAGACGGCGCCGCCGACGTTCTCGAAATAGACGTCGATCCCCTCCGGGCAAGCGGCCTTCAGGTCGTCGGCGAAGGTGGGCGACAGGTGCGAGACGCAGGCGTCGAAGCCGAGTTCGTCGGTCACGAACGCGCACTTCTCGGACTTCCCGGCGATCCCGACCACGCGGGCGCCGCGCAGCTTGGCGAGCTGGCCGGCGATCTGGCCCACGCCGCCCGACGCGGCCGAGACGACCACCGTCTCACCGGCCTTCGGGTCGCCCTGCAGGATCATCCCGGCGTAGGCGGTGAGCCCCAGCATGCCGAGCACGCCCACGGCCTGGGAAATGCGGCCCTGCCTGGGGTCGAGCTTGCGCGGGACCATATAGCCGGGGCGGGGCACGCCTTCGCCCATCAGGCCGTATTCCGACCAGCCGTTGGTGTTGAACACGAAGTCGCCGGGCGCGAGGCCGGGGATGTTGCTTTCGACGACCTGGGAGACCGTCCGCGCATGGCAGGGCGCGCCCTCGGGCTCGACGCCGCGCCGCTTGTAGCCCCACTGGTAGGGGTCGAGCGACACGTAGATCGTGCGGGTGAGCGCCTGGGCGTGCCCGGGCTGCGGGATCGGGCCGTCACGCAGAGCGAAGGTGCTCGCGTCGGGCCAGGGCGGTGGTGGGCGCTTGGCGAGGGTCCAGTAGCGGTTCATGGGGCGAATGGATCAGGCCCGTACCCGCGTTTCAACCGCCTAGCGCTCGACCTCCTTGTAGCCGCGGGCGTCGAGGGCGGCGCGGGCGGCGGCATTCCATTTGGCGCTGCCGGAGTAGAGGCCGAGGATGCGCATCGTGGCGGGCCAGTCGCGGGCCAGGAGGGCGTCGAGGTCGAGATCGGTGCGGGCGACGCGGAATTCGCGCAGGCGCTCCTGGGCGTGAAGGCCGGGGACACTCGTGAGGGTCTTGCAGTTCATCAGGACGAGGCGCTCCAGCGCTGTACCGGCGAGGTCGAGGCTGGCGAGTCGGATCTGGTCCTCGATGACGAGGGACTTGAGGCACGGGAAACGAGAAAGGTCGCCGAGCGTGACCAAGCCCTGGACGCGGATGATGCTGAGATCCGTCAGACCGGGATGGCGGAACTCGTCGAGGGATGGGCGGCCGCCGAGGATGAGGCTCAGCTCGCGCAGGGCGGGGGCGTCGCAGAGGAAGGTCAGGTCCTGGCGCTTGGCGATTGCGTTCAGCGACAGTCGAGCCAGATGGGGCAGCCCGGCGACCACCGGCAGGCCGCGCATGTGGCCGGCGACGCGGAGCTCCATGAGATTGCGGGCACGGGCGAGCGGAGTCAGGTCGAGGTTCCTGCGCAGGTTGTCGCTGACGAAGAGCTCGGTGAGCTGCTCCAGCGGGAACGCCTCGAGGATCGCCGTGTCCTCGTCGCGGAAGACACCGAAGGAGAGCTTCTTCAGCTTGGCTAGGTCGCCGATCTTCCGTGCGTTTCGGATGTGGGTGAGGCAGTCGACGGAGAGGTGCTGGACGTCGGGCAGGTGGGCCAGGACCGCGGCGTCGAAGACCTCGCCGTAGTGGCCGTAGAAGCGCACCTCCAAGCGGTCGCCGTAGTGGCGGGCGAGGTCGTTAACGTCGCGCAGCAGGCGGGACGGTGCACCGGACTGGGCGAACTGGATCGTCGGCTTCCATCCGCGCGCCAAGATCGCATCGACCTCGCGGCGGGTGACCGAAGTAGGGTTGTTGATGCGGGGCTGCAGGTTCACGTCCTTGGACTAGCCAGTCTCCCACGGCCCGTCGAGGCGGGCTTGTGCGGGCGGCCGTCGCGCCGACGGGAACTTGACGGACGCATACGTAAGGGCGGCACAATTCCGGCCATGACGATCCGACCCGAACTGACTGCCATCGTCGGTGAGATCGACTTCGATCCCGACGCCCTGCACGCCAAGTACCTGGCCGAGCGCGACAAGCGCCTGCGCGAGGACGGGATCGGCCAGTACAC
>NZ_DASWTE010000449.1:0-5005 GCF_036402295.1 Phenylobacterium sp.
CACCGACGACCCGCCGGTCCCTCTCTCCGACACCGGCTGACGGCGCGCAGCGCCCCTTCAATGGCCCGCGGAAACACGCGGAAGGACGCGGAAAGAGCAGAACGAGCCCGGCGCCTCGCCAGGCCCGGCGCCCTTCCGCGTGCTTCCGCGTGCTTCCGCGGGCAATCATGACAGCGCCTGCGGCGCGCGAGGGCGCCGCCGGTTGGCGCTTTACGCCACCCGCACCCGGGCCGTGCTTTCCGGCAGGTCCTGGCCGAAGGCGCGCTGGTAGAACTCGGCGACCGTGCCGCGCTCCAGCTCGTCGCACTTGTTCAGGAACGTCATGCGGAACGCCAGGCCGATGTCGCCGCCGAAGATCTCGGCGTTCTGCGCCCAGGTGATCACCGTGCGCGGGCTCATGACCGTGGAGATGTCGCCGTTCATGAAGGCGTTCCGGGTCATGTCGGCGACCCGCACCATGGCGTTGATCGTCCGCTTGCCCTCGGCCGTCTGGTAGTTCGGCGCCTTGGCCAGCACGATCTCGGCTTCCACGTCGTGGCTCAGGTAGTTGAGCGTGGTGACGATCGACCAGCGGTCCATCTGGCCTTGGTTGATCTGCTGCGTGCCGTGGTAGAGGCCGGTCGTGTCGCCCAGGCCGATGGTGTTGGTCGTCGAGAACAGGCGGAACCAGGGGTTCGGCCGGATGACGCGGTTCTGGTCGAGCAGCGTCAGTTTGCCCTGCGCCTCCAGCACCCGCTGGATCACGAACATCACGTCCGGGCGGCCGGCGTCGTACTCGTCGAACACCAGCGCGATCGGCCGCTGGATGGCCCAGGGCAGCATGCCTTCCCGGAACTCGGTGACCTGCATGCCGTCCTTGAGCACGATGGCGTCCTTGCCGACCAGGTCGATCCGGCTCACGTGGCTGTCCAGGTTTACCCGGATCAGCGGCCAGTTCAGGTGGGCGGCCACCTGCTCGATGTGGGTGGACTTGCCGGTGCCGTGATAGCCCTGGACCATGACGCGCCGGTCGTACGCGAAGCCGGCGACGATCGCCCGCGTGGTCTCGGGGTCGAACTGATAGGCCGGATCGATGTCCGGCACGTGCGGGTCACGCTCGGTGAAGGCCGGCGCCTTCATGTCGAAGTCGACGCCGAACGTCGATCGCACGTCGACCTCCGTGTCTGGGGTCAGCGTGATCAGCTTGTCTTCGGTGGTGTCGAAAGCGGCCATAGCGGGGTTCGATTACAGGCTTGCCGTCGCGTACGCAAACGGGTGTTTCATCCAGGAATGAAGGAGCGCCCCGGTCGAGACGAGGGCGCCCCAGGGGAAGGGGAGGGAGCCGGTTTGGCCCGCAACGCAGACATCGTCCGCAACTTCATTGCCGCCTGGTCCCGGCTGGACGCCGCCGAACTGGCCGGCTTCTTCACCGAGGACGGAGTCTACCACAACATGCCGGCCCGGCCTGTGGCCGGCCGCGCCGCCGTGCAGGCGTTCATCGCCGGCTTCGCCAAGGACTGGACGGCGACCGAGTGGGACGTCCTCAACATCGTCGAGGCGGGCGACGTGGTCATCGCCGAGCGGCTGGACCGCACCCGCCTGGGCGACAAACGTGTGGACCTGCCCTGCTGCGGGGTGTTCGAAATGCAGGACGGCAAGATCAGGGTCTGGCGCGACTACTTCGACCTGGCCACCTACACCCGCGCGCTCGGCGCCTGAGAACCAGGGGAGGATCGTGATGGCGGACGGCGCGGCGGCGAATGCGATCCGGGTTAAGCCCGAGGAGAGCGGCTTCGGCGCGGAGGTGACGGGCCTCGACCTGTCGAAGCCCCTCGCGCCAGCGGTGATGGCCGCCGTCCGCGACGCCTGGGCCAGGCACGCGGTCCTGTCGTTCCCGGACCAGCCGCTCAGCCTGGACGAGCTCGAGGCCTTCACCCTGCAGATGGGCCCGTTCGGGGACGACCCGTTCATCGCGCCCATGCCCGGCCGGCCCAACGTGCTGGAGCTGCGCCGCGAGCCTGACGAGAAGGCGCCCAACTTCGGCGGCGGCTGGCACTCGGACTGGAGCTTCCAGCCCGCCCCGCCGGCGGCCACGATCCTGCGCTCGGAGGTGGTCCCACCGGTGGGCGGCGACACCCTCTTCGTCGACGCGGCCACGGCCTACGACGACCTGTCGCCCACCATGAAGTCGATGCTGGCGCCGCTACGCGCCATCCACTCGGCGACGCGGCCCTACGGCGCCCAGGGCCTCTTCGCCCGCGAGACCGAGAAGCGGACGATGAAGATCCTCTACTCGTCCGAGGCCGATAAGACCCATCCGCACCCGCTGGTGCGCACCCACCCGGTCACCGGCCGCAAGTCGCTGTTCGTCAGCCCCACCTACACGGTGGGCGTCGAGGGCCTGACCGAGATGGAGACCGACGCGATCCTGGGCTTCCTCTACAAGCACCTGCTGCAGGACAAGTATCGCTACCGCCACCGCTGGGAGGCCGGGATGGTGCTCATGTGGGACAACCGCTGCACCATGCACTTCGCCGAGGGCGGCTACGATGGCCACTTGCGGGTGATGCACCGCACGACCGTGGCCGGCGACGTGCCGGTGTGAAGCGTCCGGAACTGACGTAGCCGACGGCTATGCGTCGCCCTCATGCGTCGGGCGACAGAACCACAGGCCGGCGAGGCTGAGCACGCCCGCCGCCACCAGATACGCGCCCACCAGGGCCAGACCGCCGCGGTCTGCCAGCGCCTGCGCCGCGATGGGCGCCATGCCGCCGCCGATGATGCCGCCGACGTTGAACGCCACGGACGCGCCGGTGTAGCGAACCCGCGGCGGGAACAGGCTGGGCAGGAAGGCGCCCAGCGGCCCGTACACGAAGCCCATGGCGAACAGCGCCACGGACAGCCACGCCCAGACGAGCGACAGCGAGCCTGCGCCCATCATGGTCCCCATCAGCGCGCCGACCGCCACCGTGCCGACGCAGCCCGCCATCAGCACCCGGCGCGGATTGGCAGCGTCCGACCAGTAGCCCGCCGCGACGATCCCGGCCGCCAGGAAGGCGATCGCGCCCAGCTGCACGCCCAGGAACGTCTCGCGGCTGTAACCCAGCTTCGTCGTCCCGTAGCCCAGCGCGAAGGCCGTCGAGAGGTAGAAGATGGCGAAGCAGGCCACGACGGCGAACGTGCCGGCGACCAGCGCGCCGGGGTGCCGCTTGATCGCCTCGGCCATCGGCACGTGGCTGGGCTCGGCCTCGTCCAGCACCTTCTGGAAGGCCGGCGTCTCGCTGATCTTGAGCCGCACCCACAGGCCCAGGCCCACCAGGATCGCGCTCGCCAGGAACGGCAGCCGCCAGCCCCACTCGGCGAACGCCTCGGGCGACAGCCCCAGGCCCAGCAGCAGGAAAAGGCCGTTGGCGGCGATGAAGCCTACCGGCGCGCCCAGCTGCGGGAACATCCCGAACCGCGCCCTCCAGCCCGGCGGCGCGTTCTCCACCGCCAGCAGCGCCGCGCCGCCCCACTCGCCGCCCAGCCCGAAGCCTTGGCCGAACCGCAGCAGGCAGAGGAGGGCGGGAGCCACCCAGCCCACCATGGCGTAGCTGGGCAGGAAGGCGATCAGCAGGGTCGAGAGGCCCATGGTCAGCAGGGACGCCACCAGGGTCGACTTGCGCCCGATCCGGTCGCCGAAGTGGCCGAAGAACGCCGCGCCCACCGGCCGTGCGAAGAACGCGACCGCGAAGGTCGCATAGCTCTGCAGCAGCTGGGCGCTGTCGGACGACTTGGGGAAGAAGAGCTGCGGGAACACCAGGGCCGCCGCCGTGGCGTAGATGTAGAAGTCGTAGAACTCGACGGCCGTGCCCACCAGGCTGGCCGCCAGCACGCGGCGGTTGGAGGCGCTGCCCGCGCCGGCTGCGATGGTCGTCAACGCCGCTCTCCCCCGAAACTCGCGTCCGGCTTCGCCTCGACGGGCGTTGCGGTCAAGAGAGGCCATCGCCGTCGCTCTGGACGTGGACGCCTGACGCCGGGCATGTATCCAGCCGTCATGAGCGCCCAGATCGACCCCTTCTACGCCATCTCCATCAGCGGCCTGGCCCAGCGGCTGAAGGCGGAAGGCCGCTCGATCATCCACATGGAGTTCGGTCAGCCCTCGACCGGCGCGCCCAAGGCGGCGATCGCGGCGGCCCACCAGGTGCTCGACAGCGACGCCATGGGCTACTGGTCGAGCGAGCCGCTGAAGGCCCGCATCTGCCGCCACTATGCCGAGACCTACGGCGTTGCGATCGAGCCGATCCAGATCACCCTCACCTGCGGCGCCTCGCCGGCGCTGGTGCTGGCGCTGTCGGCCACCTTCAAGCCGGGCGACGTGATCGCCATGGCCCGGCCGGGCTACGTCGCCTACCGCAACAATGTGAAGGCGCTGCACATGGTCCCGCTGGAGATTCCGTGCGGGCCTGAGACGCGCTTCCAGCTCACCGCCGCAACGCTCGCGGCCCTCGATCCGGCGCCGGCCGGCGTGATCCTGGCCAGCCCCGCCAATCCGACCGGCACCATCATTCCACAGGCCGAGCTGGAGGCGATCGCCAAGGTCTGCCGCGAGCGCGGCATCCGCATCATCTCCGACGAGATCTACCACGGCCTCAGCTACGCCGAGCCGACGCACTCCATGCTGGAGTTCGAGCCCAACGCGATCATCGTGAACAGCTTCTCGAAGTACTTCTCGATGGCTGGCTGGCGCCTGGGCTGGCTGATCGTACCGCGGACGGAGGCCTCGCGGGCCGTGGCCTACATGGGAGCTCTGTTCCTGACCGCCCCGTCCCTGGCGCAGCACGCCGCGCTGGTCGCCATGGACTGCCGCGACGAGCTCGAGGGCCACGTCGCCACCTATCGCCGCAACCGCGAGCTCCTGCTCGAGGCGCTGCCGTCGCTGGGCCTGGAGAAGATCGCCCCGCCCGACGGCGCCTTCTACATCTATGCCGACGTGGGCCGGCTCACCGACGACAGCCTGGCCTTCTGCAAGCAGCTGCTCAGCGAC
>NZ_DASWTE010000450.1:0-6557 GCF_036402295.1 Phenylobacterium sp.
CGCGGCGGCTTCATGGCGCTGCGCCCCGGCCTCTTCGCCGCCGGCCAGGGCGAGGCCCGCTTTCGGCGTCTGACGTACCGGGCGCTGGCGTAGGTGGCCGCGCCGCGGACGGTCCATCTCAGCCTCTGAGACGCGGCGCGTAGATCGAGATCTCTCTCGCCGGACGGCCCGCCGGCAGGGTCACGCGGCGCCTGCGAGCCATCGGCCGATCACTCTGGGCCAAGCAGGCCACCAAGGCGGCGCTCACCATCATTCGCGTCAAGCAGACCCCCGCCACCCAGGCGAGAACGAACCACCGTCAGTCGCGCCCAGCGCGATGGAGAACCTCGTGCAAGACGCCGTCATTGTGGCGCCAACCCCATTGCATTTCGCCGTCGTTCCGATACGGTCAATGACACCGGTGTCAGTTCGATTGATACCGGTGGCAGAGCCGTAAACGCGGCCGCGGCCGGGATCTCACACCGGCAAACGGGGAGGGAAATATTGATGATGCGATCGGGCGAAGTGCGCCTGCGCCGACTGGTTTGCGGCGCGTCCATTCTGGCCATGGGGCTCGGCCTTGCGGGCCAAGCCTCGGCCCAGGCCTCGAGCGAACCGCAAGAGGTCGAGGAGATCGTCGTCACGGGCTTCCGGCAATCGCTGGGCGCCGCAATCAACGTAAAGCGGGAATCGGTCTCGTCCGTCGACGTGATCGTCGCCGAGGACATCGCCAAGTTCCCGGATCAGAACCTCGCCGAGTCGCTGCAACGGATTCCCGGCATCTCCATCCAGCGCGATGGGGGCGAAGGACGCGCCATCACAGTGCGGGGTCTGTCGGGCCAGTTCACGCGCGTCCGGGTCAACGGCCTCGAGGCCATCGCGACGTCCACCGACGGTGCGAGTCCGAACCGCGATCGCGCCTTCGACTTCAACGTGTTCGCGTCCGAGCTCTTCAACTCCCTGGTCGTGCACAAGACCGCCGAGGCCTCGCTTGACGAGGGCTCGCTGGGCGCGGTCGTCGATCTGAACACCGGCAACCCTCTCGCCGGCAAGGACGGCCTGACTCTCGTGGCTTCGGCTCAGGGGCAATACAACGACCTCAGTGACGATGTCGGGCCCCGCCTCGCCGGCCTGGTGGGATGGCGATCCGAGGACGGCGTCTTCGGCGCGTCGCTGTCGGCCGCCTACACCGAGACCGATACGCTCGAACTCGGCAACAATACGGTCCGATGGGCGCAGGCGAGGTTCGATTCCGTCAACGGTGTCAACTGCTTCACGGCGCCCAACCGTGGCGGCGCCTATGTGCCCAGCGCCGGTTGCGACGCCGCCGCCCTGGCCTTCCACCCGCGCATTCCGCGCTACGGCAAGGTCGGCCACGACCGCGAGCGGCTCGGGCTGACCGGCAGCCTTCAGTGGGCGCCGACCGAACGCACAAAGGTCTCGCTCGACGGGCTCTATTCGAGGTTCCGCGAGACGCGCACGGAGCAATGGGCCGAAGTCCTGTTCCGCTCCAACGAACGCGCGATCGACGTTCGCGACTTCACGATCGACCCGACCACCAACGACATGGTCTCGGGCACGTTCGACGATGCCTGGGTGCGGACCGAGAACTACCTGCGCAAGTCGCAGACCGAGTTCCACCAGCTCAGCGTCAACGCCAGCCACGAGTTCACGGACAGCTTCCGGGTCAGCCTCCTGGCCGGCGTCTCGAAGTCGGACGCGGACATCCCGGTCGAGACGACCTTCGCATACGACGACCGCGACGCCGCGGACTATCGGTACGACTACACCGACGCGCGGAGTCCACTGCTCACCTTCGGTACGAGCGTGACCGACCCGGCCAACTTCCAGCTTTCGGAAATCCGCGACCGGCCGTCGAACACCACGAACAAGTTCCGCACCGTTTCCGGGCGCGTAGAATGGGACCTGAACGACGGCGTCCAGTTCGAAGCCGGCGCTGTCTATCGCCGCTTCGATTTCGCGGTCAACGCGTTCGTTCGCGACACCGTCGTGTGCCCGACCCGCACCACCGCCGGGCCGGACGTCGTGCTCGGAACCATCACCTGCTCGCCCTCCACCGTCTTCGGCCCGACGGCGATCTACGGCTTCGCCGCGACATCGGCGCTCAGTCAGACGGTGAAGCTGGGCGATGCCGGCCAGCCGTCCGGAACCACCACGACGTGGCTGGTCCCCGACATCGACGCTGCGGCCGCCTTCAGCGGGCTCTACAACCGCACCGCCAATCCTGACGCCGGCAATATCCGCTCGGTACGCGAGGAAGACACCGGCGGCTACCTGCAGGGCAACTTCAAGGGCGAATTCGCCGGCCTCCGCTTCGCCGCCAACGCGGGCCTCCGCTACATGGTCACCGACCAATCCTCGACGGGCCTGAACAGTGGCGTCGAGGTGAGGGTGAAGCGGAAGTATCACGACTGGCTGCCGGCCGTGAACCTCGCCCTATTCCCCACCGAGGACATCATCATCCGCGCCGCGGCGGCGGAGGTGATGACGCGACCGAACCTGGGCAACCTGACACCTGGCGGCTCGGTCGACGGCTTCAACTACCGGGTGAACTTCGGCAACCCGAACCTGGATCCGTTCCGCGCCAAGGCCTACGACGTCGGCCTCGAATGGTATTTCGCGCCGCAGGCGCTGGCGTCGATCGCGGTGTTCAAGAAGGACATCCAGTCCTTCCCGCTCGGGGTCACGCGCACCGGCACCTTCGCCTCGACCGGCCTTCCGACCTCGGTCATCAATCCGAGTTCGCCGGCCGCCTCGAACGTGGAAGGGCAGTCCTGGACCATTGCGTCGATCGAGAACGGCACAGGTGGCAGCCTGAAGGGCGTCGAACTGGCCATCCAGGCACCGTTCACCTTCCTGCCCGGCTTCTGGTCGAACTTCGGCGGCATCGCGAACGCCACCTTCGTGGACTCGAACGTGACCTACCGCGTCTCGGGTCCGGCCATCACGCCGGGCGGCGGCCTTCAAGGCGCCGACGTCAGTTCCACGCTCTATGGTCTGGCCAAGCGCGCCTACAACGCCACCCTCTACTATGAAGCGGGCAAGTTCAGCGCCCGCGCGTCGATCGCCTACCGTTCCGGCTTCATCGACAACGCCAGCGGCACCGGCAACGTCTTCGAGGGCTACAACTCCTCGGTGAACGTCGACGCCTCGGTGAAATACCGTGTGACCGAGCAGCTCGAGCTGTCTCTGGAAGGGATAAATCTCACGGACGACTATCGTGACCGATACGTCGATAAGGAAGCCAATCGCGCGTACGAGAACAACCACTTCGGCCGCACGATCATCTTTGGGGTCCGCTACCGCATGTAACAGGCTGCTGCAGCGATGGGCGGAGGCGCCGTCGTCGGCCCCGGCCAGGCCGGAGCCGGCGCAGCACCTTCGGCAGAGACCTGCGCCTTGACGGCCCCGCGCGCCCGGACGAGTTTCGCCCGGCCGGCAGCTAGGGGCAGACGCCTTCTGCGCCGTCTTCCGGCCGAGTTCCGTTCGCAGGCCTATCGATGAGCATTCCCCTGGGCGTCCCGGCCCCCTGGTTCACGGCGCCGTCGCCGCTGAACCCGAAGTTCGTGTTCAGCAGCCTTGGCGGCCGCTACATCGTCCTGGCGTTCCTGCCCCTTCCCGGCCCCCAGCGCGATGCGGCGTTGGCCTGCATCCGCGATCATGCGCAGGCGTTCACCGGCCCGGACTTGATCTTCTTCGGCGTGCTGCCCGACGCGGAGTCGTACGCCCAGGCCCGCAGCGATCCCCCGTTCCAGTGGTTCTCCGACACCGAAGGCGAGATTCGCCGCGCCTACGCCGCCATCGGGCCGGACGGCGAGCTTGCGCCGCAGTGGGTGGTGATCGATCCCAGCCTGCGGATCCTGGCGACGGCGCGGCTGGAAGACGGTCCGCGCCTCATCGCCGGCGTCGTGAAGCTGGGCGCGCCGGGCGACCACGCCGGGGTCGAGCTCAACGCGCCCGTGCTGATCGTCCCGCGGGTGTTCGAGCCGCAGATATGCCGCCGCCTCATCGACCTCTACGAGAGCCAGGGCGGCACGCCGAGCGGGGTGATGCGCGAGAAGGACGGCAAGACCGTCGGCGTGCTCGACGACTTCAAGAAGCGCCGCGACGCCCAGATCGAGGACCCCGACCTTCGCGACCAGCTGCGCGCCCGCATCAACCTGCGGCTGGCCCCCGAGCTGGTTCGGGCGTTCCAGTACAAGGCCGAGTGCATCGAGCGCTACATCGTGGCCTGCTACGACGCCTCTGACGGCGGCTACTTCCGGCCGCATCGCGACAACACCACGGCCGGCACCATGCATCGCAGGTTCGCAGTCTCGATCAACCTGAATGCAGAGGCGTTCGAGGGCGGCGACCTGCGCTTCCCCGAGTTCGGCCCGCGCACCTACCGACCGCCCACGGGCGGCGCCGTCGTCTTCTCCTGTTCGCTGCTGCACGAGGCGACGCCGGTCACCCGCGGGACCCGCTACGCGTTCCTGCCGTTCCTGTACGACAACGAGTCCAAACGCGTTCGCGAGGCCAATCAGCATCTCGTAGAGGTCTGACTGGGGCCGCCGCATGCCAGCCCCTCGCCCATGAGCTGGACCGGCCAGTTCCACTACGGGGACGCCTGGGCGGCCTACCGCGGCGGGGCGGGGGACAACACCTCGCATGCCCACACCACGATGCAGCTGGTGGTGACCACGGGCGAAGTCGCCGAACTCCACGGCGACGACGGCGCAATGGCGCGAGGCCGCGCGCTGGTGGCGCGGCCCGGGGCCCGCCACCGGCTGCTGCCCCTGGCCGATGTGGTCATCGTCCACCTCGAGCCGCAGACGGCGCTGGCCGCCCACGTGGACCGCAGTGCGCCGCCCGGGGGCGTCGCCGAGTTGCCGTCCGAGCTGGCCGCCCTCGTCGATCCCGATGCGCCGCTCGCGCGATGCATCGACGCCCTGGCGGTGGCGGCGGGTGCCGCGGTTCCGCCGGACCCTCGCCTGGAGGCCGCCCTGCGCTTCCTGGCCACCGCCGAGGGCGCCCGATCGATGGCGCGGGCCGCCGAGACGGTGGGCCTCTCGACGGCGCGGTTGCGGGCGCTCGCCCAGGCGCACCTCGGAACGCCGCTGACCACATGGCTAGCCTGGCGCAAGCTCGAGCGGGCCGCCCGCGCCATGGCCGGCGGCGCCAGCCTCGCGGAGGCGGCGGCGGATGCGGGGTTCGCCGACCAGGCGCACCTGTCCCGCGCCATGCGCCGCGTCTTCGGCATCACGCCGCTCACGGCGAGCGGCGTGGTGCGCGACACACAAGCGAAAGGTCCAAGACCCTAGGACCCGCGCCAGCCATCCTGCGCCCAGCCACTGGACGAGGAGGATGGGATGGGTCAGGCACGCGAGCGGTTTCGGCGCGAACTCGACGAGGCGGTGCGCGACTTCCGGGCCGGCGACCTCGACGCTGCATTCTCCCGCCTGGAGCGCGCCCACATCCTGGGCCAGCTGCGGTTCGTCGACCACGCGGCGGCGCACTTCTGGATGCTGCGCGTGGGGCTGGCCCGGCGCGACGGTCGCGAAGTGTGCGGGCAGATCCTGCGGCTCGTGGCCACCATGCCGAGCCACCTCATCGGCTGGCTGCCGATCGGCAACACGGGCGGAGCGAACGTCTCGCCGGTCAAACCCATGCCGATCCCGCCGGACCTGGCGCCCTACTTCCAGGGCTTCAGCCTGCGTCGCCAGATCGCGCGGCAGGCGCTGATCCTGGCCGGCGCGGCGATCCTGGTCGTCGCGCTCCTGCGGCAGGCCTAGTCGGTGGGCGGTTCTTCGGCGACTTCCGGTTCGACCTGAGTGGCGACCTCGACCGGCGGCGCGGCCACCGGCGCAGGCGGGCCGGCCGGGATCGCCAGAGCGGGGACGCGCCTCAAAGCCTGGCCCATGAACATCCGCCACATCTCGGCCGGGGCGGTCGCGCCGCTGATCCGGCCCATGGGCTTGGCGTCGTCGCGGCCCATCCAGGCGCAGCTCGCGAAGCCGCCCGTGTAGCCGCAGAACCAGGCGTCCTTGTAGTCCGATGTCGTCCCGGTCTTGCCGGCGAGGTCATAGCCGGGCACGGCGGCGCGGGCGCCTGTGCCGGCGACCATCACGGTGCGCAGCATCTGGTTCAGCTCGGAGAGCGCCGGGTTCGCCACCGCCGGGACCGGCGTCGGCGGGCGCTTCTGGTAGATCACCGTGCCGCCCGAGCGGATCCGCTCGATGCCGTAGGCCTGGACGCGGTTGCCACCGTTCGAAAAGGCCGCGTAAGCCTGGGTCATCTCCAGCGGCGACACCAGGGTCGTGCCCAGCGCCATGGCCGGTTCGACGTTGACCGTCGACTGGATGCCCACGCGACGGGCCGTCGCCGCCACGTTCGGCCGACCCACCTCGTCGGCGAGCCGCGCCGCCACCGTGTTCACCGACTTGGCGAGCGCCGTCTCCAGGGTGATCGGCCCGAGGTAGCTGCCCACCTCGTAGTTGGAGGGCGTCCAGCCGTTGATCGTCACCGGCTCGTCGACCACCTCGGTCAGCGGCGTGCGCCCCTGCTCGAGGGCGGCG
>NZ_DASWTE010000451.1:0-6100 GCF_036402295.1 Phenylobacterium sp.
TCCAGGATCACGGTGACCTTCTTCAGGACGCCGGTGAACGCGAACGGCGCGGGGTAGTCGGCGACGGGGCTGCTGCGATCGAGGCCGATGTCGAGGCCCGACCAGGAGACGAAGGTCACGAAGCCGGTCGTGGCCGTGACCTCGCCGGCGTGGCGGCCGTCAATCAGGAGGGTGAAGGTGCGGAGGCCCTCAGGGCTCTGACGCGCCGCCACGCCCAGGCGTGTGGCGCTCGCCGGCACGGGCTCGGTCGAGCTCACCGTCGTCTTCTGGCCGCCAATGTTCAGCGTGTGATGCAGGCGGCCGTCCTTCAGATAGAGGCTGTAGCCGCTGGTGGCGTCGCCGTGCGCCAGCAGCACGCCCTCTTCGCCGCCCTTCAGCGAGACGTCGGCTTCGATGCGATAGGTCCGGGCCCGCACGTCCGGCGCGACGTCGGTCGGCAGGTGGCCCATGCCCTTGTGGAACACGAACCGGCGCCGGTTGGCGTTGGCCCGGGCCGCGTTCTCGGCGAAGCGCGGGCCGAAGCGGTCGTCCAGCGGCAGCACCTTGTGCGCCTCGGCCGCGGTCCACCACTCGGTGATGAGCGCTTGCAGCTTCTCGGGCTCGCGCTCCGCCAGGTCGTCGGTTTCGGAGAAGTCGCGGTCGAGGTGGTAGAGCTCCCACCGGTCGTTGTCGAACGGCGTCCCGGGCGGGTGGAACGCCACCGCCTTCCAGCCGTCCTTCCAGAGCCCACGGTGGCCGAACATTTCGAAGTGCTGGGCCTTCGACCGCGCAGGCGCGGCGGGATCGGTCAGCGCCGCGGCGAAGCTCTCGCCCTCCAGCGGCCACTGCTTCACGCCCGCCACCTCGGCCGGCGGCTGGATGCCGATCAGGTCCAATACCGTCGGAACCACGTCGCAGGCGTGGGCAAACCGCTCCCGCACCTCGCCGCGCGCCGCCAGCCCCTTGGGCCACGAGATCACCATCGGATCGCGGATGCCGCCGCCGTGGGTGTTCTGCTTGTAGCGGCGCAGCGGCGTGTTCGACGCCATCGCCCAGCCGTGCGGGAAGTTCGAGTGGGTGTCGGGCCCGCCGATGTCGTCGATCCGGGCCAGCTTCTCCTCCATCGGCTCGCCGCGGAAGTTGAACGGCCCCATGGCGTTGACGAAGCCCAGCGGCCCGCCCTCCTGCGACGCGCCGTTGTCGCTCATCACCAGGATCAGGGTGTCGTCGCGCAGGCCGGCGCGCTCCAGGAACTCGACCAACCGGCCGATGTGCTGGTCGGCGTGGTCCAGCATGGCGGCGAACGCGCTCTGCAGGCGGGTGAAGACGCGCCGCTCGTCGGCGGAATAGCTGTCCCAGGGCCGCACGCCGTCGTTGCGCTCGGGCAGGCGGGTGTCGGACGGCACGATCCCCAGCGCCTTCTGCCGCTCCAGCCGGCGTTCGCGCTCGGCGTCCCAGCCGTCGGCGAACACCTCGTCGTACTGCCGGATCAGCTCGGCCGGCGCCTGGTGCGGGGCGTGGCAGGCGCCCGGCGCCAGCCACAGCAGCCAGGGCGTATCGGGCGCGTCGGCCGTGTGGTCGGCGATGTAGCGGATCGACTGGTCCACCAGGTCGGGGGTCAGGTGGTAGCCGGTCTCGAACGTGCCGGGCGGCGGGATCGGCGTGTTGTCACGCACCAGCTCGGGCGCGTACTGGTCGGTCTCGGCGTCCATGAAGCCGTAGAACCGGTCGAAGCCGCGGCCCAGCGGCCAGCCGTCGAACGGCCCGGACGGCCCGGTCTCGGTGAGCGGCGTCACGTGCCACTTGCCGACCATGTAGTTCCGATAGCCGTGCGGCCGCAGCATCTCGGGCAGCGTGCCGGCCTCCTTAGCGATCTTGCCGCGATAGCCGGGGAAGCCTGAGTCGAAGTTGGCCAGGCAGCCCATGCCGACGGCGTGGTGGTTGCGCCCGGTCAGCAGGGCCGCCCGCGTGGTCGAGCACATGGCCGTGGTGTGGAAGCCGGCCATCAGCAGCCCCTCCGAGGCCAGCCGGTCGATGTTGGGCGTGCGGATCGGCGAGCCGTAGCAGCCGAAGTCCGAGAAGCCGACGTCGTCGAACAGCACCACCAGGATGTTGGGCGCGCCCTTCGGCGGCCTGGGCGGTTCCGGCCACTCGGGCGTGGAGTCTGCAACCGTGCGCCCGATCTTCCCGGCCATTGGTCATCTCCTCAGCAGGCAGGCCGAGAAAATGAACTAAAAAGTCAGAAACTCCAACTGGGCGCGTTGGTTGTTGCGGGACTCGGAGCAGCCTGGGATTGCTATGCGGTCCCTTGTCGACACCCAGCCGGGAGGACTTCCGATGGGCCTGTTGGATTCTGTCCGCGCGCTGTTCGAGACCCAGTCGCTCAGCCCGCACGGCATCTGTCTCCTCTGGCGCCCGGAACTCATCTGGACGCACGCGGTCTCCGACCTCCTGATCGGCATCGCCTACTTCTCCATACCGCTGGCGCTGGGGGTGTTCCTCTATCACCGCCGTGATGTCCGCTTCAGTTGGGCGGTCTGGATGTTCGTGGCCTTCATCATGCTGTGCGGGGTCACGCACTTCATGATGATCTGGACCCTGTGGAACCCCGACTACGGCGTCGAGGCGGTGATCAAGGCGGCGACGGCGGCGGTGTCGCTGGTGACCGCCGTGGCGCTCTGGCCCCTGCTGCCCAAGGCGATCGCGCTGCCCTCGACGGCGGCGCTGCAGGTGAGCCTGGCCGAGCGGGACGCGGCTCTGGAGGAACTGCGGGGCGCCATGAACACGATGATGGAGATGCGCGAGCACGAGTCCCGCCAGAAGCTCCTGCTGGACGAGCTGAACCACCGGGTGAAGAACACCCTGGCCTCGGTGCAGTCGGTGGCGGTGCAGACGCTGTCGGACGCCCGGGACATGCAGGACGCCCGCGACCTCTTCATCGAGCGGCTGATGGCGCTGTCGTCGACCCACAACCTGCTGGTCAAGCGCGAGTGGGAGAGCGCCTCACTGCGCGAGCTGGCGGATTCGACGCTGAAGCCCTACGGGCGGCCGTTCGAGATCACAGGCTCGGACCTGCGGCTGGATGCGAACCTGGCGGTGAGCCTGGGCATGGCGCTGCACGAGCTGGCCACCAACGCGCTGAAGCATGGCGCCTGGAAAGGCGAGGGCCGGATCGACATCGAGGTCGACATCGACGGCGGCCAGGACCTGACGATCGTCTGGCGTGAAAGCGGCGGGCCCGAGGTGACGCCGCCCAAGCGGCGGGGGTTCGGCTCGCGCCTGCTGGAACGCGGCGTGGCCATGGAGCTGCAGGGCGAGGTCAAGCTGGACTTCAGGAGATCCGGGCTCGTCTGCACGATCCGCGCGCGGGCGAGCGACCGGATCCAGGTGATGGAGCCCCGCGCCGCCTAGCCCTTCCGCTTCGCCCACTCCGCCTCGGCGCGCGCCTTCAGCGCCTCGTTCATCGCCTTGAAGCCCTGGCGCACCGGCCGCGCCATCCGCCGGCCCAGCGACGGGCCCATCAGGCCGCCGAAGATCTCGCCGTTGTCGACGATGCAGCCGACCTCTGAGAGCGGGGTGATCTCGATGTAGCGCAGGGTCTTGATCAGCCCGCCGAGCAGGGTCAGCCGCCAGTGCAGCTGCTCGTTGGGCACCCAGTCGAGCACCTTGGCTTTCAGCGCCTGCTCCGGCTGGCCCGGCAGCGCCAGGGTCAGGTCCAGGATCTCGCCGATGCGGATCTGGCCCTCAGCCTTCGGATAGGTCGGGTTCCACTCCGGCCAGCGGCCGAGGTCGTAGACGATCTCCCAGATCACCTCGGCCGGCGCCTGGACGCCGATGCGGTCCTCGATCCGGACGCCGCTCGGGCCCTTGGGCGGCGGCGGCTTGCCCTCGGTCTTCAGGTTCAGGGTCTGCGGGCCCATGCCGCCGCGGCGGCCGCCCGGCTTGGCCAACAGATCGGGCCCGGGCTTGAAGGGGCTCATGCCTGCTCCTTGATCCGCCAGGTGGCGCCGCTGGGACCGTCCATAACCTCCACATTGAGCGCGGCGAGTTCGCCACGAATACGGTCGGCTTCGGGCCAATTCTTGGCGGCCCGCGCCGCCTGCCGATCTGCGAGCAGCCCTTCGACCCTGGTCTTCAGGTCGTCGTCGGCCCCGCTCTGGAACCACGACTGCGGGTCGGCGGCGAGGAAGCCCATCAGGTTCCCGGCCTCCAGCAAGAGGCCCCGGCCGCTGGCCACCGCGCGCGCGTCCTTGGCCATCACGGCTGCGCGCACCTTGTCGGCCAGCTGGAACATCGCGGCGAACGCGTTGGGCGTGTTCAGGTCGTCGTGCAGCGCGTGGCGGACGTTGGCGTGCTCGGCGGCCGCCGTGGCGCTCTGCCAGCCGTCGGCGGCCGGCTCGCCGGCCAGGAACCGGGCGGAGTCGTCCAGCACCCGGTACAGCCGGTCGAGCGCGCTCTTCGCCTGCTCGATCAGGGTGTCGGTCCACTCCAGCGGCTGGCGGTAGTGGCCGGAGAGCAGCGCCCAGCGGATCGCCTCGCCCGGATAGGCCTTGAGCAGGTCATGGGCGAGGGCGACGTTGCCCAGGCTCTTGCTCATCTTCTCCTCGGCCATGTTCAGGAAGCCGTTGTGCATCCAGACGTGGGCGTACTCGCGGCCGCCATGACCCGAGCAGACACCCTGCGCCAGCTCGTTCTCGTGGTGCGGGAACTTCAGGTCCTCGCCGCCGCCGTGGATGTCGATCGGCAGGCCCAGCGCCTCGTGGATCATGGCCGTGCACTCGATATGCCATCCGGGGCGGCCCGGCCCCCAGGGGCTATCCCACGCGGGCTCGCTGGGCTTGGACGGCTTCCACAGCACGAAGTCCGCCGGGTGGCGCTTGTAGGGGGCGACGTCGACACGGGCGCCGGCGATCATCGCGTCCATCGGCTGGCCCGAGAGCTTGCCGTAGTCGCTGAACGCCTGGGTGTCGAAGAGCACGTGGCCTTCGGCCTCATAGGCCCCGTTGTTGCGGACGAGGTCGCCGATCATCGAAACGATCGCGTCCATGGTCTCGGTGACTCGGGGCTGGAACGTCGGCGCAAGCGCGCCCAGCGCAGCGGCGTCGGCGTTGTAGGCATCGAGGTAGCGGTCGCTGATCGTCTTGATCGGCACGCCCTCGTCGGCGGCCTTCTTGTTGATCTTGTCGTCCACGTCCGTGACGTTCGCGGCGTAGAGCACCGCGTCCTCGCCGTAGACGTCGCGCAGCACCCGGAACAGCAGGTCGAACACCACCACCGGCCGGAAATTGCCGATGTGGGCGAAGTTGTAGACCGTCGGCCCGCACACATACATCGTCACCCGGCCGGGATCCTTGGGCGCGAAGGGCCGCTTCTCGCGGCTCATGGTGTCGTAGAGGCTAAGGGTCATATCTCACGGTAACGCTGCGGAACGGTTGCCCGGATGGGCCTTGCGCCCATATACAGATCGCCCGGACCGGAGGCCAACCCAAGCCCCGTCCGAAGTGAAAGGGTGGCACGCGTCATTTCCGGGACCTTCGTCCCGGCGCAACTCAGCCCTGGAAAGAAACGCTCTCTCATGGACGCCATTTCCCGCGACCGAACCCTCATCGGGTCCGACGACGGAAACCTTGAGCCGGTGGTGCGCCCGACGCGCGAAGAGGCCATGGAGGCCGTCCGCACGTTGATCGCCTGGGCCGGGGACGACCCGCGCCGCGAGGGCGTGATCGATACGCCCAAGCGCGTGGTCGACGCCTACGCCGAGTGGTTCGAGGGCTACAACCTCGACCCGGCCAAAGAGCTCAGCCGCACCTTCGAGGACGTGCAGGGCTACGACGACATCGTCATGCTCCGCGAGATCGAGGTCGAGAGCCACTGCGAGCATCACATGGCCCCGTTCCTGGGCAAGGCCTACGTGGCCTACATGCCGACGAACCGGGTGGTGGGCATCTCCAAGCTGGCCAAGGTGGTCGAGATCTTCGCCCGCCGACTCCAGACCCAGGAGACCATGACCCAGCAGATCGCCGACGCGATCACCGACAGCCTGCGGCCGGCCGGCGTGGCCGTCCTGATCGACGCGGCGCACCAGTGCATGACCACCCGTGGCGTGCACCACCGCCACGTC
>NZ_DASWTE010000452.1:0-2580 GCF_036402295.1 Phenylobacterium sp.
CGACCTCGAAGGTTTGCGCGACAAGCTCGGCCGTGCCGAACACACTCATGAAGGCGATGTCCGCGGCGTCGAGGCCGGTGGCGACGCGCACGAGCCCTTCGATGGGCGCCTTGCCCGTCGGGTCGACCAGGCGCCAGGCGCCGCCGACGAAGACCTCCGTCACGGCGTGCAGGTCCGGCGGGTCCAGCTTCCAGGCGTAGGCGCTCACCGCCCGCGCCGGGATGTCGCCCGCGCGGAACAGGGCGATGGCCAGGTGCATGAAGTCCCGGCAGACGCCCGCGCGGTCCGCGAACGTCGACAGCGCCGTCGTTCCCGCGTCGCTGACGCCGGGCACGTAGTCCACGTGGTCGGTGATCCAGTCGAGGATCATCTCGACGCGCGCGCCGCCCGCAACCTGTCCGAACTCGCGCCCGACGAACCGTTCGAAGCGGTCGGACGGGCAGAAGCGGCTGGGCCGCAGATAGCGCAGGGCCTCCGCAGGCAGGTCCCGGATCGGCGACTGGGCCGCGTTCTGGAGCGGAATCTCGACGCGATGCACCGCCACCGCCGCCTCGTAGGCGATGCGGACGCGGCCGGAGGCCGTGAACACGACGCGGCGCTCGCCGCTCAGCCGGTCGTCACGGCGCACCATGTCCGTCGGCGGCTCGATGACCAAGGTCTCCGTCAGCACCGTCTGGTCCGGCCCGTGCGCCGCCTCGATCAGGAGCAGGGTCTCGCTCGGCGTCGCGAAGTCGTAGGTCAGGTCGGCGCGCAGGTGCAGGGTCATGCCAATCCGCCAACGCGCGGCGCGAACGGTCGATCCAGACGCCATCGACGCCGGCTCGTCCTCGCGACATTCTATCGTCCGTCGACGACGGTCGGGGGACCGGATGCGCCGTAGATCGTTCCTGGCTGGAGCCGCCGCCCTGCCGCTCGCGGGTTGCGCCGCGCCGCGGCTCTTCGCGCCTGCGGGCGTCACGCTCACGCACCTGAAGACCTGGCATCCCGCGCAGGCCTGGGCGCTGCTCAAGCTGGTCAGCGTCGGCGGCGTGACGCCCAGACACACGGTGGACGCCTGGCGCGTGCTCTACCCGTCGGCCGACTCCGCCGGCCAGCCGATCCAGCTCAGCGGGTTCCTGGCCCTGCCGCGCGGCGCCCGGCCCACGACCCTGGTCAGCTGGCACCACGGCACCACCACCACGCGTTCGGCCGTGCCTTCCAACGTCTCGACCGACGCCATGGCCGCGGCGTTCGTCTTCGCGGGTACCGGCCGGGCGGTGATCGCGCCCGACTACCTGGGCCTGGGCGCATCGCCGCTCACCCACACCTACCTGGTGGCCGACGACACGGCGCGCGCCATCACCGACCTCCTGGCCGTCGCGCGGCGGGTCGCGGGCGTGCCGCAGACGCCACCGTTCCTGATGGGCTTCAGCCAAGGCGCGCACGCCTGCCTGGCGGCGCAGGCGGCGATGGAGAGGGCCGGCCAGGCGGTGCTGGGCTCGGCGGCGGTCGCGGGCGCCCATAACCTGCGGACCATCAGCCTGGGCGAGGCGCTGCGGGGCGGGGCGCCCAGCCATTCGCTCTACCTGGCCTACCTGGCCCGCGGGTACAGCGCCCGCTACGGCCAGTCGCTCGCCAGCGTGCTCACCGGGACCGCCGCGGCGACCGCCACCCGCCTCTTCGACACGCCGCACAAGCCCGAGGAGATCGTCGCGGGCCTGCCGACCCAGCCGCGCACGATGTTCCGCCCCGACTTCCTGGCCGCGTTCGACACGGATCGTCCGCACTGGCTGCTCGAGGCCATCGCCGCCAACGAGACCAGCCACTTCACGCCCAGGGCGCCCATCCGCCTCTACTACGGCCGCGGCGACCGCGACGTGGTCCCGCGCGAGGCGCTGGCCACGTCCGCCGCCATGCAGGCCCGCGGCGCCGACGTGATGGCCGTCGACGTCGGCGACGTCGGCCACGACCCCTCGCTGCTCGCCGCCGTGCCCCGCGTGCTGGCGTGGATGGAGCAGCTCGGGGCCTGAGCCGGTTGTTCCCCCGGAGTCCCCGCTGGGGTACCTCTCTGGAACACATGCCGAACGTGATTCGCACATGATCGGGCGCCTGCGCGGCGCCCTGGCCGAGGTCGGGGAGGAGGACGCCCTGATCGACGTCATGGGCGTGGGCTATGTCGTGCGCTGCGGCAGCCGCACGCTCGCCCGGCTCCCCGAGATCGGGGGCGAGACCCTGCTGCACGTCGAAAGCCACTGGGGCGAGCAGACGGGCCTGACGCTCTACGGCTTCCTCAGCCGCGACGACCGCCAGGCGTTCGTGCTGCTGCGCACGATCCAGGGTGTCGGACCGAAGGCGGCGCTGGCGGTGCTGGACGTCCTGCCGCCGGCCGAACTGGCCTCGGCGGTGGCGCGCGACGACAAGGCCGCCGTGGCCCGCGCCAACGGCGTCGGCCCCAAGCTTGCCCTGCGCATCGTCACCGAACTGAAGGGCAAGCCGATCCATGATGGACCCGTGGCCGCCTTCCACGCCTCCATCCCCACCGCCCAGCCTTCGAAGCCCTCGGCCTCCGGCGAGGCGGTCGCGGCGCTGATGGGCCTGGGC
>NZ_DASWTE010000453.1:0-6028 GCF_036402295.1 Phenylobacterium sp.
CTGCTGCTGGTGAACGGCCTGAAGAGCTGGAAGGCGAACCGCCCGCCAGCCTGAGCCGCCGAACCTAAGCCGCCACGCGCTTCTCCGCCGCGCCGACGATCCGCGAGCGGGCGATCTCGTTGGCGACCTCGTGGGTGGGACGGCGCTCGCGCAGGGCCTGCTCGAGGACCTCCTCGAGGGTCAGGGCCAGGCGGTCCAGCTTCTGGTCCACCCAGGCCGGGTCGAAAGCTTCGCCCAGCTCCAGCGCGCGAATCTCGCCGGCCACGTTGATGATGCCGCCGCCGTTGATGACGTAGTCGGGGGCGTAGAGGATGCCGCGATTGAACAGCTCGCGGCCCGCGTCGGGGCCGGCCAGCTGGTTGTTGGCGGCGCCGGCGATGATCTTCGCGCGCAGGCGCGGCAGGGTGTCGAGGCTGACCGCGCCGCCCAGGGCGCAGGGGGCGAAGACATCGGCGTCGGCGTCGAAGATCGCCGAGGGGGCTACGATCTGGGCGTCGGTCTCGGCGGCGACGCGGCGCAGGGCCTCGGCGTTGACGTCGGTGAGGATCAGCTTGGCGCCGGCGGCGTGCAGCTTCCTGGCCAGGTATTCGCCCACGTGGCCCACGCCTTGGATGGCGACGCGGACGCCGTCCAGGTCGCGCTTCATGGCGCGGCGGACGCAGAGCTGGACGCCCCGGAACACGCCCTCGGCGGTCACCGGGCTGGGATCGCCGGACGCGGCCTCATGGCCCTCGAGGCCGGCGACGTAGCGCGTGTGTTTGCGGGCGTGCATCAGGTCGGTGGGCGACACGCCCACGTCCTCGGCGGTCCAGTACTTGCCGCCCACGTCCTCGACCGCGCGCCCGAAGGCCTCGAACAGCGCCGCGGTCTTCTGGGTGCGGCTGTCGCCGATGATCACGCTCTTGCCGCCGCCCAGCTCCAGGTCGGCCATGGCGTTCTTGTAGGACATGGCCCGCGAGAGGCGCAGCGCATCGACCAGCGCCTCTTCCGAGCTCGCGTAGGGCCACATGCGACAGCCGCCGGCGGCCGGGCCGCGGGCGGTGGAGTGCACGGCGATGATGCACTTCAGGCCGGATTTTTCATCCGAGAAGGCGTGGACGCCTTCATGTCCCTCGAATGCCGGAGAATCGAACAAGGTCATGCCGTGAACTTTGCGTCCTGGGGGAGGAATTTGGCTGCATCTACGCTGCGGCGGGCCATCTCACAACCCCGCGGCGCGACGTGACGCATCGACTCCCGCCGCCCCCGGGATCGGCGGCGCGCCGGAGGGCAGCGGCGCCGAGGGGTCGCGGATGAAGCTCAGCATGTCGTCGATCACCACCGCGCGCTGCTTGTCGCGCGTCAGCAGGTGGTGGCCGGCGGCATAGTAGGCGCTGCGGTCCGAGGGCTTCAGCCCCTTCACCGCCTTGAGGGCGGCCTTCTTGGGGATGATCTGGTCGTTGGCGCCGTAGAGGTAGAGCGTCGGCAGGTGGTCGTCGCCGACGCGCTCGGCCGCCTTGTCCATCAGCTTCACCAGTCCATAGAGCGTGTCGGACCGCGCGCCCCAGATCATCAGACGGTCGCGGCCCATGGCGATCAGCTCTTCGCGGTTGTCGGTGGGGTAGATGCGGTCGGTGATGAAGCGGGGCGGCGTGTAGACCTTGCCGGCGGTGAAGGTGGCCGCGAGCCACAGCAGCGTCTTGTTCGGCAGCGGCTGCGCCTTGAACCCCCAGACGCCGGGGGCCAGCAGCAGCAGGCGGTCGGCCGGCGGCGGCCGATCGGAGGCGAAGGCCACGGCGGCCACCGAGCCGCCCATGCTCTCTCCCACCACCGCGATGAGGGCGTTCGGATGCCGGGCGCGGGCGAGCGCGGTGACCGTGCGCAGGTCCTCCGCCATCAGCTCGGCGCCGGGCCAGATGCCGCGGCTGGGCGAGCGGCCGAAGCCGCGCTGGTCGTAGGCGTAGGTGGTCACGCCCTGCTCGGCCCACTTGGGCGCGGCGAGGTGGAAGGCGTTGGCGTAGTCGTTCATCCCGTGGGCGGCGACGATCACGGCCCAGGGCTCCTCCTTGGCCTGCCAGGTCTGCAAGCCGAGGCGCGCGCCGTCGAAACTGACGACAGCGCTGGTCTCGAAGTGGGCGCCCTGGAAACCCGCGGGCGGCGTCAACGCGCCCTGCACCAGCCGCGGCGCGCAAGCCGACAGCGTGAACAGCAACAGCAGGAGGGCGAGGCGCTTCATCGGGCACCGAGAGTAGACGCGGGTCGATTAACCTTAGGAAAAGGCGCGACCGTGGCTAGTCGTTCTCGCCCGCGACCGGCAGCCGCATGCGCCACACACCCCGGAAGGTATCGGGATCGGCCGGCTTGTTGTGGCGCAGGATGACCAGGCGCTCCTGGCGCGCGAGGCCGATGGCGACGGCGCGCACCTTGCCCAGCTCGCGCCGCCAGCCCTCCTCGTTGAGCGCGCGCGCCACCTGTTCCGGCGAGACGGACTTGCCGGCGGGGACCTTGGCGAGCACGTCGAAGATGGCGGCCTCGACGGGATCCATCAGCCGCCCCGCTTCAGGGTCTCGCGGGCGATGATCACCTGCTGGATCTGGCTGGTGCCCTCGTAGATCCGGAAGATGCGGACGTCGCGGTAGAAGCGCTCGATGCCGTAGTCGGCGATGTAGCCGGCGCCGCCGAAGATCTGCACCGCGCGGTCGGCCACGCGGCCCACCATCTCGGAGGCGAAGTACTTGGCGGCGGCGGCCTCCATGGTGACGCTCTGGCCGGCGTCGCGCTTGCGCGCGGTCTCGAGGGTCAGGGCCTTGGCGGCGAGCGTCTCGGTCTTGGAGTCGGCGATCATCCCTTGCAGGAGCTGGAAGCTCGACAGCGGCTGGCCGAACTGCTTGCGCTCGGACGCGTAGGCCACGCAGTCGGCGATCAGCCGCTCGGCCACGCCGATGCAGACCGAGGAGATGTGCAGGCGTCCGCGGTCGAGCACCTGCATGGCCACCTTGAAGCCCTCGCCCTCCTTGCCGATCAGGTTCTCGGCGGGCACACGGACGTTGTCGAAGAACACCTCCGAGACGTGGGCGCCCTGCTGGCCCATCTTCTTCTCGGACTTGCCGACCGTGAGGCCGGGGCTGTCGCGATCCACGAGGAACGCCGAGACGCCGCCGCCGCCCGGCTTGTTGGGGTCGGTGCGGGCCATCACCGTGAAGAGGTGGGCCTTGTTGGCGTTGGTGATGAAGCGCTTGGCGCCGTTCAGCACGTAGTGGTCGCCGTCCTTCACCGCCCGGGTCTGGACGTTGGCCGAGTCGGACCCGGCCTCGGGCTCGGTCAGCGCGAAGGACGTGATGATCTCGCCGGACGCGATGCCCGGCAGGTACTTCTCCTTCTGCGCCTCGGTGCCGAACATCACCAGCGCCTGGCTGCCGATGCCGACATTGGTGCCGAAGGTCGAGCGGAACGCCGGGCTGGTGCGACCGAGCTCGATCCCCACGAGGCATTCGTCCTCCATCGAGAGGTCCAGGCCTCCGAACTCCTCGGGGATGGAGAGGCCGAACAGGCCCAGGCCCTTCATCTCCTCGACCACCTCGTCCGGCATGGCGTCGTCCTCCGCCACCTTGGCCTCGAGGGGCCGCAGGCGCTCGGTCACGAAGCGGCGGACGGTTTCGATCAGCTGGTCGCGGGTTTCGGCGTCGAGCGCCATGGACGGTCCCCCTCTGGAAAGCGGCCGGACCCTAGTGTCTGGCCCCCTGGACCGCAAACGGTTCTAGGGCGCTCCGGCCGGCGCCGCGCAGGCCTTCACGGTCGCGGGCTGCTTGAAGCGTGTCAGACCGACGGCGACGACGGGGCGCGGCCAGGTCTCGGTGCGCACCGAGCGCGGCGGCACCGCACAGACCGGCGCCGGCGCCGGCGCGACCTTGCCCTGGCGCATGACCAGCGCGATGGCGGCGTAGTCGACGGGCTTTTCGGTCTCGTTCCAGACCTTGAGGATGGTGGCCCGCACCTCTGCCGAGCCGTCGAGCGCCACGGCGATCTGGCCCTTGGGCGGCGGCGCGAAGGTTTCGGTGACGGCGCCTTCGGGGTGGGCGGCGGCGAGCTGCCCCTCCTCCACCTTGTCCAGCACCGGCAGCCCTTTGCTGTCGAGCCGGAACAACGCGCGCTGGCCCAGCACGATCTGCAGCGTGCCGCCCTGCACGAGGGTCTTCTGCTCCACGGTCAGCGCCTTGGTGGCGGCGACGGCGGCGGGCGCGGTCTTCGCCTCATCGACCGGCTTCGAGCCCGGAGGCGGCGGCTCGAGCGTCTTCTCGTCGAGGCCGGGGACGTCGCCGGCCACGAGCTCGCGGGGTGCGGTCTGGAGTGGACCATCGTCCGGCGCGGGCTGGGCGGCGAGGACGAGGATGGCGAGCGTGGACGCGAACATGCAGGCTGAACGTATCGGGCGCCGATTGGTAACGGCAAGCCGCTAGGGCAAGACCTCCCAGCGGCCGCCGCGGCGGATCAGGAGTTTGCCGAACAGGGTGTCTGGGTCGTCGGCGACCTTGGCGAGCTCGCCGCGCACGGCCTCCACCATGCGCCGGTCGCTCGCCAGCAGGATGAAGATCTCGTCGCGCCCGGGCGCGGCCACCACCAGCGGTCCCTGGGCAGTCATGGCCGGAGCGTTCCAGAAGGCGTCGTCGGCGATCACGCTGGACGCGAGGCCCTCGCCGGCGAGGCGCGCCGGCTGGCCGGGGACCAGCTTCTGCGGCTTGAACGGGATGACGGCGCGGGTGTTGGCCTGGGCGCGGGCCCAGATCGCCGCGTCGTCCAGCTTCAGCCGCGAACGCAGGACCGAGGCGCGGAGGAACTCGTAGGCGTCAGGCCCGTCGACGGCGACGATGGCGACGAGGCCGCCGGCGATCGGCCGCACAAGTCCTCGGTCGGCGGCCCCACCGGGACCGGGCGGCGGGTTGGCCGCCTCGGTCCGGACCAGCACCCGCAGGGCCTGGGGCGTGACCGGCGCGGGCAGGAACGAGCGACTGTAGACGCCCACCAGCTCCTCAAGGCGGCGGGGCTCCTCGCGGTAGAGCGAATAGGCGCGCTCCAAGGACTGCTCCTTGGGTTCTTCCCCAGGCAGCGCCACGCTCAGGCCCTCGCGGCCCAACAGGGCGATCTTTGCCTCGGGCTGCTGCCGGCGAACCTCGGCGGCGACGCGCTCGCGGAAGGCCAGGAGGTCGAGCGGCTGGGCGGCCGCCATCCCGGCCGACGCCAACAGGATCGCTAGGGCCAGTATCAGGTTTGCGGGCTTCCCCATCACGAACCCCCGTGCTTAGAGGCCCAACCCTCGGTCGTTTCAGTGAAGGTTGCAACGCGAATGGACGGCGGCTCGGAGTACGAGAACAACTACACGGCGACGCTCACGACCGTGACCGAGGGCGAGTGGGCCGGCTGGTCGTGCTACCCGGGCGGCGATCCCTTCGAGGATTTGGCGGGGACATTCTACTTCAAGGTCGGCGACGACGGGCGGCCGGTCTGCGCCTTCCGCGCCGAGCGCAGGCACATGAACGGCGGCGGCTTCATGCACGGCGGGTGCGTCATGACCTTCGCCGACTTCTCGCTGTTCGTGATCGCCCGCGACGCGATCGTGGGCTCGCCGACAGTGACCGCCACCTTCAACTGCGAACTGGTCGGCACGGCGCGCGAGGGCGAGCTGGTGGAGTGCACGGGCGAGGTGGTGAAGGCCGGGCGCAGCATGGTGTTCGTGCGCGGGCTGATCACCTGCAAGGGCGAGCCGGTGGCCAGCTTCTCGTCGGTGCTGAAGAAGACTTCGCGGCGCACGACATAGACTCGCGGCGCGGGGGCCACACTCCGCGACCGTTGTTCGCAACGGCCTTGAAATTGTCCGGGTAGCAGGCGACCTAAGCGCGACCATGCTCCGTAGAACCCTGATTTCCGCCCTGATCGCCGCCGCCGCTGGCTTCGCCGCACCCGCCTCCGCGGGCGCGCAGGAGCCGATCTACGGCGTGTGGCGCAACCCGAAGAACTCGGTGCACATCGATATCCAGCCCTGCGGCCAGTACCT
>NZ_DASWTE010000454.1:0-3115 GCF_036402295.1 Phenylobacterium sp.
GGAAAAGGCGCTGCGCCTGCTTCGACTGCCGCGAGAGGTCGGGAACCATCCGGAGGACGGCAAGCCGATCCTGGCCGGCATCGGCAAGTTCGGACCCTTCGTGCTGCACGATGGGACCTACGCCAATCTGTCCTCGGTCGACGAGGTGTTCGAGGTGGGCGTGAACCGCGCCGTCGATGTGCTGGCCACCAAGCGCGCCGGCCGCCGCGGCGGCGAGTCCGCGGCTCTGAAGGAGCTGGGCGCGCACCCGACCGACGGCCAGCCGATCCGCGTGCTCTCGGGCCGCTACGGCCCCTACATCAAGCATGGCTCGACCAACGCCAACGTACCCCGCGGCGCCGACCCGCTGTCGGTAACGCTGGAGCAGGCCGTGGCCCTGATCGCCGAGCGCGAGGCCAAGGGCGGCGGCAAGAAGAAGCCGGCCCGGGCTGCGAAGAAGACCGACGGCGAAGGCAAGGCGGCGAAGAAGCCCGCGAAAAAGGCCGCGGCGAAGAAGAAGACCCCCGCCAAGGCCAAGGCCGCCGCAGCGGCCGCGCCGATCGAGGACGAAGAGACGCCGTTCTGACTCGGGGTTGACGGCGGCTTTGCTGTAGGTTCCTATTTTGTTCGTGGAGCCTGCGCGGAGCTGAGATGAGCCTGGCGGTTCGGGAGTTCTCGGCGGCGGGCTACCGGTCGCTGCAGCGGATCGCTTATCCGATGTCGCGACTCGACGTGTTCGTCGGCGCGAACGGCGTCGGCAAGTCGAACCTCTACCGGGCGCTGGAATTGCTGCGCGCGGCGGCTGCGAACACCCTGGGCCACGACCTGGCGCGCGAAGGCCTGGACCTCGCCATGTGGGCTGGTGTCCGCAAGGGCGGCAAGCCGCCGCGCATCCAGCTCAGCGCAAGCTTTTCCGAGCCTGACCGCCTGGAGGCGGCCTATCGGTACGAAGTCGAGGTGGGCTATCCGCCTCCGGGCTCGGCGTCCCTCGGGGTCGAACCCGAGATCAAGGCGGAGTCCCTCACCTACTTCGCGGGACGACGGCCGGTTCGCCTCATGGACCGGGACGGCCCTTCGGTCGTGGCCCGCGACGAGGACGGCCGCCTGGTCTCGATCGACATCGACATACTGCCGTCGGAGACCGTGCTCGGGCGGCTCGAAGACCCGTCGCGCTACCCGGGCATGGACCTCGTACGCCGTACGCTGCTTGAGTGGCGCTTCTACCATGACCTGCGTACCGACGCCGGGTCGCCGCTCCGCCAGCCCTGCGTCGCCGTCGCCACGCCGACACTCGCGTCCGACGGCTCGAACTTGGCGGCGGTGTTCGCCACCCTGGCCCATATCCGGGAGGACACCGTCGACCTCGACGCCGCGGTCGGTGGGGCGTTTCCCGGCGCGCGGCTCATCGTGCCAGCGCCCGACCGCACAGCCTCCTTCGCGATGATGTACCGCGAATTCCCGCAGCGCCTTTTCGAGGCGTCCGAGCTTTCCGACGGCACGCTGCGGTTCCTGGGCCTGGCCGGCGCGCTGATGGCCTACCGTCTGCCGCCCTTCGTTGCGCTGAACGAGCCGGAGTCGAGCCTGCATCCTGACCTGATGGAGCCGCTGGGACGGATGGTGGCTCAAGCGGCGGAGCGGACGCAGGTCTGGCTGGTAACCCACTCCGAACGGCTCGCCCAGGCCATCGACAAGACCGGCGCCGGCGCGATCCGGACGGTGCGCAAGAAGGACGGCGCCACGACCATCGACGGGCTCACGATGCTCGGGACCTTCCGGGGCGACGACTGAACCCGCTACGGTAGCTTCATGCCTCACGCGACCCTCAACGGCCTGAACTTCTATTTCGAGCGCGCCGGCGCCGGCGCGCCGTTGCTGTTCATCTCCGGCACCGGCGGCGATCTGCGGGTGCAACCGAACGTGTTCGCCTCGCCGCTCGCCAAGGCCTTCGACCTCGTGGCGTACGACCAGCGGGGCCTGGGCAGGACCGACAAGCCCGACGTCCCCTACTCGATGGCCGACTACGCCGACGATGCCGCCGCACTGCTCGACCATGTGGGCTGGGACCAGGTCCCTGTTCTCGGGGTCTCGTTCGGCGGGATGGTCGCGCAGGAACTGGTGCTGCGGCATCCGGGACGGGTGAAGCGGCTGGTGCTGGCTTGCACGTCGCCCGGCGGCGCGGGCGGCGCGTCGTATCCGTTCCACGAGATCGAGCACCTGAAGGGCGAGGAACGCGCCCGCTTCCTGATGCCGGTCAGCGACACGCGGCGCGACGCGGCTTGGGCTGCGGCGAACCCGGAGGACTACGAGCGCTTCGTCGAGCTGGCGGCCGCTGATCCGTTCGCGGGCGAGCCCGGCCGCGCCGCGGGCGCGCATCGCCAACTGGAGGCCCGCGCCCAGCACGACACCTGGGACCGGCTCGACCAGATCGCCTGCCCCGTCCTGATCGCCGCCGGCCGCTATGACGGCATCGCCCTGCCCGCCACACAGGAGAAGATGGCGGCGCGCATCCCGGGCGCCGAGCTCCGCTGGTACGAGGGCGGCCACCTGTTCATGCTGCAGGACCGCGCCGCCTATCGCGAGATCATCGCGTTCCTGGCCGCCTGACCGCGCGGCGAGAGCCGGTAGCCCACTTCGAGGCTCT
Source organism: Phenylobacterium sp. (assembly GCF_036402295.1). Lineage (GTDB taxonomy): Bacteria > Pseudomonadota > Alphaproteobacteria > Caulobacterales > Caulobacteraceae > Phenylobacterium. Next base: position 2,621 of record NZ_DASWTE010000454.1, read on the forward strand.
CAGTGAGGCCGAGCGCCTTCAGCTTGCGGACGTCCAGCTTGAAGGGCTGGGTCTCCATGCCGAGCATCGCCGCGAGGTCGCCGGCGCGGCGGGCCGGGTGCTCGGCGATGAGGTCCAGGAAGCGGCTCGTCCAGGCGCCACGGGCGTCGAGGCGGGCGAGCTTCTCCAGCACGCCGGTGAGGTCGACATCCTCGCGCAGGGCCTCCCGCGGATCGGCGCCCTGGTGGCGGACGCGCACGCGGTAGACCGTCCCCTCTCCGGCCAAGTGCTCGCGCACGGCATCGGCCGTTGCGAAGCCCGCGGCGGCGGCTTCGGCATCGGTGATCGCGGCATGGTCGACCGCCGCCACCTCGTCGATGGCCAGCTGGCCCACGGCCGTGTTCAGCGTGCCGCCGGTCTTCACCGAGGGCTTCTTCCAGCGGCGGAAGACCAGGCTGACCTCGCCGCGGCGGATGGCCTCCAGGTGGGCGACCTTCAGCAGCATCAGCCGGCCGC
>NZ_DASWTE010000455.1:0-2886 GCF_036402295.1 Phenylobacterium sp.
CGTCGCCCACCTGGTGGCCCTGACGGACGGCGGCGCCGACTACACGTTCGACGCCACGGGCAACACCACCGTCATGCGCCAGGCGCTGGAGGCCTGCCACCGCGGCTGGGGCCAGTCGATCATCATCGGCGTGGCCGAGGCGGGCAAGGAGATCGCCACGCGGCCATTCCAGCTGGTCACGGGCCGGGTCTGGAAGGGCACGGCCTTCGGCGGGGCGCGCGGCCGCACCGACACGCCCAAGATCGTGGACTGGTACATGGACGGGAAGATCCAGATCGACCCGATGATCACCCACAGGATGCCGTTGGAAGACATCAACAAGGCCTTCGACCTGATGCACAGGGGCGAGAGCATCCGCAGCGTGGTGGTCTATTGAGCCTGGAGCTCGTCAGCCAGGCCAAGAGCTTCGGCGGTCACCAGGGCGTCTACCGGCGCCGGAGCCGCGAGACCGGCACGCCGATGACGTTCAGCATCTACCTGCCGCGCCGGCGCCTCTCGGGCCTCACCTCCCGCCGCTGCGCGGGGGAGGTAAGAACTCCGCCACCACCTCGATCTCGCCCACGATCGCCGCGTTGAACGCCGGAAGGTCCTCGGCCGGGATCCAGTACTCCAGATGCTCGCGCCCGCCGGCCTGCTGCACCGGATAGGCGTCCAGGAAGTCGCGCCGCACCGCAAAGCGCGTCACGAAGCCCGCCCCGTCCGCCTTCACGTTCCAGTCCCGCGCGATCTGGACCGCATAGCCCTCGTTCAGCACCGGATAGAAAATCGGCTGCTCCGGCAGGCGCGGCGGAAACGCCCGATGCCCCGCCTCCGCGATCAGCCGCAGCTCCACCGGCCCGACCGGCCGCCAGAGGGTGATGGTCTCGGCTGCAGTCAATCCAAGACCTGCGCCAGGGCCTGCGATCGCCGCAGCGCCGCGCCCGCCAGGCCGAAGCCCAGGATGGCCAGCGCCCATGTGCCCGGCTCCGGGACGGCGGCGGTGTCCACATAGGTGCGGAAGCCGTAGTCGATGCGCTCGACGGTGAAGCCGTTGATGAAGGCGTTGCCGCCGGCGTAGGCGAACGGAACGTTGTCCGCGGTCTCAAACCAGCCGGCGAAGTGGGCGTAGGCGCCGGGATCCACCGTCAGGACGATCCGGTAGATCTCGCCGGCCGTCACATCCACGTTCGCCGCGGAGAGGTCGAACGACGGGGCCTGCGACCAGTCCTTCAGGAAGGGGTCGACCAGGTCGGCGAAATCGAAGTGGGTCGAGGCCAGCGCCACACCCGGCGTCTGCTCCAGCGACAGTGTGTATCCGCCCGGCGTGGAGTCGTAGGTGGTGCCGAACACGGCCAGGTCGATCCGCGCCAGCTTGCCCGTCAGTCCGACCGTGAAGCTCTGGCCCAGCACGTAGCCTTCGCTGAGCGCCGTTCCGCCGCCGCCGATCGTTAACACCGGCCCCGTTTCCGGGACGCTCGCCTGGTCGAGCTGGATGGCCGCGTACGCGGGCCCCGCCACCAGCGCGCCGGCCACCGACAGCGCCGCAACCGCCTTCACAACACCCACACGCACCCCCCAAAACATGCACGCCACCTTGACCGTGGATGTGCATCACGCCCCGGGTTGCAGAGTCAACCCGCCTCGCGCTTGAGCTGAGTGCGAACACCCGTCGCGCGAGCGAGCTTGACGGAACGCCCTGTCGTTCTACGGCCAAGCCATCACCCCGGAGCCTCACCCGATGCCCGACCCCGGCTGGCGCCAACGCTCGCAAGAAGGACAGGCGCGCGCCCAGTCGGCCAACCTCGCCGAAATGGGGCGGCCCCTCGAAGGCCCCGGCGCGGAAAAGCGCCTCGCCCGCCTCCAGCATCGCTTCCGCCAGGTCTCGCTCGCAGCCCGGCGCGGCGATCGGCGGACCGTGATCTTTGCCGTCGTGGTCTTCGTCGTCGTCGTCGCGCTGGGGCTGCGCCTCACGACCTAGCCACCGTGGCGGGCCGCGGGCGCCTCCCGCCGCTACGCGGGGGAGGTGAGGCGGTGCGCCCCCGCGCACAACCCGCCTTGAGTCCATGGGCAGCCCACGGCTCCGGCCAGCGGTCGGGTCAAGGACCCGTCGTCAGACGGGCCGCGCCAGCGGCGGCCCGCCAGGGCCCGTGTCGGCGGAGGCGGCCGAGGGCCGGAGCAAGCTCCGCGCCCGGACTTAGGCCGCCAGCGAAAACCGCGTAGGCTCCCGCTCAAGGAGAGGGCGCGCGTGACCGTCATCAAGTTCCGGCGCCCGCCGCGGCGCGCCCCGCCGCGCCCCGCATCCCGCCGCCGCCCATCGCCGCCCCGCGGCGGCGTCTTCCGCCTCGGCCTCACCCTCGGCGTGCTCGCCGGCCTCATCCTCATCTGGGCCACATCCGACGCCGGCAAGGTCCAGCGCCTCCCCGACGCGGCGATCAGCGGCCAGCCCACCCGCGTCGTCGACGGCGACACCTTCGACATCGGCGGCCACCGCATCCGCCTCAACGGTTCGGACGCGCCCGAGATGGCGACGCCCCACGGCGAGCCCGCGAAACGCCACCTCGCCGCCCTGCTCGCCGCCGGCCCGGTCGCCTGCGAGGACACCGGCGCCCGCACCTACAACCGCGTCGTCGCCCGCTGCTTCACCGCCGACGGCCGCGACCTCGACGCCGCCATGGTGGAGGACGGCTGGGCCGTCGCCATGACCCGGTTCTCCGGCGGCCGGTACGTCCTGCGCCAGCTCGATGCGATGATCGCGGGGAGGGGGATGCATGGGCGAGGACAGTAGTTCGGGTCCTCCTCGCTGGGGCCTGAGTTGCGACCTCAAGCCCTAACCGAAGTTCAATTGCAACTGCGTGGGCAGAGACCGCCAGTGAGCGCAGACGGCTTCCAGCCGATGCAGTCGCCAGC
>NZ_DASWTE010000456.1:0-7135 GCF_036402295.1 Phenylobacterium sp.
CGACGCCCAGGGCTTTGCACGCCGGCTCGATGCGCTCGGCCATGAAGCGCTCCAGCGCGGCGCTGTCTTCCCAGACGTCGACCGTGACGAAGCCGGGACCTTCGCGGCCATAGGCATGGACCAGCGCCCCCTGAGGCGCGGCGTCAAGCGGTACGCGGGCACGGAACTGATTGTACAGCTGCGACGAGACGTCGGTGCGCTCGTAGATGGCCATGACCGGCATGGCAGCCTCCCTGGATGGCCGAACCGGTAGTCCGGTCCGGCCATCCTTAGGGGTTGCTCGCGAAAGCGCAACCTTCGCGAGAACGCCGTTCGCTAGCGCTTGTCGACGGCGGTGTAGCTACGCAGCGGGGCGCCCGTGTAGATCTGACGCGGACGGCCGATCTTCTGGGACGGATCCTCGATCATTTCCTTCCACTGGGCGATCCAGCCGACCGTGCGGGCGAGGGCGAACAGCACGGTGAACATCTCGGCCGGGAAGCCGAGGGCGCGCAGCGTAATGCCCGAGTAGAAGTCGACGTTCGGGTAGAGCTTGCGCTCCACGAAGAACGGGTCGTTCAGCGCGACCTTTTCCAGCTCCATCGCCACCTTCAGCAGCGGGTCGTTGGAGCCGACCTCGGCCAGGACCTCGTGGCAGGTCTTCTGCATGACCTTCGCCCGCGGGTCGTAGTTCTTGTAGACCCGGTGGCCGAAGCCCATCAGCAGGTAACGACGATCCTTAACGCCCTGAACGAACTCAGGAATGCGATCGACGGTGCCGATCTCGGCCAGCATGTTGAGGGCTTCCTCGTTCGCCCCGCCATGCTTCGGACCCCAGAGCGAGGCGATGCCGGCGGCGATGCAGGCGAACGGATTGGCGCCCGACGAGCCGGCCAGGCGCACGGTCGAGGTCGACGCGTTCTGCTCGTGGTCGGCGTGCAGGATGAAGATGCGGTCCATGGCGCGCGTCAGGACCGGATTGGGCTTCCAGTCCTCGGCGGGCACCGAGAAGCACATGCGCAGGAAGTTCTCGGCGTAGGAGAGATCGTTGCGCGGGTACACGAACGGCTGGCCGCGCGAGTACTTGAACGCCCGCGCCGCGATGGTCGGCATCTTGGCGATCATCCGGTGGGCGGAGATCATCCGCTGCTCGGGATCATCGACGTTGGTGCTGTCGTGGTAGAAGGCGGACAGCGCGCCGACGGCGCCGACCATGATCGCCATCGGGTGAGCATCCCGACGGAAGCCCTGGAAAAAGCGATCGAACTGCTCGTGCAGCATCGTGTGGTAGGTGATGTTCTTGTCGAACTCGGCGAACTCGGCCGCGCCCGGCAGTTCGCCGTGCAGCAGGAGGTAGCAGACCTCCAGGAAGCTGGACTGCTCGGCCAGCTCGTCGATCGGGTAGCCGCGGTGCAGCAGCACGCCCTTGTCGCCGTCGATGAAGGTGATCTTGCTCTCGCAGGACGCGGTCGACGTGAAGCCCGGATCGTAGGTGAAGACGTCCGCCGCACCGTACAGCTTGCGGATGTCGATCACGGGCGGGCCGTCGGTGCCTTTGAGCAAGGGGAGCTCGACCGATTTACCGCCGAATTCGAACTTCGCCGTGTCGCCCATGAGACCCCCTTCGCGGCTGCGAGATGAAACGATTGTTGGGCGCTTATACCTTTTACGCGGGGAGCGAAAGCGCGTCGTCGATGCGGCCCAGGCTCTCGTCTCGACCAAGTGCGGTCATGGTTCCGGCGAGGTCCGGGGCGGGCGAGCCGCCCGCAAGGATCGACCGCAGCTGCGGGCCAAACTTGCCCATGCCGACCCCCTCGGATTCGGCGAAACTCCGCAGGCCCTGCTCCAGCCCCGGGACGTTCCAGCCGGCCACGTTCGCGAGCGCGTCACGCAGGCGCGAGATTCGGCCCCGGAGCTCATCCTCGGCCAGCTGATCGCGGGTCTTTTCGGGCAGTTCCAGCGGGCGGACCTTCAGAGCGAAGACGACGGCGTCGGCCAACTCCAGGGTCGTCTTGGCGCCGTCGCGGACGAACGGGATGGTGCGCGCGATCAGGGCGTCGTCGCCCTGCTTCAGCTTCACGTCGCGGCTCTTCAGGATCTTCGCCACCAGGCCGGCGAGGCGGACCGGGTCGGCCTGGCGGATGTAGTGGTTGTTGAGGTGGTTGAGCTTGGCCCAGTCCAGCCGGGCGGGCGCGCTCACCACGTCGATGATGTCGAACCAGGCGATGGCCTGCTCGTCCGAGAAGATCTCGTCGTCGCCATGGCCCCAGCCCAGCTTGGCCAGGTAGTTGCGCATGGTCTCGGGCAGGTAGCCCATGTCGTCGAACTCGTTGACCGCCTGGGCGCCGTGGCGCTTCGACAGCTTCGCGCCGTCGGGGCCGTGGATCAGCGGCAGGTGCGCCCAGACCGGCACCTCCCAGCTCAGCGCCCCGTAGATGATCGTCTGGCGCGCGGCGTTGTTAAGGTGGTCGTCGCCGCGGATGACGTGGGTGATGCCCATGTCGTGGTCATCGACGACGACGGCCAGGTTGTAGGTCGGGTTGCCGTCCGAGCGGAGCAGGATGAGGTCGTCCAGGCTGGCGTTCTGGAACGTCACGTCGCCCTTCACCGCGTCGCGCACGATGGTCTCGCCGTCCAGTGGGCTCTTGATGCGCACGGCGTAGGGCCGGTCGGGCCAGGTCGCCGGGTCGGCGTCGCGCCAGGGCGAGCGGACGACGCGGCCCTCGGCGCGGGCGGCCTCGCGCTCGGCCTCCAGCTCTTCGGAGGTCATGTAGTCGCGATAGGCCTGGCCCTTGTCCAGCAGCTCCTGCACGGCCTCGCGGTGGCGGTCGGCGCGGGCGAACTGGAACACCGGCGGCTCGTCGGCCTCGAGGCCCAGCCACTTCAGGCCCTCGAAGATCACGTCGACCGCTGCCTGGGTGGAGCGCTCGCGGTCGGTGTCTTCCACGCGCAACAGGAACGTGCCGCCGCGGTGACGCGCGTATAGGTAGTTGAACAGGGCGGTGCGCGCCGTGCCAATGTGCATCATGCCGGTGGGCGACGGGGCGATACGGGTACGGACGGGGCGGTCAGTCATCGAAGGCGTGGGTGAGCTCGAGGGGGAAGGGAGCCGCGCGGCCGGAACCGCGGCGGCGCCTCTTAGCACGCGGATTCGCCCGGGTCCTAGCTTGCGGCGGGCCGGAGCCTGGCTGGCGGAGCAGGCCGACGCCCAGACCGACCGCTGGACGCTCTGGACCCCGGTGGCGCTGGGCTGTGGCTGTGCGGCCTACTTTGGGCTGATGCGCGAGCCGCAGGCATGGGTCGCCTGGGCCCTGCTGCCGGTCGTGCTGGGCCTGCTGGTCGCCACGCGCTGGAGCGTTGGGCGGGTCATGACCATGGCCCTGGTGCTGAGCGCCTGCGCCGCGGGCGGCTTCGCGGTGGCGAAGCTGCGGGCCGAGGCGGTAAAAGCGCCCATCGCCCAGGCGGGCGCGCGGCCGCAGCCGGTCCAGGCGTGGGTGGTCGACATCGCCCAGCCGGGCGAGGGCGGTCAGCGGCTGCTGCTGGCGCCGGTGCGTGTCGGCGACTGGGACGCCAGGGCTACGCCGATCCGCATGCGCGTGACGCTGCGGCCCGGGACCCCGCTGCCGCGGCCGGGAGAGACGGTGCGGGTGCTGGCCATCGTCAATCCGCCGCCACCGCCGGCCAGCCCGGGCTCGTACGACTTCGCCCGCGACGCCTACTTCGAGAGCGTGGGCGCTGTGGGCCTCGCGCTGCGGCCGCCCGAGGTCGTGGCCGCGGAGGCGCCGGCGCCATGGCGGCTGCGGCTGGCGATGCGGGTCAATGCGCTGCGCTGGAGCCTGACCGAGAGGATCGTCGCCGCGCTGGGTCCCGAGACCGGCGGCTTGGCCGCGGCGATGACCACGGGCCATGAGGCGTTCATCCCGAAGGAGCAGGTGGAGAACCTGCGCGCGGCGGGCCTGGCGCACATCATCTCGATCAGCGGGCTGCACATGGCGATCGTGGGCGGCTTCGCGTTCGCCGCGGCGCGGCTGGGCGTCGCGGCGTGGCCGTGGCTGGCGCTCAGGATCAACGGGAAGAAGGCCGCCGCTATCGTGGGGCTCGCGGCCGTTGGCGGCTACCTGGTGCTGTCGGGCGCGCCGCCGCCGGCCGAGCGCGCGGCGATCACCGCGGCGGTGGCGTTCGCGGCGATTCTCGCGGACCGGCAGGCGATCAGCCTGCACGCCTTGGCGCTCGCCGCGATGGGCGTCCTCCTGTTGCAGCCCGAGGCGGTGACCGAGCCGGGCTTCCAGATGTCGTTCGCCGCGACCGCCGCGCTGGTGGCGCTGGCCGAGATCTGGCCCAGGCCTGTGAAGGAGATCGAGGTTCCCTGGTGGATCCGCTGGCCTCAGGCGGCCGTGACCTGGACGCTCGCGAGCCTGGCGGTGAGCTTCGTGGCCGGCCTGGCCACGGGACCCTTCGCCATCCAGCATTTCAACCGCGTCTCGACCTGGGGCCTGTTCGCGAACCTGGCCGTCGCCCCGATCTCGTCGTTCCTGATGATGCCGGGCCTGGCCCTGGGCGCGGCGCTGACGCCGTTCGGGCTGGGGAAGGCCCCCCTGGAAGTGGCCGGCTGGTCGATCGGGCTGATGAACCGCGTCGCCGAGATGGCGGCGACCGCGCCCAGCGCGCAGATCGTCGTGCCAAGCGCCCCGGACTGGGTGTTGCCGGCCAGCTTCCTCGGGCTCCTGTTCGTCTGTCTGTGGAAGGGTCCGCTGCGCTGGGCGGGCCTGCCGCTGGCGCTGGCGATCCTGTGGGCGCCGCGACCGCCCGCGCCGGACGTGTGGCTCGCCGCCGACGGCGCGGCGGTGGCGGTGCGCGAGGGCGACAAGGCCGTCCTGTTGCGGCCGGACGTGAAGCTGTTCGGCGCCGAGCTGTGGGCGCGGCGGCGCGGGCTGACGCCCCTGCCCAGCGAGCCCGAGCGGGATGCGCGGTTCGCCTGCGACCGTTGGAGCTGCCTGCCGGGCGAGGCCGCGCCGGTGCGGCTGGCGGCGGCCTGGAACCTGCGCCGGCCGCTGAAGGCGGGGCGACTGGACGCGCTGTGCGCCGGGGCTGACGTGGTGATCCTGCGCAACGCGTTCCGGCCGGAAAGCTGCGCCGCGTCGCTGGTGCTGACCGGCGTCGATTTCGCAGCTGGCGGGTCGGCCGAGCTCTACCGCCAGGGCGACGGCTGGCGCATCGTGTGGGCCCAGGACCGGCGGGGCCGGCGGCCATGGACCTGGGGCTACGACCCGCGATGATGTTCGCCAAGCCGCTGCGGGAACGCGTCCGGTCGGGCGAGATCACGACCAGCGTGCGCATCTGGCAGCGGCCGCACGTGAAGATCGGCGGGCGCTATCCGCTGCTGGACGGCTTCATCGAGGTGACGCGGATGCAGGAGGTGGACCTGGACGACGTCACCGAGGCGATGGCGCTGGGGGGCGGCTTCGACAGCCTGGACGCGCTCATGCAGACCGCCCGCCACGGGCGTGGCGAGCGGGTCTTCATCGTGGATTTCGTGTTCGTCGGGCCGGGGTGACGGTTGCGAGTCAAGGCGGATGGCCGGGCAGTCCCGTAAGATGCGTCATCTCGACCGCCAGTGGCTGCCCACGAACTCGCGCAGGTCGCGATAGCAGACGACTTCCATTTCGCGCAGGGCGGCCAGCTTGTCGGCCGGGTCGCCTCTGTCGAACCGCGCCCGAACCTTGCAGAGGGCTGCGAAATAGGCTGCGTAGCGCTTGGCGTCGCCCGCCAGCAGTCGATCGTCGTTGATCACCCCCAGGGCCATGACGGCGACGACGGCGCCCGTCGTCACTTCCAGGGCCAGCTTCAGGTCGGTGTCTCCCGGCGCTCGGCCCATCACGATCAGCACCCCCGCGATCGAGCCGGTGACCATTGCGGCCGCCAGCAGCATCCTGCGCAGCCACCGCACCACCGCCGCCCGCTGACCCGGCGCCCCCAGCGACGCGCTGAGCTTGCGCTCCACGTAGTCGATCTGCCCGTCCAGCCGCTGCGCGCGCAGCAGCGACAGCAAGAGATCCAGGTCAGCCGACGGCTCCGGTGGCTTCGGCGCCTGCGACCACTCCGGCGCCACCCAGGTCTCGGCGTCGTCGTCGACAGGTCTGGCCAGCTTTGGAACTTGGCCCGGCAGGTCTTCGGGCTCGGGCAGGTGGGAGAGCAACCGCGCCCGCGCCATTTTCCACTCGGCCAGAGCCGCATCGCTCGTGATGGCCTGCGACACCAAGTCGAGGTTGTTGGTGATCGCCTGGAAGTAGAGAGCCCTGACCCGCTCGGCTCCGAACCGCTGGCCCAGCGAACTGGCCTTCGATCTCGCCCCGAACTTGTAGACGCCCATGATCGCCAGGCCCGCAACCACCAGGACGGCCGCTGCTATCTCCACTACCCGCTCGGCGCCAATGGCCAGCGGCGACAGCAGCGCCAGCACGAGGCCAAGGGCCGCGAGCCCAAGCGACAGTAGCCCGAGGTGGCGGTCGCGTTGCCCATGCCGGGTGGCCGGCGGATCGTACTTGGCGAAACGGGCCCGCAGTTCAGGCCAGTCCAGCACACGTAGGACTGCCGGGTGCCTGGCCCTCAGCGCCGCGCGCGCAGCCTTGGTCTGCAGCACGTCGTCGTTCGTCCAGTCGGCGAGCGCGTCGTGGAACAGGCCGTGATGCTCCTCCACCCCGGGATCGGCGTGCCGGTCGGCCGTCGCCATAGCGTTCGTCCCTGAACCGTCCGCGTCGCGGCGCGACGCCCCTCGCGGAGTATAGCGCGTTATCCGACGGGCGCCTTGCTGCCCGGACAGGGCCATGCTGGCCGTGCCAGGTCCATTGGGTCCAGTGTCCGCCAGGTCGACGACCAGGCGACGGTCGTCCGGGGCGTGACGCCTCAGTGGTACCGGCGGATGAGGCCGACTAGCTTGCCCTGCACCGACACGCGGTCGGGGCCGAAGATGCGGGTCTCGTAGGCCGGGTTGGCGGCTTCCAGCGCGATCGACGCGCCCTTCTTCCGCAACCGCTTCAGGGTCGCTTCTTCCCCGTCGACCAGGGCCACGACGATGTCGCCCGAGACGGCGCTGTCGGTGCGGCGGATGACCACGAAGTCGCCGTCGAGGATGCCCGCGTTGATCATCGAGTCGCCC
>NZ_DASWTE010000457.1:0-5485 GCF_036402295.1 Phenylobacterium sp.
AGCCGCTTCGGCTACTGGATCCGCGGAACGGTCAGCTCGATGCCGGACCCGAAGGGCAAGGGCTACGTGATCAACGTGGCCAGCGCCCGCAACGGTGTCGGCTACGGCAAGTGGGTCCACATCGACGGCTTCTCCGAGGCCGTGCTGAGCTATATCCGCGAGGCCGAAGGGCTGAACGGGCAAGGCGCGGCATGACAGCGGAGGAGCTCCGTCGGGCGGCGATCCTTCTCTTCGGCGAGCGGGGCTGGATGTCCCGTCTCGCCGAAGCGTTGGACGTCGACCGCTCGACGGTGTCGCGCTGGTTCGGGGGTCTTGCGATCCCCGGACCGGTCGCCGCGGCCGTGCAGAGCTGGCTGCTCCTCTACAAGATCACCGGCCAGAAGCCGGACCATCTGAACGTCCAGGCCCGGCGCCGCCCAGAGCCCTGAAGCCGAGCCGTGACCTGACGGCCACAGGCCGTTAACGAACAGCTCTCGACCGCAAGCCCAGCCTTGCGCGACGCTGGTGTCCCATGAGACATCGCCACCCTTCTCGAACGAGAGTCACCGAATGACGACGTGCAATTTCATGAGCGACTGGGAGCGGCCTCCGGCCCCCATGCGCTCGCGCGCCGTCCCGGACCCGGGCGCGCGCCTCATACGACGCTAGACGCGCCGCGCTCCCATGGGCTGCGGCGCAACCCTGGGAGCTTTCGATGTTCACCCGCTTTCCGGTCGCGGCGTCCGCGACCGCCGGCCCGACCTCTCTGCTGACGCTGCTCGCGGGCGACTTCGCCCCGCGCGTCGCGGCCCTGTGGCCGGACCCGCACGGCGGCTTCCTGGCCGCGCCGGCTGCGCGCCGCCACCTCGTGTGCCTGGCCCTGGCGCTGGGCCGCGATGTCCGCAGCTTCGCCGAGCGACTGCTGACTGCGCGCCTGCGGGTGGCGATCCGGCTGGCGGTGGAGGCGCCGCCGGCGGGTCTCGAGCGACTGCTCGGGCGGGCGGGCGAGATCGCGTGGGACGTCGACGCCTACCGCGCCCTGATCCGCCTGCTGGAGCGGGCGGCGCCGGCCAAGGTTCTGCGCCACGCCGAGACCGTCGACGCCGCCCTGGTGCGCCGCCTTGCCGGCCTGCCCGACGCCATGGCGCCGGCCGCGCGGCTCGCGGCGGCCCTCTCGCCCGAGGGTGTCGAGGTGCTGCGTGAGGCCTACCAGGCGCTGGCCCTGCGCGACGGCCAGGCGGCGGCCGACGTGGCGGCGACCGGCTGGGGCCGGGCGGCCACGACCAAGGCCCTCTTCGAGCGGGTGCGCGACGACCTGACGCCCGAGCCGATGGCGCCGCCGCATCCCGGCACGGCGCGCCTGAGGCCGCTCGCCAGCAAGGCGGCGCTGAAGGACGCCTCGCGCCGGTACCGCAACTGCCTGACCGACCGCGGCTCCGATGCGGCGACCGGCTGGGCCGCCTTCTACGAGTGGCTGGGTCAGCCTGGCGCGATTGTGGCGATCACCCGCGACCACGTCTTCGGCTGGCGCATGGACGAGGCGCGCGTGGCCCGCAACGCGGCCGTACCCGAGGCGCTGCGCGAGGAGATCATCTCCGAACTGGCGCTGATGGGCGTGCACGTGGGCCGCAGCGGCTGGTCGATCGACCGGTTGCTGCGCGACGACGTGGGCCGCGACTACCGCTACTGGCCCGTCGCCGACGACGTGGCGGAGGCCTTCGGGGCGGACTAGCCCCGAAGGCTGCTGCCAGAACGGTGTCACTATCCCGGCGTACGGTCCCGGCCATCCAACCCAGGAGGCCGCCATGAGTGAAGTTCTCGACAAGCCCACCACGAAGGATGTCGCCGACGCCCTCGTCGCCATGTGGAAGGCTGGCCAGTTCGACCAGTCGGGCGAGAAGTACTGGGCCGACGACGTCGTCAGCTACGAGAACATGCCCGGCAACGAGATGTCCGAGATCCGCGGCAAGGCAGGCGTGAAAGCCAAGGGCGACTGGTGGAACGCCAACCACGAGATCCACGGTGTGGAAGTCGAAGGGCCCTACCTCAACGGCGACCAGTTCGCCGTGCGCTTCAAGATGGAAGTGACCCCGAAGGGCGCCGAGCGCACCACGCTGGACGAGATCGGCATCTACACCATCCGCGACGGCAAGATCGCCGAGGAGCGCTTCTTCTACTGAGCCCAGGCTTGCCAAGCGGGGGCGGGCCGCCAACATGGGCGGCCATGTCCTCGCTGCGCATGCCCCAAAGCCTCGCACGCCGTCTCGGCGTGGACTCCGGCGAGGCCGCGATCCGCTACGAGCTCCTGGAGGAGCAGGCCCACTCGCTGGGCCGCGCCGGCCGCAAGGTGGAGATGGCGCTCGCGGAGCTTCGTGACCATCCGGGCGGCGAAGGTCGCGCGGTCGTCCTCAAGGCGGCGGCAGACGCCGTCTGGGGCTTCCTCGTCCAGCGCGAGGTCATGGGCCTGCGCGACCGCGCCGCGGTCATCGCCCAGTACGGCATCCCGCGCGAGGTGCTGGCCCGGCTGGGCGCCCGCTGACCGGCATTAGAATTTCGGGCTGGCTCACCTAGCGGCCCATCGGCCAAGCTGGGCCCAACAATCAACGGGGGCCGGCGATGGCGATCTCACTCTACGACTGCACGGTGACGTCCTTCCTGCAGGTGCTGGGCGCCGTCTCGGCCTTCCTGGAGAAGGGGCGCGCGCACCTGGTGGAGGCCGGCCGCGACCCCGAAGCGATCGTCACCACCCGCCTGCACGACGACATGCTGCCCTTCGCCTTCCAGATCGCCTCGGTGGCGCACCATTCGCGCGGCGCGCTGGCCGGCGCCAAGGCCGGCGTCTTTCATCCGCCCGGCCCGTTCGGCGAGCCCACCTACGCCGACCTGCAGAAGTGGGTGGCCGACGCCCAGGCCGAGCTTAAGGCGCTGACGCCGGACGAGGTCAACGCGCTGGAGGGCAAGGACATGGTCTTCCAGCTGGGGCCGCGCCAGCTGCCGTTCACGGCCGAGAACTTCCTGCTCTCGTTCTCCACGCCCAACCTGCATTTCCACGCCACCACGGCCTACGACATCCTGCGCCAGGCCGGCGTGCCGCTGGGCAAGCGGGACTACATGGGCGCCATGCGCCTCAAGACTTGAGCCGGTTCAAATAAGCGGGAGCGTTCGCCGCACGCGCGCCACGGTGCTATGGTCGTTCCCAAGGTGAACCCTTGAGAGCCAAGGAGGCGGCATGTCCGCACTCAGACTGCCTCAGCACCTCGCCGAGCCTGCCCACGTCGACAGCGGTGAGGCCCACCTGAAGTTCGAGCTCCTCGAAGAGATAGACGCGGCTGTCGGCCATACCGAGCGGGACGTGGAGCGGGCGCTCCGCGCGCTGCGCGACCACGACTCCGACCAGCGCGATCCCGAGGACCGACAGGCGCTGCTCGACGCAGCGGTGGAGGCAGTCTGGAAGCTGATCGTCCAGCACGAGGCCTGCGACTGCAGCGACCATCGCGAGTTGGTCACGCGCTACCGCATCCCCAGCGAGGTGATGTCCCGCATCGGGGCGTCGCCCCCCTAGCTCCGGGCGTCAGCTGATCGCGGCCACCTTCGCGCCCAGCACCCGCACGAGTTCGGACGGCGCAAGCCGGACCTGCAGTCCGCGCTGCCCGCCATTCACGAAGGCATCCGACAGCGCCGCGGCGTCGGCGTCGATCAAGGTCGGAACGGCCTTCTTCTGCCCGAAGGGGCTGACGCCGCCCACGCGGTAGCCGGTGATCCGCTCGGCGTCGGCGGACTTCATCATCTCCGCCGACTTTGCGCCCATGGCGGCCGCCAGCTTCTTCATCGAGACCTCGCGGTCCGACGCCAGCACCACGCAGACGGGCTTGCCGTCAGCCTTGACCATGAGCGTCTTCAGCACCTCGGAGGGTGGCGCGCCCAGGGCCTCGGCCGCCTGCAGCCCCACGCGCTCGGCGTCCGGATCGTAGTCGTAGGTGGCCAGCCGGTAGGCCACGCCGGCCTTGTCCAGGGCCAGCGTCGCCGGCGTCGTCTTCGACATGGATGTCCCTAGGCGGCCTTGGAACCCTGCACGGAGAACACCGCCCCCTGCGGGTCGATCCCCTGGAACACCCAGTCGCCGCTCGGCACTTCCATCGGCCCCATCAGGATCTGCGCCCCGCCGGCCTTGGCCCGTTCGGCCGCCGCGTCGATGCCGCCCACCCGGAAGTAGTAGTTCCAGTAGGGCGCCGGCGCCTGCTCGGGCTGCTTCATCATCCCGCCGATCTGGCCGTCCTGGTTCGCGAACAGCTGGTAGGTCCCCATCGGGCCCATGTCGAAGGCGTCGGCCTTGGTCCAGCCGAACATCGCCCCGTAGAAGGCGACGCTCTCCTCCGGCGGACCGCCGTAGAGCTCGTGCCAGCTCGTGTGGCCCAGGGCGCCGGGCGGAACCTCTGGCCGCGGGGCCTCCGGGGGCACGGGCTTCATGATCGCGAACACGGCGCCGGCCGGGTCGGCCACGATGGCGAAGCGGCCGATGCCGGGAATGTCCAGCGGCTCGCGCTTCACCGACCCGCCCAGGCTCTTCGCCCTCGCAGCGGCGGCGTCGCAGTCGTCCACGCAGACGTAGCCGGTCCAGTTGGGCGGCATGCCCTCGGCCTTCATGGGCTCGCCCAGGTTCATCATGCCCGCCACGTCGACCCCTTCGGCGCTGAGGATGCTGTAGGGCTCGGCGCCCGGCATCGGCGGCAGGTCCTGCGCCTTCCAGCCCAGGAGGTCGCCGTAGAACCGCTTGGCGCCCGCCATGTCGGGGGTGATCAGCTCGTACCAGATGAAACGGCCGTGGTCGGACATGCGCGCGCCCTTCTGAGAGGCGCGCACCCTACTGCCGCGAAAACGACAGTTGAATGGCCGTCCGGAGGGTCAGACCAGCCGCTTGCCGGCGTCGTCGATGATCGAGCCGAGGTCGCGGGCTTCCTCGGCCATGATCATCTCGTTGTGCGCCTTGCCGGACGGGATCATCGGGAAGCAGTTCTCTTCCTTGGTCACCCGGCAATCGAACAGGACAGGCTTCTTCACCGCGATCATCTCGCGGATCTTGTCGTCCAGCTCGTCGGGGTGCTCGGCGCGGAAGCCGACACCGCCGTAGGCCTCGGCCAGCTTCACGAAGTCGGGCATCGCCGCGGAGTAGGAGTGGCTGTAGCGCTCGCCGTGCAGCAGCTGCTGCCACTGCCGCACCATCCCCATCCACTCGTTGTTGAGGATGAAGATCTTGATCGGCAGGCCGTACTGAACGGCCGTCGACATCTCCTGCATGGTCATCTGCACCGAGGCGTCCCCGGCGATGTCGATGACGAGCGAGTCCGGGTGGGCCATCTGCACGCCCACCGCCGCGGGCAGGCCGTAGCCCATGGTGCCCAGGCCGCCCGAGGTCATCCAGCGGTTGGGCTCCTCGAAACGGTAGAACTGGGCGGCCCACATCTGGTGCTGGCCGACCTCGGTGGTGATGTAGGTGTCGTGGTCCTTG
>NZ_DASWTE010000458.1:0-10448 GCF_036402295.1 Phenylobacterium sp.
CCCCTGACCGGGCAGCTTGTAGCGGATCTTGAGGAAGGCGAGCTCGCTCCCGCCACCGGGCGCCGGCGCCGCGCGTCCATAGCGCAGCGGGTCGGACGAGCCCGGCGCGCCGGCCGGCGTGATCTCATAGAGGGCGGTCACCGAGGCGCCGGCGCCCACTTCGCCTGCGTCGACCTGGTCGTTGTTGAAGTCCTCGCGGTTCAGCATCCGCGTCTCGTAGCCGATCAGCCGGTACTCGGAGACCTGCGCCGGGTTGAACTCGACCTGCACCTTCACGTCGTCGGCGATCGGGAACAGCGACTTGGTGAAGTCGGTGCGGAAGAGCTTGCGCGCCTCCTGCAGGCTGTCGACGTAGGCGGCCGTGCCGTTCCCGTTCTGCGCCAGGGCCTGCATCATCGTGTCGTTGTAGTTGCCGCGCCCGAAGCCGTAGACCGACAGGTAGACACCGTCCTTGCGCTTGTCGGTGACGAAGTCCTTGAGCTTGGCGGGGTCCGCCACGCCCACGTTGAAATCGCCGTCGGTGAGCAGGATCACGCGGTTGACCGCCTTGGGGTCGAAGTTCTCCTTTGCCAGCGCATAGGCCAGCGCCAGGCCCTGGCCGCCGGCCGTCGAGCCGCCCGAATGCAGGGCGCCCAGGGCGCAGCGCATCTTCAGCTTCTGGCGGCCGTCGGTGGGTCCGAGGACCGCGCCGGCCGAGCCCGCATAGGCCACCATCGCCACCCGGTCCTGCGGCCGCAGCTGGTCGATCAACAGGTTCAGCGACTGGCGCGCCAGCGGCAGGCGGTCCTCCGACGCCATCGAGCCGGACGTGTCGATCAGGAAGACCAGGTTCAGCGGCGGCGCCTCGGCGCGCGGCACATCGAAGCCCTGGATGCCCACGTGCAGGATCTGGCGCTGCTCGGACCACGGCGAGGGCGCCAGCGCCACGTACGAGCTGAACGGCGTCGCCCGGTCCTCGGGCCGCGCGTAGCCGTAGTCGAAGTAGTTCACCAGCTCCTCGACTCGCACCGCGTCGGACGGCGGCCGCTGGCCCTCCGTCAGGAAGCGGCGGACGTTGGAGTAGGCGGCGGTGTCCACGTCCACCGAGAAGGTCGAGACCGGCTCCTCGGCGACCCGCTTGATCGGGTTGGCCTGGGCGGTCGGATAGCGCTCGGTGTCCAGCGGCTGGGAGGGATAGCGCTGATAGGTCGGCGCCAGCGCGCTGGGCGCGGCGGCCCGCTTGCTGATGACGACGCTCTCGGCCACGGTGGCAGGCGCCACCGCGCCAAAACTGCCGGTGACCACCACCTCCTGAACCTCGGATTTCGACTTCGACGCGTCGGCGCGCCGTTGGACAGGCGGGACTGGCAGCGGCGGGATGCTCGGACCTTGCGCACGCGGCCCCTGGAGCCGCCGTTCGATCGACGGCACGGGCGGCGGCGGGGGCGGAGGCGGCGCGTAGCTCGGCGCGACCTTGCGGGCGTAGCCCACCGCGCCGCCACCAACGCCGCGGGCCTCGTCCCGGGGTGAGGTCGCGTAGCCCAGCGCGGCGCACGCGTCTGGGCTCGGCGCGCCGTCGAACGTCCGCTCGGGCTGGGCGCCGGCGGGCAGCCCGGCCTGGGCGGTCAACACGGTCAGGAACAGGACACGCAGGCGATGGGCCATCCGGAAACTCCCTTTTCTCGCTTCCTCTGATCGCAACTACGTTCCCCGCGGGAAAACGGGGTTAGTGCGAAGGTCGCGCCGGGATGGCGGCTTAAAAATGACGCGCGTAATTAGCGCACGAAACTGGCCCCGTTGATGTCGATCACCGCCCCGGTCATCGACGCCGGGGCCTCGAGTGCGAGGTAGGCTGCGGCGCTCGCCACCTCGGCCGGATCGGCGACGCGACCCAGCGGGATGTCGGCCAGCAGCTTTTCGCCGCCGCGGCTCGACAGGTAGTCCTCCGCCATGCCGGTCATGGTGAAGCCAGGGCAGACGGCGAAGGCCAGGATGCCCTCGGCCGCGAACCCGCGGGCGATGGACTTGGTCATGCCCACCATGCCCGCCTTCGACGCCGCATAGTGCCAGTGGGCCGGCGAGTCCCCGCGGTAGGCGGCGCGGCTGGCGATGTTGACGATCCGCCCCCCGGTCCCGCGCTCGCGCCAGTGCCGGATGGCGGCGCGGCAGAGGTCGGCCGAGGCCTGCAGGTTGATCTGCATCGTGCGCGTCCAGCCCGCCTGCCAGTCCTCCAGCGAGGCATCCACCGAGACGGGCTCGAACACGCCCGCGTTGTTGACCAACACGTCGATGCGGCCGTCCAGCCGGGCGAGGGCGGCTTGCCACAGCCGGTCGGCGGCCGCCAGGTCGGAGAGGTCCGCCCCGACCACCTCGGGCCCGTCCGTCCGTCCATGCCCCACCACGCGCGCCCGACCGCGCAAGCTGTCGACGATCGCGGCGCCGATGCCGCGGGTGGAGCCGGTGACCAGGATGTGGGGGAGCGCATTCGCCATGGCTTCGGTTAAGGTGCGCGCACCGGATGTTCAATCCCTGGAGGAGGGGCCATGACCGTCTATCTCGCGGCGCTGCTGCTGGGCGTGATCGCCGGTCTGCGCGCCCTGACTCCGGTGGCCGCCGTGTGCTGGGCCGCGTTCCTGGGCCTGCTCAAGCTCACGGGCACCCCGCTGGCCGTCCTGGGCTCCGTGATCGCCGTCGGGATCGCCACGGCCGCGGCCGTCTTCGAGTTCGTCTCCGACAAGCTGCCGAAGACGCCCAGCCGCAAGGTCCCGGTCCAGTTCGGCGCCCGCCTTCTCATGGGCGGCCTCGCGGGCGCGGCCATCGGCGCCTCGGCGGGAGTCCTGCCCATCGGGGCCGGCCTGGGGATCGTCGGCGCCGTCGCCGGCACGTACGGCGGAGCCGCCGGGCGGGGCGCACTGGCCCGCGCCTTCGGCCGCGACCTGCCCGCGGCGCTGCTGGAAGACCTCGTCGCCGTGGCCGGCGCGGCCGCCATCGTCTGTTTCCTGCTGTGACCCGCGCCTTCGACGCCATCGTCGTCGGGGCCGGACAGGCGGGGCCCGCCCTGGCCGGTCGGCTGACGGCTGCCGGCCAGTCCGTCGCGGTGATCGAGCGCAAGCACCTGGGCGGCACCTGCGTGAACACCGGCTGCATGCCCACAAAGGCCCTGGTCGCCAGCGCCAAGGCGGCCCAGGTCGCCCGTCGCGCCGCCGACTACGGAGTGGTGCTGACCGGCCCCGTCGGCATCGACATGCCGAAGGTCCGCGCCCGCGCCCACAAGGTGACGATGGACGCCCGCCGCGGCCTCGAGGCCTGGATCGGCGGCATGAAGGGCTGCGAGCTCATCCGCGGCCAGGCGCGGTTCACAGGCCCGCACGAGCTGGACGTCGATGGCGAACGCCTGACCGCCCCGCGCATCTTCCTGAACGTCGGCGGCCGCGCGGTCATTCCGGACATGCCCGGCGTCCACGACGTGCCGACGCTGAACAACACCTCGATCCTCGAGCTCGAGGCCGTGCCCCGCCATCTGGTGGTCGTGGGCGGGAGCTACATCGGCCTGGAGTTCGCCCAGATGTACCGCCGCTTCGGCGCCGAAGTGACGGTGCTGGAGAAGGGCCCGCGCCTGATCGGCCGCGAGGACCCCGAGGTCTCCGACGCCGTCCGCGAGATCCTGGAAGGCGAGGGGATCGCGGTGCGCACCAACGCCGCCTGCTTCCGCTTCGCCGCCCACGC
This sequence comes from Phenylobacterium sp., assembly GCF_036402295.1. Classification (GTDB taxonomy): domain Bacteria; phylum Pseudomonadota; class Alphaproteobacteria; order Caulobacterales; family Caulobacteraceae; genus Phenylobacterium. Next base: position 3,706 of record NZ_DASWTE010000458.1, read on the forward strand.
CGACGGCGTCGAGGTAGGCGTCGACTGCACGGCGGGCGCGCCGTCCGTCGTGGGCTCCCACATCCTGCTCGCCGTGGGCCGGCGGCCCAACACCGACGACCTGGGCCTGGACGCGGCCGGCGTCGCGGCGGACGCCCGCGGCTTCATCCAGGTGGACGACCAGCTGCGCACCAACGTCGAGGGGATCTGGGCGCTGGGCGACTGCAACGGCCGGGGCGCCTTCACCCACACCTCGTGGAACGACTACGAGATCGTGGCCGCCAACCTGCTGGACAACGATCCGCGCCGGGTCAGCGACCGGATCGAGACCTACGCCCTCTTCGTCGACCCGCCGCTCGGCCGCTGCGGCCTGACGGAGACAGCCGCCCGCGCCGCCGGCCACCAGGTCAGGGTCGGCCGCCGCCCGATGACCCGCGTCGGCCGCGCCGTGGAGAAGGGCGAGACCCATGGCTTCATGAAGGTGGTCGTCGACGCCAAGACGGACCGCATCCTGGGCGCCGCTATCCTGGGCGTGGAGGGCGACGAGGCGATCCACGCGATCCTCGACGTCATGTCGGCGAAGCAGCCCTACACGACCCTGCAGCGCACGGTGCACATCCACCCGACGGTTTCGGAGCTGATCCCGACGGTGCTGGGCGAACTGGCTTAGGGAAGGTTGGAGGCCTGACCGGGAATCGAACCCGGGTTCACGGATTTGCAGTCCGGTGCGTCACCACTCCGCCATCAGGCCGCCTAGGGCCGAAGGGCCCTAAACTTTTGATTGGAGCATGACGGGCGCCAGAACCGGCATCCACTTCCGGCTGTCATGCTCCAGAGGTGAGGCGCGGTGCTAACAGAACGGCCCTTAGGCCGCAATTGCCTTCCCGACGCGTGCGCCTATAACCCGCGCCAAGACACCGTACGCCCTCAAGGATTCCCGATGGCCGACTTCGCCGCCGCCCGCCTCAACATGGTGGAAAGCCAGGTGCGCACCCAGGACGTCACCGACGTGCGCATCCACGACGCGATGCGCGCCATCCCGCGTGAGCGCTTCGTGCCGGAGACGAAATCGCACCTGGCCTACACCGACATCGAGGTGGAGTACGCGCCGGGCCGCTGGCTGCTGAAGCCGCGCGACGTGGGCAAGCTGCTGCAGGCGCTGCGCCCGATGCCGGGCGAATCGGCGCTGGCGATCAGCGCGCCGTATGCTGCGGCGGTGTTAGAGGAACTGGGGGTCAGCGTGACCCGGGTCGAGGCCGGCGAGCCGCTGCCCGGCGGCCAGTTCGACCTCGCTATCTGCGAAGGCGCCGTGGCCCGCGCGCCCGAGGCCTGGACCGCAGCCCTTGCGACGAACGGTCGGCTGGGCGTGGTCGAGCGGGATGGGCCCGTAGGCAAGGCCTGCCTTTATGTGCGCGCCGAAGACGGCGTTGGCCGGCGCGACCTGTTCGACGCCTTTCCGCCGGTCCTGGCCGGTTTCGAGGCGCACCACGGTTTCGCCTTTTAGTTCCGGCTGTCTGAAACACCGCCGAAACCGGGGTGTGAAAAAAGCTTAAGGTGACGCGGCTTGGTCCAAACGGCAGACGACGGCATATAAGGCTGCGTCTCTCGCGAGATCGGGGATAACAATGTCGATGAACTTCCGTGGCCGCCTGTTGGCCGCGACTGTGTGTGCCGGCGCCCTCAGCGCCGCCCTTCCGGCGTCCGCCGAGACCCTCGCCGACGCCCTGGCGTTGGCCTACCAGAACAACCCGACCCTCCAGGCCCAGCGCGCCACCCAGCGCGCCCTGGACGAGAACTACGTACAGGCCCGCACGGGCTGGCGGCCGACGCTGAGCATGGGCGGCTCGCTGACCTACAACGAGGTGCGCACGCCGAAGAATGCTGCCGGGCTCGATACGAACGCCGACGGCATTCCGGACAGTTTCGGAAACTTCGGGATTCGCGAGAGCAACCAGGCTCGCGTTGGCCTGACGTTCAATCAACCCATCTGGACGGGCGGCCGTACGGCGGCGGCGGTGAACGCGGCGAACGCCGATGTCCTCGCCGGCCGCGAGAACCTGCGCCGCGTCGAGTCGCAGGTGTTGGTGTCGGTGATCCAGGCTTACTCGGATACCCGTCGCGACCAGGAAGCGCTCCGCATCCGCCAGGAAAACGTCAACGTGCTGACCCGCCAGCTCCAGGAGTCGCAGGCGCGGTTCGACGTGGGCGAGGTCACGCGAACCGACGTCGCCCAGTCGCAGGCCCGCCTGTCGCAGGCCCAGGCCCTGCTGCAGCAGGCGGTCGCCCAACTCGCCATCACGCGCGCCACGTACGCCACGCTGGTTGGCCAGAACCCCGGCGAGCTCGAGCCCGAGCCCTCGCTGGCCTACTTGCTGCCCACCGATCCGGACGAGGCCTACAAGGTCGCCGAGGAGTTCAACCCGCAGCTCCGAGCCCAGCACTACACGGAGCAGGCCAGCCGCGCTCGCGTCGCGGGCGCGCGCGCTGAGCGGATGCCCACCGTGAGCGGCCAGGTCACGTACGGGTTCAGCGGGCCCGCGTTTCCGGATCGCCCCGCGGATGCGTTCCAGCGGGACCTGTACGCCCGCGGTGTCACCGCCACCCTGAACGCCAGCGTGCCGTTGTTCTCCGGCGGCCTCGTCTCGTCGCGGATCCGCCAGGCCGTGGAACGCAACAACTCCGACCGGATCACCGTCGAGGGCGTGCGTCGCAACGTATTGCAGGGCGTGACCCAGTTCTGGAGCCAGCTGATCGCCGCCCGCGCCAACATCTCCTCGGCCGAGGAGCAGGTGCGCGCCGCGCGCATCGCCGCCGAAGGCACGCGCCAGGAGCAGCAGGTGGGCCTGCGCACCACCATCGACGTGCTGAACGCCGAGCAGGAGCTGCGCCAGGCCGAACTCAACCAGGTCACCTCGCGCCGCGACGAATACGTCGCCGCCGCCAATGTGCTGGCCACCATGGGCCGGCTCGAGGGCCGCAACCTGACGCCCACCGTGCCGCAGTACGATTCGGCCAAGAACTTCCGCAAGCTGCGGATGACCTGGGGCTGGGTGCCCTGGGAAGAGCCGATCGGCATCGTCGACAGCCTGGCCACGCCCTGGCCGGCCAAGGCCCCGGACGACAAGCCCGTCGAGGCGCCGATCGCCCCGGGCCTGCAGCCCGCGCCGGCCGTCGCCCCGGCCCCGGCGACCCGTTGACGCTCCGGCAGTTGCGGAAATTGCACGAACGGCCCCGCGCGCTTAGGCTCTAAGGCGCAGATTCAAATTGCGGCGGCAGGGTGATGTCCGAACAGAGTTCTCAAGAACCGACGATGGAGGAGATCCTTGCCTCCATCCGCCGCATCATCTCCGAGGATGAGGCCCCCGCCGAAGGCGCGGCCGCGCCGCCCGAGCCGGAGCCTGAGCCCGAGGCGGCCGCCGTGGCAGAACCGCCGCCGCGCATCGACGACCAGATCGCGGCCATCCGCGCCGCGGCCGGCGTCGCGGGCGAGGAGGGGGACGACGACGGGGACCTCGAGCTGACCCAGAAGGTGGAGACGCACGGCGACCTCGATTTCGTCGAGGCCGAGCCGGCGCCGGCCGAGCCGGAGCCCGAGGCCGAGCTTTCGATCCCTGAGTCGGCCGTTGAGGCCCCGCTGCCTGCGCCCGCCGACGACGGCCTGGTCAGCGCCTCCGTGGCCGCCGCCGCGGCGGCGACCTTCGGCCGCCTGTCCTCGGGGATTCTGATGCCGGCCGAGGGCCGCACGCTCGAGGACGTGGTCCGCGAGATGCTGCGCCCGATGCTCCAGCAGTGGCTGGACGACAACCTGCCCGCCATCGTGCAGCAGGCCGTCGAGACCGAAGTCGAACGCATCTCCCGCGCCCGAGTACGGTAGTCGCCTCCCTCCCTTAATGGCTCGCCGGAGGCGAGCAGGGTGGGGAGGCGTCGATCCTCCCCGACCTCGGCACTCCGGCCACACTTCCCCACCCTGGCCGCTGACGCGGCCTGTCCCTCCCCATTAAGGGAGGGAGTGCTTTCGCTCAGGGCGGTGCGTGTGTATGCACCCCCGGCGCCGCAAGAAAACTCAGATGCTCGACAAGACCTTCGACCCCAAGACCGCCGAACCGCGCCTCTACCACGCTTGGGAGGCCTCGGGCGGCTTTGCGCCCACGGACGACCCCACGGCCGAGCCGTTCTCCATCGTCATCCCGCCGCCGAACGTGACCGGGTCGCTGCACATCGGCCACGCGCTGAACAACACGCTGCAGGACGTGCTGATCCGCTTCGAGCGGATGCGGGGGAAGGCGGCCCTGTGGCTGCCCGGCACCGACCACGCCGGCATCGCCACCCAGATGGTCGTCGAGCGTCAGTTGGCCGAGCAGGGCAACCAGTCGCGCCGCGACCTGGGCCGCGACGACTTCGTCGCCAAGGTCTGGGAGTGGAAGGCGCAGTCGGGCGGGACGATCGTCAACCAGCTGCGCCGCCTGGGCGCCAGCTGCGACTGGTCGCGCGAGCGCTTCACCCTGGACGAGGGTCTCTCGGCCGCGGTCCGCAAGGTGTTCGTGACGCTCTACAAGGAGAAGCTCATCTACCGCGACAAGCGGCTGGTGAACTGGGACCCGCACTTCCAGACGGCTATCTCGGACCTGGAGGTCGAACAGCGCGAGGTCGACGGCCACTACTGGCACTTCGCCTATCCGCTTGAGGACGGCTCGGGCGAGATCGTCGTGGCCACCACGCGTCCCGAGACGATGCTGGGCGACACCGCGGTGGCGGTCCATCCGAGCGACGAGCGCTACACAGCCGTTATCGGCAAGGCCGTCCGCCTGCCGATCGTGGGCCGCCCGATCCCGATCATCGCCGACGAGTATCCCGACCCCGAGAAGGGCTCGGGCGCGGTGAAGATCACCCCGGCGCACGACTTCAACGACTTCGCGGTCGGCAAGCGCCACAACCTGCCGATGATCAACGTCTTCGACGACTTCGCGCGGATGAACGACAACGTCCCGCCGGAGTACCGGGGCCTGGACCGTTTCGCCGCCCGCAAGAAGGTCATCGAGGCGTTCGAGGCCGCCGGCCTGCTGCGCGAGGTGGAGAAGACCCGCCACACCGTCCCGCACGGCGACCGCTCCGGCGTCGTCGTCGAGCCCTACCTCACCGACCAGTGGTACGTCGCCGCCGACGTGCTGGCCAAGCCGGCCATCAAGGCGGTGGAAGACGGCGACACCGTCTTCGTGCCGAAGCACTGGGAGAAGACCTACTTCGAGTGGATGCGGAACATCCAGCCGTGGTGCGTCAGCCGCCAGCTGTGGTGGGGCCACCGGATCCCGGCCTGGTACGGCCCGGACGGCAAGGCCTTCGTGGAGGAGACGGAAGCCGAGGCGAAACGCCAGGCCGAGGAGCACTACGGGCGGCCGACAGACCTGCGCCAGGACGAGGACGTCCTCGACACCTGGTTCTCGTCGGGCCTGTGGCCGTTCTCGACGATGGGCTGGCCGGAAAAGACGAGCGACCTGGCGCGGTTCTACCCGACCCACACCCTGATCACCGGCTTCGACATCATCTTCTTCTGGGTCGCCCGCATGATGATGCAGGGCATCCACTTCACGGGCGAGGTCCCGTTCAAGCGGGTGTTCATCAACGCGCTCGTCCGCGACGCCTCGGGCGCGAAGATGTCGAAGTCCAAGGGCAACGTCATGGACCCGCTGGAGCTCGTCGACGAGTTCGGCGCCGACGCCCTGCGATTCACGCTGACGGCCATGTCGGGCCAGGCGCGCGATATCAAGCTCTCGCGCCAGCGCATTGAAGGTTATCGCAATTTCGGCACCAAGCTGTGGAACGCCACGCGCTTCTGCCAGATGAACGGCTGCGCGCGCTCCGCGGGCTTCGACCCCGCGGCCGTTAAGGCGCCGCTGAACCGCTGGATCGTGGGCGAGACCCAGCGCACGGCCGCAACGGTCGGCGCGGCGCTGGCCGACTGCGGCTTCGATGAGGCGGCGGGCGTCCTCTACCGCTTCATCTGGAACCAGTTCTGCGACTGGTACGTCGAGCTCGCCAAGCCGCTGCTCACGGGCGTCGACGAAGCCGCCAAGGCCGAGACCCAGGCCACCGCCGCCTGGGCGCTGGACGTGATCCTGAAGCTGCTGCACCCGGTGATGCCGTTCATCACCGAGGAGCTCTGGCAGAACACCGCCGACCTGGGCGCCGCGCGCTCTGAAGCCCAGCTGATGACCGCGCGTTGGCCCGACCTGCCGGCCAGCCTCGTCGACCCCGCCGCCGACGCCGAGATCGGCCTGATCATCGAGACGATCACCGAGGGCCGCTCGGTCCGCCAGGGCCTGAACGTGCCGCTATCGGCCCAGCCGCCGCTGCTGGTGGTCGACGCCAGTCCCGGCCAGCGCGCGGTCCTCGGCGCCAGCGCCGCCCTGGTCGCCCGCCTGCTGCGCGTCTCCGACGTCCAGTTCGTCGACGCCGCGCCCGCGGGCTCGATCCCCTACGTCGTCGACGGCGCCACCCTGGCCCTGCCGGTCGCCGAGTTCATCGACATCGCCGCCGAACGCGCCCGCCTGACCAAGGAAGTCGCCACGCTCGCGTCCGATATCGACAAGACCGCAAAGAAGCTCGGCAACCCCGACTTCGTCGCCCGCGCGCCCGAGGAGGTGGTCGAGGAGAACCGCGAACGCCTGGCCGAAGCCGAGGCGGCGAAGGCGAAGCTTGAGGGCGCGCTGGCGCGGCTGCAGAGCGTCTAGGCCTCGGCGCTAGCGGGGGACTTCGCCCGCGACCGT
>NZ_DASWTE010000459.1:0-9312 GCF_036402295.1 Phenylobacterium sp.
TGAGCAGCGACGTTGCGTCGCCAAGCTCCAGCCAGGGCATCAGATCGAAGAACTTGGACGCACGTCTAAATGGACTCATGACCCCTTATTCAGGCCACGGTTGTGCCGAGCATTGAATGCGACAAGCTGTGCATTCGTTGATGGGCTTTTTGATGGGTGAAGTCGGATGACTGCCGAAATAGTCTTTAGTTTCAATAGCCGGTGGCGGAGAGGGAGGGATTCGAACCCTCGATACCCTTGCGAGTATGCCGCATTTCGAGTGCGGTGCTTTCAACCACTCAGCCACCTCTCCGACGAGCTGCACGGCGCACCCCTGACGGGCGGCCGGCTGAGCGAGCGGCGGGAACTAGCGCATCCGTTCGGGCTCGGCAAGCGCGGCGTCTCAGCGCGGATAAAGCACCATCTGGGTGCAGCGGAAGACGGCCATGGTCTTGCCTGTGGTCTCGTTGAACGCCTCGGCGTCCCAGACCTGGGTCATGCGGCCGCCGTGGAGCAGGCGGGCCTCGCAGGCGACGGTCTCGTCCTCCTTGGCGGTGCCCAGATAGTTGGTCTTGATCTCGATGGTGGTGAAGCCGCTCGCGCCGTCGGGCAGCGAGGCCAGGCAGGCGTAGCCGCACGCGGTGTCCACGAGCGCCACCACCGAGGCGGCGTGCAGGTAGCCGTTCGCGGCCATGTGCATCTTCTCGACGGTGAAGCGGCCGCGGGCGCGGCCGTTCGCGACCTCGTCCCAGGTGACGCCGAGCACGCCGGGGAGCGTCCCCTGCTGGCGTTCGGCGAAAAGGGCGGCCTGGTTGCCTTCGAGCATGGTCGTTCGATGTCCCTGGTTGTTCGAGGCGGCGCACATGCGGCGCCGACGCCGCGACAGCCAAGTCCAGAGTCTGAACCGGGCCGCTTGCTTGCCCTTGCGCCAGCTCCGAGATTGTCCGCCAAACGACAATGCCTGCGGTGGGAGGCCCCAGTGTCCGAAGCTCTGCCCGAGATGATCTCGCTGGGCGCCAAGCTCGCCCAGCACGCCGCCGTGCAGGGCGACAAACCGGCGATCAGCTGCGGGCCCGAGACGCTGACCTATGCGAAGCTGCACCGCCGCTCGAACCGCATGGCGCGCGGGCTGGCGGCGAAGGGCGTGACGTTCGGCGACCTGGTCACCATCGGCCTGCCCAACAGCGTCGACTTCGCCACCGCGGCCTACGCCGTCTGGAAGCTGGGCGCGACGCCGCAGCCGGTGTCGTTCCGCCTCCCGAAGGCCGAGCTCGCGGCCATCGTCGAGCTCGCGAAGTCGCCGGTGGTGATCGCCGACTTCGACCACGCGCTGGACGTGCCGGTGCTGAAGGCCGCTGAGGTGCTCGCACTATCGGAAGACGAGAGCGACCTGCCCGACGTGACCGCGCCGATCCTGAAGGCCCCCACCAGCGGCGGCTCCACCGGCCGGCCGAAGCTGATCCTGGCGGGCCAGCCGGCCGTGGCGCCCAAGGAGACGCCTGAGGTCGGCGGCTTCCGCCTGCGGCCGGTGGACACCGTGCTGATCCCGGCGCCGCTCTACCACAACGCCCCGTTCGGCATGCTGACCGCGGCCACCGGCCTGGGCGCGCACGTCGTGCTGACCCAGCGCTTCGACCCCGAGGGGACGCTGAAGGAGATCCAGTCGCGCAAGGCCACCTGGGTCTACCTCGTGCCCACCATGATGAACCGCATCTGGCATCTGCCGGCCGAAGTGCGCGGCGCCTACGACCTGTCGACGGTGGAAACCCTCTGGCACATGGCCGCGCCCTGCCCGGCCTGGCTGAAGGAGGCCTTCATCCACTGGATCGCGCCAGGCGAGGTGATGGAGCTCTACGCCGGCACCGAGGCGCAGGCCGTCACCATCATCACCGGGACCGAATGGCTGACCCACCGCGGCTCGGTGGGCCAGGTGGCGATCGGCGAGATGAAGGTGTTCGGCGAGGACGGCGCGGAAGCGCCCGTCGGCGAGGTCGGCGAGATCTACATGCGCCGCGCCGCCGGCACGCCCGAGACCTACAAGTACGTGGGCGCTACGGCCAAGACCCGCGCCGACGGCTGGGAGAGCCTGGGAGACCTGGGCTGGTTCGACGCCGAGGGCTACCTCTACCTCGCGGACCGGCGCACCGACATGATCCTGGTGGGCGGTTCCAACGTCTATCCGGCCGAGATCGAGGCCGCGCTGGAGGAGCACCCCGCCGTGCAGTCGTGCGCCGTCATCGGCCTGCCCGACGACGACCTGGGCGCCCGCATCCACGCCATCGTCAACGCCAAGGGCGCAGTGACCGCCGAGGACCTGAAGGCGCACCTGAAGGACCGCCTCGTCACCTACAAGCAGCCGCGCTCGTACGAGTTCGTGGACGAGCCGGTGCGAGACGACGCCGGCAAAGTCCGCCGCACGGCGCTGCGCGACGCCCGCATCGCCGCGGCAAAGCAGCCCGCCTGACCGCGCGCCTGACCCTGCGTCCAATTGTGGCCCCTGTCCGCAGGGGCTAAGCCCGTACCGAACGTTCGTCTCGGCTGGGGAGATCGATGAGCATCAAAGGCAAGGCCTATGTGATGGGCGCGTTCGAGCATCCGACGCGCGACGCCCCCGACAAGACGACCGCGCAGCTGCACACCGAGAGCGCGAAGGGCGCGCTGGAGGATGCGGGCCTGAGCTTCGACGACGTCGACGCCTACTTCTGCGCCGGCGACGCGCCCGGGTTCGGGGCGATGTCCATGGTCGACTACATGGGCCTGAAGAACGTCCGCCACATGGACACCACCGAGACCGGCGGCTCCTCCTACCTGGTGCATCTGAACCACGCCTGCCAGGCGATCGCGGCGGGCAAGGTCCACGTGGCGCTGATCACGCTGGCCGGCCGGCCGCGCAACGGCGGCGGGCGTCCCGGAATCCCCGGCGGCGGCGCGCCCCGCGACGGGCGTCTGTCGGACGGCGCGCCCGAGCACGGCTTCGAGAACATCTACGGCGGCTCGACCCACAACACCTACGGCATGTGCGCCATGCGCCACATGTACGAGCACGGCACCACCTCGGAGCAGCTGGCCTGGATCAAGGTGGCGGCCAGCCACCACGCCCAGTGGAACGAGCACGCCTTCCTCAAGAACGTGGTCACGGTCGAGGACGTCGTGAACAGCCGCATGATCGCCGACCCGCTGCACCTGCTGGACTGCTGTGTGGTCACCGACGGCGGCGGAGCGGTGATCGTCACGTCGCCCGAGGTGGCGAAGTCGCTGAAGCGGCCCAAGGTGAAGGTGGTGGGCGCGGCCGAAGCGCCGAAGATGCCGCTGGGGGGCAAGAACCTCGACCTCACCTATTGCGGCGCGGTCTGGAGCGGGCCGCCGGCTTTCGCCGAGGCGGGCGTGACGCCGGCCGACATGAAGTACGCCTCGATCTACGACAGCTTCACCATCACCGTGCTGATGACGCTCGAGGACCTGGGCTTCTGCGCGAAGGGCGAGGGCGGGAAGTTCGTCGCCGACGGAAACCTGATCTCGGGCGTCGGCAAGCTGCCGTTCAACACCGATGGCGGCGGGCTCTGCAACAACCACCCGACCAACCGGGGCGGCATCACCAAGATCATCGAGACCGTCCGCCAGCTGCGCGGTGAGGCGCACCCGAAGGTGCAGGTGCCCAACTGCGACCTGGCCCTGGCGCACGGCACCGGCGGCTCGCTGGGCGTCCGCCACGCGGCCGCGACGGTCATCATGGAACGGGAGGGCTGAGCATGTCCGAGACCACCGAACGCCCCGCCCTGATGACCCGGCCGATCCCGGCCCCCGCGGTGACCCTGGAATCCAAGCCGTTTTTCGACGCCGCGGCCGAGAGCAGGTTCCTGATCAAGCGCTGCCAGGCCTGCAGCGAGGCCCACTGGTACCCGCGCGCGATGTGCCCCTACTGTCACTCGGACAAGACGGTGTGGGAGGAGAGCCCCGGCACGGGCGTGATCTACACCTACTCGGTCATGTGGCGCTCGCCCACGGGCCCCTACGCCATCGGCTACGTCACCCTCGACGAGGGGCCGTCGCTGATGACCAACTTCGTCGACGTCGCCCCCGACGGCCTCGCGATCGGCATGCGCGTGAAGGTGAAGTTCCAACCCACCGAAGGCGGCCCGCCCGTCCCGGTGTTCGTGCCCCTCTAATCCTCATTCCACGGCCAGCCACAGGTCTGCCGCGCGAAGAATCGCGTGGTGGGCCATGGACCGGGACGGCCGGTTGAGTCAGTCATAAGCTTGGCCGGCGCCGGGGCCGATCACCGGAGGCCATCAGGGAGGGGGGATTGGGGCGACGCGATCGCGCGGCGGAGCCTGTGGCGGTCTTGCGCCTTGCGGGGCCGCGCGGCGGGGTCGTGATCCTGGCGCTGGCTATCATCGCCACGCTCTGCCTGCTGCTCGCGCCGATCTTCGTGACCGCCATCGACCGCTCGGCGCCGAAGCCGGCCGGCGGGACGATCGACTTCTCCCGCCATGGGCCGCTGACAGCGCCCGTAGAACTGTCAGGCCAGTGGCGGCTGAGCTGGCTGAGCGGCCCTCCGGGACCGCCGGCGGGGGCCGCCCTGATGGTGGACGTGCCGGGGCTGTGGTCCGGCCCGGAGACGGGCCTGCCGACGCACGGGGCGGTGAGCTACGGCCTGCGTATCTCCGGGCTGGCGCCGGGCCGCTACACACTCCACGTGCCCGCAGTCTATGCGGCGTCGCGGGTGAGCGTGAACGGGCGCGTCCTCTCGCTGCATGGCCCGCCCGGCCTTACGAAGGCGTCCACGGTTCCGACCATCCGCGCCCACGACGTGACCTTCGACGCCGACGGGGAGCCCATCGACCTGCGCATCGACGTTTCGGCCTTCTACGAGCGCGACAATGGCCTCGACGCCGCGCCCGTGTTCGGCCCGGCGCTGCAGATGACGCGCTGGATCGCGCTGGACTGGCTGCGCGGGATGCTGCTGCTGAGCTCGTGCCTGCTCCTGGCCTGCTACGGCGCGGTGATCTTCGCTGTCCGGCGTCAGGAGCGGGGCTGGCTGTGGTTCGGCCTGGCCTGCGTGACCGTGATGCCGGTGCTGGCGACGTTCAGCCACGACAACCTGCTGCTGCTGCTGGCGCCGTCCATGCCGCTGCTCGCGATGCGCGCCATCCAGTACCTGACGGTCATCCTCGCGTTGGGCGCCATGGTGCTCTACACGCGCCACCTGTTCCCGCAGGAGAGCCCGCGGCTGGCCCACAGGGCGATTCTGGGGGTGCTGGCGGCGAATTTCGCGGCCTCTTGCGGCGCCGCCGCGTTCGGTGGGCTGATGGCGCTGTCGCTGGTCGCCTACTACGCGGTGTGGGTGCGGGTCGCCGTGCTGGCCTACGTGCTGTGGGTCGTGGTGACGGCGACCCTGCGGCGCCGGGATGGCGCCGCTGTCTACCTGCTCGGCATGGCCGTGTTCTTCGCGACGCTGGTCTACACCGACCTCACCGCCAACCGGTTCATCCCCCAGGTGGGCTCGGGCCTGGACCTCATGCCGCTCGGCATGTTCGTTATGCTGCTGAGCCATCTGGTGATCATGGCGAAGCGGTGGGACGGCGCCATCACGTCGGCGGAACTGACCAGCCGCGAGCTTCGCCAGCTGCTGGACGTGAACATCGCGATCGCCAGCGAGATCGAGCTCGAGCCCCTGTTGCGCCGGATCGTGCAGGCCACCTCGCAGATCCTGCACGCGGACCGCGGCTCGCTATTCCTTCACGACGAGAAGACCGACGAGCTGTGGTCGATGGTGGCCGAGGGGCTGGAGAGCCGCGAGATCCGCTTTCCCGCCGGCGTGGGCCTGGCGGGCGACTGCTTCAGGCGTGGCGTGATCGAGCGGGTGACCGACGCCTACGCCGACCCCCGGTTCAACGCAGCCATCGACAAGGCCACCGGCTACCGGACCCGGACCCTCCTCTCGGCGCCGATTGTCACGCGCGATGGCCGCAAGCTGGGTGTGCTGCAGGCGGTGAACCGGCTCGACGGCGCCGCGTTCGACGACGCCGACGTGGCCCGGATGGGGGCCTTCGCCGCCCAGGCCGCGGTGGCGATCGAGAACGCCACGCTGTTCGCCGAGGTCGCTTCCGAACGGAACTACAACGACAGCATCCTGCGTTCGATGTCGTCGGGCGTGGTGACCCTGGACCGCGACGCACGGATCGTAAAGCTGAACGCCGCCGCCCGCCGCATCCTGGGGATCGATCCCGACGCCGAGGCGCCGGACGGGCTGAACCTCACCTTGGCGCAGAGCAATCCCTGGCTGCCGGCCGAGCTGCAGGCGGTGGCCACGAGCAGCCAGCCCAAGACGCTGCTGGACGCAGATGTGAAGACCCTGCGCGGCGACACCATCTCGGCCAACGTGTCGATCGTGCCCCTGATTTCCGGCGGCGAGCGGGTGGGCCTGCTGATCATCGTGGAGGACATCACCGAGGGCAAACGCCTGCAGGGCGCCATGCGCCGGTTCATGACCCAGAAGGTGGTGGACCAGGTCATGGCCCGGGACGACGACCTGCTGTTCGGCGCCGCCTGCCAGGCGAGCGTGCTCTTCGCCGACATCCGCGGATTCACCAGCCTCGCCGAGCACCTGGGTCCGCGCGACACCGTCGACATGCTCAACGAGATCTTCACCGAGCTGTTCGAGGCGGTGGCGGCCAACGACGGCGTGCTCGACAAGTACATCGGGGACGCGATCATGGCCGTGTACGGCGCGCCGCTCAGCTCGGGACGCGATCCGCAGAACGCCGTCGACAGCGCCGTCGCCATGAGCGCGATGATCAAGGCCTTCAACGCCCGGCAGCTCGAGCGCGGCCTGCAGCCCGTCGAGCTGGGGGTCGGCGTGGCGAGTGGCCAGGTCGTGGCCGGGACGATCGGCTCTCCCAAGCGCATGGACTACACGGTGATCGGCGACAGTGTGAACCTGGCCTCGCGACTGGAGAGCGTCACCAAGACCTACGGGGTCGGCATCGTCGTCTGCGAGGACACGGCCGCCGCGATCGAGGGGCATCGCCTGCGTGAACTGGACGCGCTGAGGGTTCGAGGGCGGCGGCGGCCGGCCCGGATCTTCCAGGTGCTGACCGACGACGCGGTCCAGCACGACGCGGCGCTGGAGGCCTACGCCCGCGGCCGCCGGGCGCTCACGGCGGGGCTTTGCGAGGAAGCGGCGTCTGCGTTCGAGGCGGCGCTAGCGGAGGCGCCCGAGGACGGGCCATCCCGGCTGATGCTGGAGCGCGCCAGGCAGCTGATACGATCCCCGCCCCCGGTCAATTGGGACGGCGTCTGGGACTCGTCCTGGGCCTGACCATGGCTCCTCAGCAACGACGTCCTGGCGGTGGCCCACTCAGCTTGGGTCCCCCGGCCCGCCCTGCGGGCGCCCGCGCGATGAGGTGAGAAGGTCGATCAGGCCTGCCGCCTCGCGCGGATGGCGCAGGCGGTGCTTCGTCAGCTGGGCGAGCCCCGGGTCGTCGAACATCGCGGCGTAGTCGCGGCGGCGGCGCTCATAGGTGTCCCACGCCCAGCGGATCGGGTGCTCCCTGTCGAGCCAGCGGCTGAAGAGCTCGCGGTTACCGGTGCCGGGCCACAGTTCCTTGCCGCTGACTGCGCGGACGAACGAGCGGCGCAGCACGCGGCCCATGACGATGGGCTTGGGGTAGTCCAGCCAGACTAGGTGCGTGGCCCGCGCCAGCACGATCGGACGGACCTTCGAGTAGTTGCCGCAGCTGACCCAGGCCTCCGCCGCCACGGCGTGAGCCACCCGGCGGCGGAATTCGTCAGGGTCGCCCTGGTTCAGGTCCTTCCAGCCCGGCTGCCAGTTGATGGCGTCGAGGTCCACGTGGCGCGCGCCGAGGGCCGCCGCGAGCGCGCCCGCGAACGTGGTCTTCCCCGAACCCGACGTGCCGATGACCGAGACGCGCACTCCCAAAGCCCCATGTCTGCCGCCGGCCCGCCCCTGGGCCGGGCCCGTCCTTAAACGTCACGGACGCCAGCGGCCATCGACCCGCCGCATTGACGCTCAGCCTGCGGATTTGCGCGACATCATGTCCGGGGTGCGAGCCGATTTCGGCCACAGTTTGGCCGCCGACCGCCATAAGGTTCGCCCCGCCAGAGCAAGCCCAGCGGGGGACAATTGAGCGAACCAAGCATCTACGAGCAGTACATGCTCGAACTCGTCAATGCTGCCCGCGTGACGGCTGGCGTTCAGCCGTTGGCGAACAATGGCAAGCTGAACGATGCTGCTGACGCCCATGTAGACTGGATGATCAGCACCAATACCCTGTCACATACGGGCGCGGGCGGCTCGTCTGCCTACGATCGCATGGTCGACGCGGGATTTGTGTTCAGCGGCGCGTACTCGTGGGGCGAGAACATTGTCTGGGAATCCCTGCGCGGCGCGGCCGGATACGCCGACGAGGTCAGGGACCTGCACAACTGGCTGATGAATTCGCCGGGTCACAAGGCGAACATCCTGAACGCCAAGTTCACCCAGGTCGGCATCGGGTTCGACGTGGGTCCCTTCAAGGGCTGGCAGTCGGCCGTTGCAGCGGAGGACTTCGTCGGCACCTCCCAGCACTTCCTGACGGGCGTGGCGTACAAGGATATCGACGGCGACCGCGCCTACGACCCCGGCGAAGGCCTGGGGGGCCTTACCGTGACCGCGATCGGCTCCACCGGCGCCCAGTACGTCGTGAAGACCTACGGCTCCGGCGGCTACGACCTGCCTCTGGCCGCAGGGACCTACACCGTCACGATCTCCGGCTCCAACATCGCGACCTTCACCAAGCAGGTGACGATCGGCCTCGTCAACGTGAAGCTCGACCTGGTCAACCCGGGCGCCGCCACCGCCCCCGCGCCGGCCCCCACAGGCGGCGTCACCGTGACCGGCACCGCCTACGGCGACCTGATCAACACGACCACGACCGTAGCCGGCCAGCTGCTGCCCGGCGCGGGGGCCGACACCCTGAACGGCCTGGCCGGCAACGACACGCTGAACGGCGGCGCCGGCGCCGACCGGCTCGACGGCGGCTCGGGCAGCGACATGTACTACGTCGACAACGCCGGCGACGTGGTGGTCGAGACCCTGACGGGCTCGACGGGCGGCTCGGCCGACAAGGTCATGAGCTCGGTCAGCTTCACCCTGGGCGCCAACGTCGAGCGGCTCACCCTGACCGGGACCGCCTCGGTGAACGGCACGGGCAACGAGCTTGCGAACGTCCTCTACGGCAACGGCGGCGCCAACTCGCTCAGCGGCTTGGCCGGCGTCGACATCATCTCCGGCTACGCGGGCGCCGACACCCTGCGCGGCGGGACGGGCGC
>NZ_DASWTE010000460.1:0-6769 GCF_036402295.1 Phenylobacterium sp.
CGCCTCGTGATCTCCATCGCCAAGAAGTACACGAACCGCGGCCTGCAGTTCCTGGACCTGATCCAGGAGGGCAACATCGGCCTGATGAAGGCGGTCGACAAGTTCGAGTACCGCCGCGGCTACAAGTTCTCGACCTACGCCACCTGGTGGATCCGGCAGGCGATCACCCGCTCGATCGCCGACCAGGCGCGCACGATCCGCATCCCGGTGCACATGATCGAGACGATCAACAAGATCGTCCGCACCAGCCGCCAGATGCTGCACGAGATCGGCCGCGAGCCGACCCCGGAAGAGCTGGCCGAGAAGCTGGCCATGCCGCTGGAGAAGGTGCGCAAGGTCCTGAAGATCGCCAAGGAGCCGATCAGCCTCGAGACGCCGATCGGCGACGAGGAAGACAGCCACCTCGGCGACTTCATCGAGGACAAGAACGCAGTCCTGCCGATCGACGCGGCCATCCAGTCCAACCTGCGCGAGACCACCACCCGCGTGCTGGCGTCGCTGACGCCGCGCGAGGAGCGGGTCCTGCGCATGCGCTTCGGCATCGGCATGAACACCGACCACACCCTGGAAGAGGTCGGCCAACAGTTCTCGGTGACCCGCGAGCGCATCCGCCAGATCGAGGCCAAGGCGCTCAGGAAGCTGAAGCACCCGAGCCGCTCGCGGAAGCTGCGCAGCTTCCTCGACAGCTGATCGGCCCCTCCCTCCCCATCAAGGGAGGGAAAGCCGCCGGCGGCGCAGGGCCGAGCCCGCGAGCCCGAAGCCGGTGATCATCAGCGCCCAGGCGCCCGGCTCGGGCACGAAGTCGGTCCGCATCTGGGCGGTGGAGAAGGCGTAGCGCGGGTTCGCCAGGACGTCGAAGTCGAGGTTCCAGCCGATGGCGTCGAAGAGCGCCAGGTCCAGCGCCTTCACCTCGTCGCCGAGGCCGCCGCAGATGTAGGGGTTCATGATCCCGCGGAAGTCGGCGCACGGCGGCCCGGCCGGCGGCAGCCAGTGCGAGCCCTGCCAGCCGTTGCCGAAGTCCGTGCCCGTCGAGAAGAAGCCGTCCCGGAACGCGCTCTGGCCGCCGTCGAGCGAGAAGTAGCTGTCGTGGCCGGGCGTCCAGTCGAGGATCGGGTCGCCGCCGTTTTCGCTGTAGCGGAACATGTCCAGCGCATAGCCCCACCAGAAGTCGTCCACCGGCCCGGTGTCGCCGGCGAAGAAGTCGAAGTCGTCGACGGCGCTCACGAAACCCAGCGCATGGCCGATCTCGTGGACGGCGACGCCCACGAAGTCGAACTGGCCGGCGGCGATGCCGTCGCGGGCGTCGAAGTCGAAGGCGAAGGTCGAGGAGAATTCGATGGTGGCGTCCTGGACGCCCAGGTCCACGTCGCCGATCAGCGCCTTGAGGTTGGCGGTGGTCAGCGCCATCGTCTGGGTGATCTCGCCGTCGGGCGCGAGGCGGCTCGTGAGCGGGTCGATCCCCTCAGTGCCCGAGAAGTAGCCGGGGACCAGCACGTCGACGCCGCCCGCGCCATCCAGCGGAGAGAGGGTGGTGACGGCCATCGCGTCCAGGGCGCTGTTTCCGGTGGCCGCCAGCGCGCCGTAGTAGCCGTCGATCGGGACGAAGGTGGCGAGCGCGCTGGACGTGCCGCCCAGGATGCCCGGGCCGAGGGCGGTGAAGCCGACGTCGATCTGTAGCGTGACGTCGTTGGTGATGACCGACTCCCAGTATTTCGCGGCGATCGCGAAGCCCTGGGCCGCCGGCGAGCCGGTGACCCCGCCGATATCGTTGAGCGCGATCGTCAGCGCCGCCGCGGGCGCCGCCGCCGCGAGGCCTGCAGCCGCGATGGAGGCGAGCAGGATCGCCCTGAGCCTGGATGCCAGCATGGAATTCCCCAGTGATTTCCGAACCCCGGGCCGAGCCGGCCAGGGCCACTCCCTGGGCGCAGAGTGGTGACGCCGGGTTGCAACCGTCAAGTGTATCGCGTCTACTTTCTATAATTTTTGCAAACACTTATGGCGTACGTGGCGCGCGCCATCGGCTTTGCGCTAGAAAGGCGCAAACTGCGGAGTCCCGATGAACTCGCCCCTCGTGTTGGCCGGCCTCGCGGCTACGGCCATGCTTGTCTCTCCGGCAACCGCGCAGCCCGCGCCCGAGTTCCAGACGTCGGCCGAGAATGTGCGCGCCCACGTCACCTTCCTCGCGAGCGACCTCCTCCAGGGCCGCGAGGCCGGCTCGCCCGGCTACGATATCGCCGCCAGCTACGTCGCCTCGCAGTTCGCCCAGCTGGGCCTGAAGCCGGCGGGCAGGGATGGGACCTACTTCCAGCCGGTGCCGTTGGTGGCCTTCCGTCCGATGGACGAGGGCCGCTTCGTGGTCCGCGGCAAGGACGGCGTCGAGACGCCGCTGAGTTTCGGCGACGAGGTCATGGTCGGCCGCCCGCCGGGCCCGGTCGAGCGCAAGGTCGCTGCGCCCCTGGTCTTCGTCGGCTTCGGCGTGGTGGCGCCCGAGCGCAAGCGCGACGACTACAAGGGCCTCGACGTGAAGGGGAAGATCGTCGTGGTGCTGAGCGGCGCCCCCTCCGGCTTCCAGACCGAGGAGCGCGCCTACTACGGCAACGGCCGGACCAAGCGCGCGGCCGCGGCCGCCCGCGGCGCCGCGGGCGTCATCACGCTCAACCTGCCCAGCGACGAGCGCCGCCGGCCCTTCGCCGACGGCCGCCGCACCTGGCAGTCCTGGGCGATGACCTGGAAGGCGGCCGACGGCTCGCTGCACGACGTGGCGCTCGACACGCCCCAACTGGGTGCGGTCAGCGTGAGGGGCGCCGCCAAGCTGTTCGCCGGCGCCAGGGTCAGCTTCGACGACGTCGTGAAGGCCGCCGAGAAGCCCAAGGGCGACCCGCCGCGGCTGGCCCTGGCCACGTCGCTGGACGTGACCCTGCACACCGAGAGCCAGGAGACGCCCAGCGCCAACGTCGCGGGCCTGATCGAGGGCTCGGACCCGGCGCTGAAGGACGAGGTGGTCGTGCTTTCGGCCCACCTCGACCACGTGGGCGTGAGCCCGCCCGTGAAGGGCGACGGCATCAACAACGGCGCGCTGGACAATGCCGGCGGCATCGCCACCACGCTGGAGGTGGCGCGCTTCTTCCGCGAGTCGGGCCATGCGCCGCGCCGCTCGGTGCTGGTGCTGGCGGTGACGGCCGAGGAGAAGGGCCTCCTGGGCGCCGAGTATTTCGCGCGCAATCCGACGGTCCCGCTGTCGGCGCTGGTGGCCAACGTCAACCTGGACATGCCGATCCTGACCTACGACTTCCTGGACGTCGTGGCGTTCGGGGCCGAGCGCTCCAGCCTGGGCGGGGCGGTGCGCCGCGCGGCCCAGCGCACCGGCGTCGCGCTGTCGCCCGACCCGATGCCGGAGGAGGGGCTGTTCACCCGCTCGGACCACTTCCGCTTCGTCGAGGTGGGCGTGCCGTCGGCGTTCCTGATGACCGGCTTCCAGAACGGCGGCGAGGCAAAGTTCCGTGGCTTCCTAGCGTCGTGCTACCACCGGCCGTGCGACGACCTCGCCCAGGGGATCGACTACGCCGCCGGCGCCAAGTTCGCCCGCCTGAACTACGAGATCGCCCGCGAGCTCGCCGACAACCCCGAGCGACCGAAATGGAACAAGGGCGACTTCTTCGGGAGCAAGTTCGCCCCGGCGCAGACGATCGCCGACGACTGAGCGGTCAGGGCAGCCCGCGCGCCATCTGGTAGAGGGTGAGCGCGATCTCGAACACGATGAGGGCGACGATGGCGGCTTCGAGCCGCAGCGATCGCTCGGTGTCGATGAGGTCGGTCATCAATCGTGCGGTCTGGCCGATCAGGCCCAGCTTGCGGTTCAGCACCTCGGCCCGCTCGTCGAGCTCGAACTCGTTCTCGAGGCGCGCGTAGAGCCGCCCCAAGTCGGGCCGGTCCCAGAGCAGGTCGGGCTTGTCGCCCACGGCGACGCGACCGCTGACCCTGTGCTCCACGAGCAGGGCCTGGCCGATGAGGCGGATGATGTGGCGGCGGCCGGCGAAGCGGCGGCCAGAGCGGGCGAGGTTGCTGGCCCAGGGCTCGACGATGTCGAGCACCTCGTCCACCTGGCGTTCGTGGTGGGCCAGCACGGCGCTGGCGGCGACGGCGTGAGCGACGACAATCAACCGCGGCGGCGTGCGGTCGAGGATGCGCACCAGGCCATCGGGGTCGACCCGTTCGTCGGCTTCGGCGGGTGCGAGGACGGCCACCTCCTCTTCGCGCTTGTCGAAGGGCGCGACGACGCGGGGCGCGATGCCGCGCAGGACTTCGTCCTCGGCCAGCGTGTCCAGGCCGATCAGCACGACGACGCCGTAGCGGAACACCACGGCCATGCCCTGCTCGCCGACGCGGAAGGCGAGGGGCACGGTGGAGAGCGCGTCCCGCCGCTCCAGCCCTGCGGTGTCGATGCGCTCGCCCAGCAGCACGGCGCGGGCGTGGAGAGGCGGGAACGCCGGTGTCGGGGTGTCGACCATCCGACCCCAGCGGAACATGGCCGGCGAGTCTGCGCCAGTCCCGCCCTGCAACGGCCGGTCATGAGATTGGCGGCCGCGGTCATGGGCGAGCAAAGCGCGCCCGGTCAGGCTTCCGGACGTGACGACGCCCTCAGCGCCAGCCGTAGTTGAAGCTCACGCTCACCCGCGGGGTCCGGGCGCGGTTGGCCGGGACCTCGTGGCGGAGCCAGCTTTCCCACATGTAGACCGTGCCCGGCGCCGGCTGCAGGTAGACGAAGGCCTGGGACTCCTGCGGCGCGTCGGCGCGGCGCGGCGGGGCGGCCATCATCAGCGGCAGCCGCGGATCCTCCAGCTTCAGCGCGCTCGCGCCGGGCGGCGTCTCCACGTAGACCGTGCCCGAGATCACGCTGTGCGGGTGGATGTGGCCCGAGTGGCCGGCGCCCGGCTTCAGGACGTTGACCCACAGGCTGTCGAGCCGGAGCTTGCCGCCGCGCAGGTCGAGATGCAGCTGCTCGGCGAAGGCTTTCGCGTGCCGGTCGAGCTTCGTCTTCAGCTCGGCGAAGATGCTCATGCGCTGCGGCAGGTCGTCGAGCGAGGCGTACGAAGTGTAGCCGCCGTACCCGTGGGTCTTGCTCCAGGCGCGGCCGGCGGCGTCGTCTGCCGCCAGGGAATGGCAGGCCTCCAAAATCTCGTGGTTGAAATTTTCGAAGCTACGGTCTGTTGTAAGGCTTGCCTCATAGACCGGCGTGACGAAGAGCGGGCGCAGCGTCATGCGGGGCGGCATAAAGCAGCCCGACGGTTTGTCAAAATGCGGCGTCGCTGGCGCGGCGTCGAAAGGTTGAATAGGCTTGGGTCCAATTAAGGCGTTGCCGAACCAGGGGACGCGGTTGGGGGAAACGGGAACATGATCAAGCTCATGGCGGCGTTGGCTGTGGTCGGCCTTGTGGCGGCCGCCCCGATGACGGCGCAGGCTCAGAAGGCGAAGGCCGGCGCGACCTACAAGGCCCCGCGCGGTCCCGACGGCAAGCACCCCGACCTGAACGGCGTCTGGCAGGCGATGAACTCGGCCGGCTGGGACATCGAGCCCCACGCCGCCCGCGCGGCGCTGCAGCTGCGCCCCGGTCCGTTCGTGCCGGTGCCGGCCAAGGCCGTGGTGGCGCTGGGCGCGGTGGGCGCGGTGCCCGCGGGCCTCGGCATCGTGGAAGGCGGCGAGATCCCCTACACGGTAGACGCCAAGAAGACGCGCGACGAGAACCGCGCGAACTACCTGGAACGCGACCCCGAGGTGAAGTGCTACCTGCCGGGCGTTCCGCGGGCGAACTACATGCACCTGCCGTTCCAGATCTTCCAATCCGAGAAGTCGATGATCATCGCCTACGAGTACGCGGGCGCGGTGCGGAACGTGCTGTTCACCGATCCCGGCCCGCCGCCGGTCGATAGCTGGATGGGCCAGTCGGTGGCCAAGTGGGACGGCGACTCGCTGGTGGTCACGGTCACCGGCATGAACGACCGCACCTGGTTCGACCGCGCGGGCAACCACCACTCCGACCAGATGAAGGTCGAGGAGCGCTGGACCCCGACCGGGCCGGGCGTGATGCGCTACGAGGCGACGATCACCGACCCGAACACCTTCACCAAGCCCTGGAAGATGAGCTTCAACCTCTACAAGCGGCAGGGCGACGACGCGCGGCTGAACCAGTTCAAGTGCGTCGAGTTCGTGGAGGAGCTGATGTACGGCGACCTGCGCAAGGAACCGCTGAAGTAACGAGCTAAAGAATCGGTCGGCAAACCCGACCTTCGAGGGATACTCTGCATCCGGCGTTGGAGGCGCGAGATGACGAACAAGAAGCTGATCATCGCGGGGGCCGTGGGCGCGGCGCTCTGCGCGGCGGCCGCCGGCGGCGCGGCCTGGGCCCACCATGCGTTCGCCGCGGAGTTCGACGGCAAGGCGCCGGTGCTGCTGCGCGGCAAGGTGACCCGCGTCGAGTGGATCAACCCGCACGCCTGGGTGCACATCAAGGACGGCACGACGGGCCAGGACTGGATGGTGGAAGGCGGCACGCCGAACACGCTGCTGCGCGCCGGCATCGACCGCAACTCGCTGAAGCCCGGCACCGAGATAATCGTCCGCGGCTACCAGTCCAAGGACAAGCTCTGCCGCCCGGCCTGCAAGGCCAACGGCCGTGACGTGACGTTCCCGGACGGCAAGAAGCTGTTCATGGGCTCGTCGGGCACGGGCGCGCCCTCCGACGGTTCGGACCCGACCGAGCGCAAGTAGGTCG
>NZ_DASWTE010000461.1:0-9271 GCF_036402295.1 Phenylobacterium sp.
ACCCCGGGGTTCAGCCGGCCGACCGATCCGCGCTTGTCCTCGTGGTGCGCCTTGAAGTCGCCCAGGGTCCAGCCGGCCACGCCGCCGGCGAATTCGGTGGCGCCGTAGTTCTGCAGGACCGGGATCCCGTAGCGCGCGTAGAACTCGTCGGCGAGGTCCGGATCCAGCGGCGCGGTGCCCGCGCGGAAGGCCACCAGGCTCGCGAGGTCGTCCTTCGGCACCTTGGCGTCGAGGATCATCCTGAGCGCCGAGGGCGGCGCACCGGCCACCTTCGGACGATGGCGACGCACGGCGTCGGTGAACGTCTCAACGCTGAACCGGTCGAGCAGGCACGATGCGCGGCCGGCGGCCACGCAGTTGAACAGGCTGAAGACGCCGCTGATGTGCGCGAACGGGGAATTGACGATCTGCACGCCGCCCCGCAAGCGCGGCGGATCGCCCGGCTTGCGGCCGTCGTAGACGCCGGCGGACGTGACACCCTTGTCGAGCGATGCCGCCTTCAGCGGGATCCGCTTCGGGACGCCGGTGGTGCCGCTGGTCAGCATCTCGATGGCGACCCCGGGCGCCTCGCGCCGCAAGTCCCCACCGGTGACCTGGGCCAAGCCCTCGACCGACTGCACCGGCCGCTCCGCGTCGTCACTCAGCACCAGGCCCAGGCAGCCGATCTGCGCGGCGGCGTCCCGCACCTGCGGCCTCGCCCAGTCGCGCTCGAGCCCGACGATCGCCGGCGGCTTGAGGGCGAGTATGTCAGCGGCGAGGCGCTCGTCCGGGAGGGCGGGGTTCAGGGTCACGATGCACCGGTCGCCGGTGACCACCGCCAGGAGGGTCGCGGCGGTCAGCGGGTGGTTACGCAGCAGGCCCGCGACGCGTGTCCCCGGCCCCAGCCCGGCGGCGGCCAGCGCGTCGTCGATTCCCGCCACCACCCGCGCCAGGTCGCCCCACGTGCGCCAGCGGCCCTCGTACTCCATCGCAGGCGCCTGCGGATCGACGGCGAGGACGCCCCGCACCAGATCGGAAAGGGTGGACACTAGGAGGCTCTCCGGCGACGGCGTTGGGAGGTGGAGGGCAAGGTCATGCCGACGCGGCGTCCAGGGCGCGCTCGGCGAGGCGGGCGGCCTCGGCCATGTCCGGTGTCTCGCAGGCGGCGACGTATTCGCGGCGCAGGCGGTTGACCAGTTCGGCGACGCTCGGGATGTCGTGGATCAGGTCGATCCCCTGCCCCGCGCTCCACAGGTTCACCCAGGGCCGCACGCCCTCGGGCAGGTGGTCGTGGCGCATGCCCTTGCCCAGCGGCTCGGGGAGGTTGGCGGGATCCAGCCCCACGCGCCGCATGGACTCCGCCATCCAGTTCGCAGGCACGCCGGCGATCTTGCCGGTGTACATCAGCCCAGCCGAGCCCTGGCTCACCAGCAGGTCCTTGTAGGCCTGGGGCGCATCCGACTCCTGCGTGGCGATGAACCGGGTGCC
This sequence comes from Phenylobacterium sp., assembly GCF_036402295.1. Lineage (GTDB taxonomy): Bacteria > Pseudomonadota > Alphaproteobacteria > Caulobacterales > Caulobacteraceae > Phenylobacterium. The sequence goes on from NZ_DASWTE010000461.1 coordinate 1,468, forward strand.
GAGGTAGGCCAGGTCGGCGCCGAGGATCTCGGCAGCCCGGATGGCGGCCCCGCTCGAGACGGCGCCGGCCATGATGATCACCCCGTCGAACATCGCCCGCACTTGTGGGATGAGCGCCAGGTGGCTGATCGTCCCGGAGTGGCCGCCGCCGCCCGCCCCGATGCAGGTCAGGCCGTCCGCGCCCGCGGCGATCGCCTTCTCGGCGAAGCGCAGGTTGGTCACGTCGTGGAAGACCTTGCCGCCCCAATCGTGGACCCGCGCGACCAGTTCGGTCGGGTCGCCGGTGGCGCTGATGATCATCTCGACGCCGTAGCGCCGGCAGACCGCCAGGTGCAGCGCCAGCTCGTCCGGCGGCAGGCGCGTCGCGAGATTCACGGCGATGGGTGCGATGCGCGCGCCGGGGTTCTCGGCGGCATGCCGGTCGAGGTCGCGACGGATGTCGACCAGCCACTGCTCGAAGATCTCGAAGCTGCGCGCGTTCTGCCGGGGCAGGCCGCCGATCACGCCGGCCTTGCAGGCCTCGCGCACCAGCGCCGGGCCGGTGACGAGGAACATCGGCGCGCAGATGGCAGGCAGCGTCAGCGACGCGCGCAGGTTCGGATCGAGAGCCATGGTCCCGGCCTCAGCCGCCGCGCTGCCGCTTGGCGAGCAGGAGCTCGCCGTGCCGCTTCCACATCTGGGTGACGCGCGCCTGCAGGTCGTCCGGGACCTTCGGCAGCAGCGCCGGCGTGGCCCGGCTGGGCAGGGCGATGGTGGCGTCGGCCTTCACCGTCTGCTCGCCCCGCTGGTTGGTCATGGCGACCATGACGTCCACCAGGAACTGGCCGTTTTCCTCGCGTTTGGCCACCACCTCGCCGCTGATCACCTGGGTGTCGCCCATGTAGTTGAACTTGCGGATCTGGTCGTTCTGGCGCGTCACCCAGCCGTCGTCGCCGCACCAGTCGGTGAGGTAGTGGTAGACGTAGTTCTCCCGCATCACCCCGTAGTCGTAGGCCATGGGATTGCCGATCGCCTGGGCCCACGCCGGATCCCAGTGCAGCCGCTGGGCCACGTCGGGGACGCCGTATTCGTTCTTCACGTAGAAGGGCGCGATGCGCTGGCGGTTCTTGTAGGCCAGACGCCCGACCGTGGGCGCGTAGGGCACGAACCCGTAGCCGCCGGCGTGGAAGCAGACCACGTCGGTGACCGTCAGCGGGCCCTTGGCCATCTTGCCCAGCGAGTCGCCGACCTGGACGTCCTCCCAATAGCGGACGTCCGCGCCGCGAACCGTCTCGTTGGCGTAGATCTCGTCGATCTTGGCGATGTCGTCGTCGGTGTAGGTCTGGGGCTCGATCTTCGAGTACTTGCCCTTGTTCGCCGCCGTCTTGCGCTCGGTCAGGATGCGGATGATGCGGTAGACGCCGACCACCTCGCCACGCTGGTTGAACTTCACGTCGCGGCGCACCTGCACCACGTTGCGGCCCGCGAACTCCGACGGATTGACCTCCAGGGTCTCCTCGCCTTTGAAGCTGTAGATCGTGTCGCCCGGATAGACCGGCCGGTAGAACGTCCACTCGCCGCCCGAGACGAACACGTGGATGCCGCGGAACAGGCTCTTGGTCCTGGCCTTCAGGTCGGCGCTCATCGGGTCGCCCAGCAGCGGCTTGTTGATGACACCCGCCATCATCGAAGGCGCGATCACCGAGCCCCAGCGGGTCGTCTCGCCGTACTCCGGGTCGCAATGCAGCGGATTGTCGTTGCCGCAGCCGTGCGCGAAGTTGCGGATGTTGTCGGTCGTGGCGGTCTGCACGTACTCCCGCTCACGCGACGCGACATCCACGCCCAGCAGCAGCTTCGCGCGCTCGATATCGTCATCGGTGAGCGAGTAGGCTGTCGCCTTCTCCCAATCCTGCTTCACCACGTCGGCGACGGCGTCCTGGGCCATTGCTTCCTCCGCTTTATATCTCTAACTTAGTTAGATAATAAGCAGACGTTACAGATGGTGCAAGCGCGCAATCGCCGGATTCGGCGCCAGGAGGAAACAGCGTGGAGATCCTGAACTTCGAGAATGTGCGCCTGGAGTTCGACGGGGCGCTCGCGAGCCTCGTGCTCGCCGACGCCGATCGGCTGAACGCCCTGTCGCCGGACATGGTCGAAGGCGTGCAGGCGGCGCTGCGCGAGATCGCCAAGCCGCGCCGCGGCGTGCGCTGCCTGATGGTGACGGGCGAGGGGCGAGGCTTCTGTGCGGGGGCGAACCTGTCCCGGCGGCGGACCGAGGCGTCCGAAGGCAAGCCGTCGTCGGCGGGCAGCGCCGTGGAGAGCATCTTCCACCCGATGATCCGCAAGCTGCGTGACGTCGAGGTTCCGGTCGTGGCGGCGGTGAACGGCGCGTGCGTCGGGATCGGGGTCTCGATCGCGCTCCTGGCCGACTACGTCATCGCCGCGGACAAGGCCTATTTCCTCGTGCCCTTCCGCAACCTGGCGTCCAGCACCGACAGCGGCCTCACCTGGCTCCTGCCCCGTGCCATCGGGCCGGCGCGGGCGCGGCAACTGGTCATGCGGGCCGAACGGCTGCCGGCGGAGACGGCGCTTCAGTGGGGCATGATCAACGAGGTCGCGCCCGTCGAAGGCTTCGCCGGGGCGGCCCGAAAGGTGGCGCAGGAGTTCGCCGACGGCCCCACCGTGGCGCTCGGACTGATGCGACGGCTGGTGCAGGACAGCGCCACGACGGGGCTGGATGCGCACATGGAGGCGGAGGCGCGCGGCGTGCTGAAGACCTCGCGCACCCAGGACAACGCCACGGCCATAAAGGCCTTCGGCTCGAAGGCGCCGGTGACGTTCGTAGGAAGCTGAGTGTTCCCGCCGCTAGTCGAGGATCTCGATCACGCCGCGGCGGCCCAGGTCGCTGAGCCAGACCTTGCCCGCATTCTCCATGTGGGTCTTCCAGTGCGCCTCGGCCCCGGCGCCGTCGCCGGCCTCGATCAGGTCCACCAGCCGGCGATGCGACTTCAGCCCGAAGCGGAGCTGCTTCTGGCGCTCGGGCAGGCTGACCGGCGGCCGAAGGTTCTGCGACGCCAGCAGCGCCTTCTCGAACACGCCCTTGAGGGCGAGGGCCAGGATGGCGAGCGTCTCGTTGCCGCTCTGCTCCATCAGGAGTCGGTGGAAGTCCGCGATCGCCTGGGTCACGGCGACGGCGTCCTCGGTCAGCTCGAACTCGCGCTCCACGTGAGGGCGCAGGACTGCGGCGGCCTCCTTCGGTCGGCGCTCTGCGGCAAGGCGCGCGGCCGGCGGCTCGATCATCACCCGCGCCTCGTAGACGTCCTGGATCGTGGCGCCGCGCGTCTGCAGGGCGATGCCTGCGGCCCGGGCCACGATGTCGGAGTCGGGCTGGGTCACGCGCGCGCCGCCGCGGGCGCCGCGCGAGACGCTGATCAGGCCTTCGGATTCGAGGATCCGGATCGCTTCCCGGATCGTGGGCCGCGACACCTGGAAGTCGTCGATCAGGTGGGCTTCCGACGGCAGGCTGTCGCCGGTCCGCAGTTCACCGGTCACGATGGATCGGCGGATGCGGCCAGCCACCAGTTCGGCGGTCTTCGGCACGCGCACATGGGCGGTGACGTTCGGCGTGTAGCTGCGGCGAGTCTGGTTTCCGTCCATGCTTGAAGTCTAACGCATTAAGATGATTTTCAGGTTCCGAAATTGTGGGCGCATCCTAGCCCGCCGGTCCAGCGCCATTTGCAATCGCCTCCAGGACAATCTGTGGGCGAACGACCTGCCGCCAGACGAGCGACCGCTTCAGGAACAGGTGCGCTGCGTTCTCCGCCGTCACGCCGGTGGCGCCGTGCAGGAAGATGTTGTCGCGCGCGTTGCGCCCGGCAGCATCCTCGCAGGCCCTGGCGGCCGCCAGCGCCTGGAAGCCCCGGTCCGCGGCGCCGTCCCGCAGCGCGACCGCGGCGAAGAACAGTTGCGCCCGCGCCTTCTCGCAGCGCACGGCCATGTCGACGCAACGGTGGCGGACAGCCTGGAAGGCGCCGATGGGCCGACCGAACTGCTCGCGCAGCTTGGCGTAGGCCACGCTGGCGCCCAGCGCCGCCTCGGCCATGCCCAGCTGCTGGGCCGCGACCAGCAGGACGAAGCGATGCGCCTCGTCGGGCGCCTGGCTCTCGGCGAGCACGACCATGCCGGCCCGCGATCCCGCCTGCGCCGCCACCGTGGGATCGAGGCTGGGGCAGGCCTCCGCCTTCCCGACCTCGACGACGCTCAGCTTGTCGTCCTCGAACACCAGGCCCAGCGTCCCGCCCCCCGCGCCCAGGCGCCAGGCGCGGCCGCCGCCCGCCTCGACGATCAGTCCGACCGCCGCCTCGCCCGCCACGATCCGCCCGGCGACGCCCGGCGTGTCAGCCGCCGCGATCCGCGCCGCCGCGGCGCCCGCCGATAGCGACACAGGTCCCACGGCGCGGCCGATCTCCCGGAACAGCAGGATCTCCTCGACCGGAGACACCCCGCTCCCGCCCACGCCTTCGGGCGCGCCGAACCCGATCCAACCCAGGTCGGCGGCCAGCCTGCGCAGCCGTTCCTCGTCGGCCGCGGCGTCAGCGCCCGCCGCGAACCACCGATCCAACGGCGCCTCATTGGCCATCACGTCGGCCGCCATGGCGACGATCTGGGCTTCGTCCTCGCCGAGGGTCAGGTCCATGCTAGCGGCTCCGCGGCAGTTCGAGGACGCGGTCGGCGATGATCTCCCGCTGGATCTCGGGCGTGCCGCCGCCGATGGTCATGACCATCCCGTGTTGGAGCAGATCGCCCCACCGGTTGCGCTCCAGGTCGCCATCCAGGATGTCGGCGCCCGCGATCTCCGTCGCCAGCTCGTGGACCGAGCGGGCCACATCGTTGGTCAGCAACTTGGTGATCGAGCCCTCGGCGCCGGGCGGCTCGCCCCGCGCATACCGCGACAGGTTCGCGTAGTTCAGCGCCCTCAGCGCCGCCACCTCTGCGCGCCGGTCGGCCAGCTTGCGGCGGACCTCGTCATCCTTCCAGTCGCCGCTGGCCTTGGCGATCTCGATGAGCTCCTCGAGCCGCAGGGTGATCTCGGCCATCTCGCCGATAAACGACGTCCCGCGCTCGAACCCCAGCGTCGCCATGGCTGTGGCCCAGCCGCCGTTCACCTGCCCCACCACGTTCGACAGCGGGATCCGCACCTCGTCGTAGAATACCGAGCAGAACTCGGCGCGGCCGTTCATTTTGCGGATCGGCTGGATTTCGATGCCCTTGGACGCCATCGGGCAGATGACCCAGGTGAGGCCCTTGTGCCGACTGGACTCCGGGTCGGTGCGGACCAGCAGTTCCTGGAAGTCCGTCTGGTCGGCGCCCGTGGTCCAGGTCTTCTGGCCGGTCACCACCAGCTCGTCGCCATCCACGACGCCGCGCGTCCGGAGCGACGCGAGGTCGGACCCGGCGTTGGGCTCGGAGAAGCCCTGGCACCACAGCGCCTCGCCAGACAGGATGCGCTGCAGGTGCCCGGCCTTCTGGTCGTCGGTCCCCAGCGCGATCAGCGTCGGCCCGGCGTGGTTCTGCGCCACGAACCGGAATCCCATGGGCGGGCCGCCGGCCCGAACGTACTCCTCGTACCAGATCACCTGCTGCAGGATCGAAAGGCCGCGGCCGCCATACTCCCGCGGCCAGTTCAGGCCCGCCCAGCCCGCGTCGAACAGCACCCGCTGCCAGGCCCGATCGAACGCGGCGCCCGCCGCCGGATCGTGCGGCCGCCGTTCGGCGGGCACGTTCGCGGCGAGCCAAGTCCGCAGGGCCTCGCGGAAAGCCAGTTCCTCCGGGCTCCAGGTCAGGTCCATCGCGTCGCCTCCTGCAGGTTCGGCCGGTCAGCGACGGGCATTGGGGTCGGGGTTCCAGACGGGCGCGCGCTTCTCGCCGAACGCCTTCGGGCCCTCGACGAAATCCGGGTGCGACCATTGCAGGCGCAGCAGGCTCCAGCCCGCCTCGACCGAGCGGGTGTAGCCCTCCTCCATCGCGCCCCAGATCGCCTGCTTGGACAGGGCCAGGGCCTGCGGGGAGTTCTTCTTGATCGACGCCGCCAGCTCAAAAGCCCGCGCCAGCGCGGCCGCCGGCGTGGGCTCCAGCAGATCCACCAGCCCGAGCTGGTGCGCACGGGCTGCCGGCATGCGGTAGTCGCGCCCGACGAGGGTCATCAGCAGCGCGCCGCCCAGGGTCATCCGCCGCGCAAGCCCGATGTTCTCGATCGCCCCCACCTGGCCCACCGTCGTGTGCGTGTCCATGAAGGCGGCCGTTTCGGCCGCCACGACGATGTCGCAGTCCACCACGAAGTGCAGGCCGCCGCCGGCGACCAGGCCGTTGACGGCGCAGATGACCGGCTTCCACACGCGGTTCTGGTAAGGCGTCAGCCGCACCACCTGGTCCAGTGGACGGTTCTGAAGCGACGACCCGGCCTTGTCCGTCGACAGATTGGACACCGAGGCGCCGGTACAGAAGTGCCGCTCCCCTGCCCCGGTCACGATGGCGCAGCGGATGGCGTCGTTCGCCTTCACCTCGTCCCAGATCGCCTCAAGGTCGGCGTGCATCGCCCGCGTCAGCGCGTTGCCCTCGTGCGGCCGGTTCAGCGTCACCAGCGCCACGCCGTCGCGCAGTTCGTACGCGACGTCCGTCAGCGCGGCCGCATTCAGTCCTGTCGACACCGTCCGTTCCCCCTGGCCAGTTTCCATCTTAACATCGCTATATAATTTATCTATGTTGTCGCGTCTGTACAGGTGCGAAGTCACCGGCCGGGAGCTTCCGACCCGGCTGAAGCAGGCGCAAGGGAGGACGTGGATGGACCTGGAGCTCGGCTCCGCTTACGAGGCGTTCCGCGGCGAGGTCGCCGCGTTCCTCGGGAGCCATTGGCCGCCGGCGCGCGAGGCCGACCCGAAGCGGGCCGCCGCCGAGTTCCGCCAGGCGGCGGTCGAGCGAGGCTACCTCTACCGGTCCATCCCCAAGCAGTATGGCGGCTCCGAGCAGCCGGCCGATCCGTTGAAGGCTCGGGTCATCCGCGAGGAATTCGCGAAAGCCGGCGCGCCGAAGGAGCTGGAGGGCCCCGGTGTCTCGATGCTGGTCCCGACTCTCCTGGGCCGCGGCGCCGAGTGGCAGCGGGAGCGCTTCATCGCCCCCACCCTGCGCGGCGATATCGTCTGGTGCCAAGGCTACAGCGAGCCCGGCGCTGGCTCCGACCTCGCATCGCTGAGGACCCGCGCAGTCCTCGAGGGCGACCAGTGGGTGATCACGGGCCAGAAGCTATGGACGACCATGGCGCACCTGGCGAACTACATGTTCATCCTCGTCCGCACCGAGCCCGACGCCCCAAAGCACAGCGGCATCTCGTACCTGCTGGTCGACATGAAGCAGCCTGGGATCACCGTCCGCCCGCTGAAGCAGATGACCGGGGGCCGCGAGTTCAGCGAGGTGTTCTTCGACGGTGCGCGGACGCCGAAGGATTGGATCGTCGGCGAGCGCGGCCAGGGCTGGGAGGTGTCCCGGACCACCTTGAAGCATGAGCGCGATACGGTCGGGGGCGCCACGCGAACCGAGGACATGTTCCACAAGCTGGTAGAGCTGGCCCGCAAGGCCGAACGTCTCGGCGAGCCCGCCCTGAGGCGCGACGACGTCCGCCAGGAACTCACGCGGATCGAAGCCTATGTGCTGGCCCAGCGCTATTCGTCGTACCGGCAGATGTCGATGGACCTCGCGGGCCAGGACCCCGGCCTGATCGGCGTGCTCAACAAGCTGAACGGCACCCAGATCGGCCACCGGATCGCCAACC
>NZ_DASWTE010000462.1:0-4202 GCF_036402295.1 Phenylobacterium sp.
CGGCGGCGGCGGCGGGAACGAGGTTCCCGAGCCCTCGACCTGGGCGCTGATGATCCTCGGCTTCGGCGGCGCGGGCGCCATGCTCCGCCGGCGGAAGACCGTCGTCGCGTAGACCGCGGCGTCAGATCCAGAGACAGAGAAGCCCCGGCGTCACCGCCGGGGCTTCTTCGTTTGGGGACGTCCGGGCCCGATCAGCCGAACAGGAAGTCGCTCGTCTTCAGGCTGTAGCCGTTCGAGAGCTGGATCAGCTCGGTCTGGCCCGTGGCGGCGTCGGTGATCACCCAGGCGCCGCCCGACTTGGCGAGCGTCGAGCCGGCCGAGTAGCCGGTCAGCAACAGCTTGTCGCCCTTGGCGAAGTCGGAGATCACGTCCCCCGCCGCCTCGCCGCGCGCCAGGACGAAGGTGTCCTTGCCCGACCCGCCGGTGTAGAGGTCGGCCCCGGCGCCGCCGTCGAGGGTGTCGTTGCCGGCGCCGCCGAGGACCGTGTCGCGGCCCAGACCGCCGTCCAGGTTGTCGTTGCCGCCCAGGCCGTCCAGCTTGTCGTCGCCCAGCGCGCCGAACATGAAGTTCGCGCCCGAGTTGCCGGTCAGGATGTTCGACAGGTCGTTGCCCGTGCCGCTCACGTTGGCCGAACCGGTCAGCGTCAGGCGCTCGACGTTGGCGTCCAGCGTGTGGCTGACGCTGCTCTGGACCAGGTCGTCGCCCTCGCCTGCCAGCTCCACGATCGTGTCGCCGGCGTTGTCCACGACGTAGACGTCGTTGCCCGCGCCGCCCAGCAGGTTGTCGGCCCCGGAGCCGCCGTTCAGGGTGTCGTTCCCTTCCAGGCCCGAGATCGTGTCGCCGTAGCTGGTCGGCAGCACCGTCGTCAGGCCCGTCGTCGACGTCGAGGGCGCGATGGCGTCGGCGCCGGACGTGCCCGTGATCACCACGCCCGTCGTCGGAGGCGGCGGGGTCGGGGTCGGCTCAGGCGGCGGCGGTTCGACCGCCGCGAGCGTGTCGAGGAACTGCGCCACGTCCAGGCGGCCGTCGCTGGCCACCTTGTCCAGCACCGAGGCGGTCGGCGTCGCCGAGGCCAGCAGCGCCTCGCGCAGTTGCTGGGCCGAGAAGCCGACGTGCGCCGCAGCGTAGAGCGCCAGCGCGCCGGTCACGTGCGGCGCGGCCATCGAGGTGCCGCTCTTCGAGCCGTAGCCGCCACCCGGCATGGTGGAATAGATCCCCGAGCCCGGCGCGGCGATGTCGACAGAGGTCGAGCCGTAGTTCGACCAGCTGGCCAGCCCGCCGGCGCTCGTCAGGGCGGCGACCGAGATCACCGCCTCATAGCCGGCCCCGGCCACGGTGGAGATGCTGGAGGGGTAGTAGGGCGTCGCGTCGTTGTTCGAGCCGTTGTTGCCGGCGGAGACGACGTAGAGGATGTCGGCTTTGGCGCCGCGGACCACCGCATCGACCAGGCCCGTGGAGTAGGCCGTGCCGCCCCAGCTGTTGTTGGTGGCCACGAACTCGACGCCCGTGCCCTGTTTGGAGGCGTTGGTGAAGTAGTCCAGCGCCTTGATCGAGTTCGACGTGTAGCCGTAGTTCGACGCGTCGAGGAACTTGAGGGCCACCATCTGGACGTTCCAGGCCACGCCGGCCACGCCCTCGCCGTTGCCGCCCGTCGCGCCGATCGTGCCGGCGATGTGGGTGCCGTGGCTGTGGTCGTCCATCGGGTCGTTGTCGTTGTTGACGAAGTCCCAGCCGATCAGGTCGTCGCGATAGCCGTTGGCGTCGTCGTCGAGGCCGTTTTCCCAGCGGGCGTCGTTGAGCAGGTCGCCGGCGTCGATGCGCCCGTTGCCGTTCTTGTCGGCGACGTAGCTCGAGTTCCGGCTGTCGTTCAGGTCGCGGAAGGTGATCACGCCATCGGCGTCGGCGTCGGTCAGCGACGAGCGGAACGCGAGCGGGATCTCCTTCTGGTTCAGCCAGATGTTCAGGTAGAGATCGGGATGGGTGTAGTCGATCCCCGTGTCGACGACGCCGATGGCGGTCTTGGTCGAGCCGATGTTGCCCGCGGCCCACGCCTCGGACGCCTGGCTGCCGTAGACGTTGGTCGGCGTGCCCACGTCGCCGTAGAGACCCCAGGTCTGGCCGCTGGCCACGCTGGTGTCGTTGCTGACCGACTGGCCGGTGAGGACGAAGTCCGGCTCGGCGAACTTCACGCCCGGCAGATGCGAGAGGATCTGGATCGCCTTCTCGACCGTCACGCCCTGGCCCAGGCCGATGCGGGCCAGTTCGCCCTCGCCGGCCTCGCCGCCGCGGATGATGTCCAGCAGCCGGCCGCCGATGGCCTCAAGCGCACGGCTGTGCTCCGCCGCCGTCGCGTTCGGATCCAGCTGCAAGATGATCTGATCGGGACGGTAGGCGGCGCCTTGGGGAATGGCGGTATCGGGCATTTTAGCTCCAGAGACAGGGACGAGTTCTCTGGCGCAGAAGTCCGGGCGGACTCCCTCCAGAGTATCCATTCAGGGTTGCGGGTTAGAAGGTTACGCCAACGAACAGCTACGCTTGTTTTTCTTGGGCCCTTTACTTCTGGCCTTCGCGAGAGTGCCGTTAGCGTTGTTAATTGGCCGCGTAACCGTAAGATTAATTGCCGTTATCCACGTGCCCGGTGCGTCGATTTGTCGGGCGATCGCGGGCCGTCCACCTAGGCGAAGCGCCCCTGCGGCGCGGCAGGTGTGGCAACCGGTCGCGACCGACTACCGCCCGTGCGCGACCGCTCCGTCCATCAGCGTCAGGCGGACGTGGGCGGCGCTCGGCTCGCCCAGCACGTCGCGCAGTGGGGCGTCCAGGAGGACGAGGTCCGCGGTCTCGCCCACCGCCACGCGACGCGGCGGACCGCCGGGATCGGCGGGGTCGCCGAGGTAGAGCGACAGCGCGGTCGCCGCATCCACCGCCTCGCCCGCGCCCAGCACGGCGCCGCCGGCGCTCCGCCGATCGACGGCCGCCGCCATGCCGGCCCAGGGATCGGGGCTCGCGTAGGGCGCGTCCGAGCTTCCCGCCACCGGCACGCCGGCGGCTCGCAGGCTCGCACAGCGGTAGAGGTCGCCGAGCTCCGCCGGATCGACCTCGGCGGCGTAGCGGTCGCCGCGCTCGCGCACGAACGCCGACTGGGTCACCACCGTCAGCCCCAGGTCGCGCAGCTGCGGGATCGCCGCGGCGGGAATGACTCCGCCGTGCTCCACCCGGTCGCCGGGCCGCGCGCCGGCCGTCGCGAAGGCGGCGAGCGTCAGCGCCAGTTCGCCCGCGGTCACGCAATGCACCGCCACCGCCCGCCCCCAGGCCCGCGCCCGGCCGATCCGCGCCACGAAGTCGTCGAGGTCGGGCAGCGCGTGGTCGTCCAGCAGCACCTTCAGCGGCCCCACCGCGAAGGCGCCGTCCGCCGGCGCCTCGAGCGCGCCGCCGCTCATCAGGGTCAGGCGCTGCGGCAACGCGCCGGTCCGATGCGCCTCGGCGAGGCGCGCCGCGGCGTCCGCGTCGGTCGTCACGCTGGCGTCGGTGAGCGCGGCGATCCCCAGCGCCGCCAGGGTTCGCCCGACCGGCGCCAGCGGCGGCGGCGCGGCGCGCAACCGGGCGCGCAGCCACGCATCCTCGCGCCAGATCCGCCCGCTCGCCCGGTCCAACCCCGGCGGGTCGTCGCCCTCGCCCAGCGCCGCCAGGGCCCGGCTGTTCAGCACCCACAGCGCCCCCGTCTGGTGCTGCACGCGCAGCGGGTGGTTCGGGGCGAGCCGGTCGAGGTCGTCGCGGGAGAGTTCGCCCGCGATGCGTTCGTGATAGCCCAGCGCGCGGATCCAGGCGCCTTCCGCGCGCCCGGCCGCCGCCGCCGCGATCCGGGCCGAGACGTCGTCGGGGCCGCGCGCGTCCTCCAGCGCCACGGAGTCAGCCCGCGCCGCGTAGCCGAACAGGTGGATGTGGTGGTCGCACAGGCCGGGGATCAGCGCCCCGCCGCGTCCGTCGATCTCGTCGCCGCGCGCCGCCAGCCGGGGTCCGATCTCGGCGATCCGACCGTCGGCCAGCCGAACGTCCAGGCCGCAGCGCCCCTCGACCTCCACGTCGCGGAGGATCACGCGCCCAGGCCCAGGTACGCCGCCGCTCCGGCCGCCGTCCGCGCCAGCGCCACATCGACCAGTACGCCACCGCCCGCGGCCAACCCCTCGAGGGCTCCGATGGCGCCG
>NZ_DASWTE010000463.1:0-9253 GCF_036402295.1 Phenylobacterium sp.
CGGGCGGCCTCCCGGCTCTTCAACCGCAAGGGCGTCGAGGCCACCTCGATCGATGAGATCGCTGCCGAAGTCGGGGCCACCAAGGGCGCCGTCTACCACTACCTGGCCGACAAGCCCGACCTCGTGGCGCGCTGCTTCCGCCGCGCCTTCAATCTCTCGGACCGCATCCTGCAGGCCGTGGAGCTGTCGGGCGGCACGGCCATGCAGCGGAACCTCGCCGGCGTGGCGCTGCTGGTCGAGGCCAACCTCGACGACGAGTTCTGCCCGCTCGCGCCGCTGGCCGGTGTCGAAGCCCTGCCGGCCGATGCGCGGGACGAGATCATGGCCCGGGTCCGGGCCCTCGAGCAGGGCTATCCCGAAGTGGCGCGCGAGGGCCTGAAGGACGGCTCGGTGCGCGACGTGGACCTCACCGCTGTCGCCCAGGCCATGGCCGGCGCCTTCGGCTGGCTGCACAAGTGGTGGCGGCCGGACCTCGCGGCGAAGGAGACGGTGATCGCCGAGCACGTGCGCCTGCTGGCGCAGGGTCTGGGAGCGCGCGCATGACGGTGCAGGGTGATGTGGCGCGCGGCTTCGAGCCGGTCCGCGACGCCTTCGCGGCGAACTTCGAACGCACGGGCGACTACGCCGAGGTGGGCGCGGCGCTCTGCGTCTACCGGCGGGGCGAAATGGTCGTCGACCTCTGGGGCGGGCATGCGGACGCTGCCCGATCGAAGCCCTGGGCGGTCGATACCCTGGTCAACGTCTGGTCCACCACCAAGACCGCCACGGCCGTCGCCGTCGCCCGCTGCGTGGACTCGGGCCTCATCGCCTACGACCAGCCGGTGTCCGACGTCTGGCCCGAGTTCGCCCAGGCCGGGAAGGGCGCGATCACCGTCGCCCAGGTCATGTCGCACCAGGCGGGCCTGCCGGGCTTCGTGGAGCCCACGACCCTGGACGACCTCTACGACTGGGACCTCGTCACCGGCCGCCTCGCCGCCCAGGCGCCGGTGTTCGAGCCCGGCGACCTGAGCAGCTACCACGCGGCCACCTACGGCTTCCTGGCGGGCGAGATCGTGCGGCGGGTGGCGGGTCGGACGGTCGGGACCCTGCTGCGCGAGGACGTCTTCGGGCCGCTCGCCGCCGATTTCCACATCGGCCTGCTAGCGTCGGAAGACGCGCGCGTGGCCGAGCTTATCGCGGCCGACAATCCAGCCGTCGTGCCGCTGGACCAGCTGCCGCTGCCTGTGCGGCTGGGACTCTCCAACCCTGCCCAAGACCCGGCGCGGGTGAACACCCGAGCCTGGCGCGCCGCCGAGCTGCCGGCGCTCAACGGGCACGCCAGCGCCCACGGTGTCGCGCGGCTGTGCGCGGCGCTCGCGGAGGGCGGCGCTCTCGACGGCGCGCGGATCCTGTCGCCGGCGACCCTGTCGCGGATGACCGCCATCGCCTCCGATCGCGATGACCTTCTGCTGGGCTTCAATCCGCAGTGGGGCATGGGCGTGATCCACAACCTGATCGGCGTGTACGGCCCCAACCCGCGCACGTTCGGCCACTCCGGCTGGGGCGGCTCGTTCGGCTGCGCCGATCCAGACGCGCGTGTCGCGATCGGCTACGTGATGAACCACATGGGCCCCGAACTGGTCGGCGACCCGCGCGGCAAGGGTCTGGCGGACATGCTCTACGCCTGCCTCGGCTAGCGTTGGACCATACTCAACCGCGCCCAACTCACCGCTCATCCCGGCAAATGCCGGGACCCAGATCTCGAAGCTGGGCGGTGGATGGTATGGCTCGCTAGGCGAGGGCGGGGTCCGCGCGCGCCTCGCCGTGCAGCCAGGGCGCGAACGAGATCCCCACGATCACGCCTTCGGGCGCCTGCAGGCGGGCCACCACCTGCCCCCAGGGCTCGGTCTTGGCGCCGTGGATCATCGTGTGCCCACGGCCGGCGAGCTCATCCGCCGCCGCCTGGACGCCCGCTTCCGTGGCCACCTCGAACTCGACGCAGGCCTGCGGCGTGGGCCGGTCCGCCGGCCACTCGCGGACGCCGAAACAGGCCTCCGCCGCCTGCGCCAGCGGCCAGACGCCGAAGTGCTTCGCCCCGTCGAGGGCCTCGGTGAAGAAGTAGTCGTCGTCGCCGTGCCTGGTCAGCGGCAGGCCGAGGGCGTCCAGGTAGAGCTTCCGGCTCTCAGCCGGGACGGCCGCGATCACCGCGAAGCTCGAGACATAGAGCACGTCCATCGGGGCCTCCCTGTCTGGGGAGGCCGAGACTAGGCGGCGACGCCGAGGGCCGCCAGCGCCCGGTCCTTCACCGCCTTGTAGTCGACCTTGCCGTTGGGGGCGCGGCCGATGCTCTCCACGACGACCAGCTCCCGCGGCGCCTTGTAGCCGGCGAGCTGCGCGTGGACGTGCTGCGACAGCTCCGCCAGCGTCGGCGCGGCGCCGGTCTCGGGCTCGACCACGGCGCAGATGCGCTCGCCGAAGCGGGCGTCGGGCACGCCCACGACCACGGCGTCGCGCACCGTCGGATGCCGCTTCAGGGCCTCTTCGACCTCCTCGGGGAAGACCTTCTCGCCGCCGGTGTTGATGCAGACCGAACCGCGGCCCAGGAGCTTCAGGGTTCCGTCAGTGTTCACCTCGGCCCAGTCGCCGGGCACGCTCCAGCGGACGCCCTCCATGACCTTGAAGGTCTTCGCGGTCTTCTCCTCGTCCTTGTAGTAGCCGAGCGGCAGGAAGCCGGTGACGGCCACCAAGCCGCGCTCGCCGGAACCCGGCTGAACCCGCGTGCCGTCCTCGCGGAAGACGCCTGTGTTCGGCCCCAGCATGAACGCCGCCGTCTGGGCCTCCATGCCGGCCGCCGAGGCCGACGCGCCCAGGCCCACCGCCTCGGACGAACCGAAGCTGTCGGCGATCATCGCCTGCGGGATGTGGCCGAGCAGGCCCTTCTTGTTCTCGTAGCTCCACATCGAGCCCGACGAGCTCATCGCCCGGACGCTGGAGAGGTCCCACCTGCCCGGGTTGGCGTCGAGCGCCTCCAGCATCGGCGTGGAGAAGGCGAGGCCCACGATCACGATGTTGGTGACCTTCAGCCGCTCGACCTCGTTCCACAGCTCGATGGCGTTGAATTTGCGCGAGGGCAGCACGCAGACCGTGCCGCCGCCGTTGAACGCGATGAACGCCGAGAACTGGCCGGTGCCGTGCATCAGCGGCGCGGCGGTCATCATGGTGGCCCGCAGGTGCTCCGGGCCATGGATGCGGTCGATCAGCTCGGCGATCGACGTGGCCGGCGGGATGCCCAGCGCGGCGTTGCCGCCCGCGCCCAGCACCTGGAACAGGTCGTCCTGGCGCCACATCACGCCCTTGGGCATGCCGGTGGTGCCGCCGGTGTAGAGCAGCAGCAGGTCGTCGCCCGACACGCCCCAGGGGGCGCGGACTGGCCGTTGGGCGGGGACCTTGGCGACGATGGCGTCGTAGTCGTCGGCCCACGCTGGGACCGGATGGCCCGGCTCGGCCACCGCGACCCAGGCCTTCACCTTGGGCAACTGCGGCCGGATCTTCTCGAGGAGCTCCGTGAAGCCGGCGTGGAACACCACCGCCTCGGCGTCGGCGTTGTCGAAGAGGTAGCGCACCTCCTCGGGGCCGTAGCGGTAGTTGGTGTTCACGGGGGCATAGCCGCCCTTGAAGGCCGCGAAGTAGGCCTCGAGGTACTCCGGCCCGTTGTAGAGGTAGGCCGCCACCTTGGCCTGGTGGCCCAGGCCCTTGGCGATGAAGTGGGCGGCCAGCGCGTCCGAGCGGGCGTCGAATTCGGCCCAGCTGATCACGCGGTCGGCCTGCACCAGCGCCGGCGTGTCCGGCTGGCTCGCCGCGATCGCCTCCCAAACGTCCGCCAGGGTCCAAGCCATCCGATACGCCTCCCAACACTCTGTCTTTTGTCGTTGGAGGGAAATTGGAGGCTTGCCGCGGGGGTAAGTCAAACGATGGAGACTTGCCTCCCCCGCGAAGCGGCGCGCGGGGGACCAGTCGCCGAGCGCAGCGAAGAGCGGCTGGTGGAGGGGACGAGCTTCAGGCTCGGCGGACCGACGGCGCTGTTTTGGATTCAGTTGAGGAGGCTCGCCCCCTCCACCACGCGCTCTTCGGCGTGCGGTCCCCCTCCCGCCCCTTGGCGGGGGAGGTAAAAGGAAGGATCAGACCGGCAACGCGGTCGTGTACTTGATCTGCTCCATGGCGAACGCCGAGGAGACATCGGACAGCGGTACGGCGCCGATCAGGCGCTTGTAGAAGGCGTCGTAGGCGGCGATGTCCTTCACCAGCACCTTCAAGAGGTAGTCGGTGTCGCCGGACAGCCGGTAGAACTCGACCACTTCGGGCATCCCCGACGCGGCCTTGGCGAAGGCGTCCAGCCATTCCTGGTCGTGGTGGCTGGTCTTGATCGAGACGAAGACCACCAAGGCCAAGTCCAGCTTCTCGCGCGCCAGCAGGGCCACACGGCGGGTGATGACGCCGGCGTCGGTGAGGCGCTTCACCCGTTTCCAGCAGGGCGTCTGCGAGAGGCCCACGTGCAGGGCGAGGTCCGCGATCGGCACGGTCGCATCGCGCTGCAGTTCGCGCAGGATGCGCCGGTCGATGGGGTCCAGAACAAATTCCATGGCCAAGCCCTTCCGTGGAGAACGGAATTCTACAGAAGGGCAAGCCTGTGGCTAGGCTTCTGACTTGCGCCGGACTTGCAGCCCGCTCGGGTCCACAGCCATGCCGTGCACCTGCATGTTGTGGCTGTGGGCCAGCTGGTGCAGCGCGAAGGCGGTGTTCATGGCGCTCGCGCGGCCCTGGGCGTCCTCGGCGGCGTTGACGGCTTCCTTGGCGAGCTTGAGCGCGAACAGGGGCTTGGTGGCGATCCGCTTCGCGAGATCGAGCGTGAACTCGGCAAGCTCGTCGGCGGGGACGACGTGGTTAACCATGCCGAGCGAGCGCGCCTCCTGGGCGGTCAGCCAGTCGGCGGTGAACAGGAGCTCCTTGGCCTTGCGCGGCCCCAGCTCCCACGGATGGCCGAAATACTCGACGCCGCCCACGCCCATGCCGACCGTGTTGTCGCTGAACAGGGCGTCGTGCGAGGCGATGATCAGGTCGCAGGGCCAGGCCAGCATCAGCCCGCCCGAGATGCACTTGCCCTGCACCTGGGCGATGGTGGGCTTAGGGATGTTGCGCCAGCGCTCGGAGAGCCCGAGGTAGATCTCCTTCTCCCGCGCCATCCGGCCCTCGGCGCCCGCGCAGCCGAAGCCGCACCAGGTCCCCACCACGTCGAAGGGCGCCATCTGCTCGGCGATCGAGCCGCCCTCGCGCAGGTCGTGGCCGGACGAGAAGTGGGGGCCGTTGGCCGCCAGGATGATCACCTTCACCCCGTCGTCCTGCGCCGCGCGGTCGAACGCCGCGTTCAGGGCGTAGAGCAGACCGGTGTCCTGGGCGTTGCGGCTGTCGGGCCTGTTCAGGACGATGCGCACGATGTGCTCGGCCGGGCTCTCGTAGAGGATCGGCGTCTCGGCGGTCATGGGTCGGCCCTCCCGTTGTGGGGGACGCTAGCAACCTGCCGTCGCGGCGGGCTAGCGCGAAGTCTCGGATGTTAGAACCGCGAACGAACGCGAAAGCACGCGAGCGGGCCCTGTCGGGAGCGGGGTCCTCGGCAGTTGCGGGCTGTTCGCGTGTTTTCGCGTCCGTTCGCGGTTCGAAATGACGGCGCGTCGTCAGGAGGTGTCGACGAGGCGCAGGGCGCCGCCGGCGAGGAGGGCGGCGCGGCCGGCGAGCCTTGCGGCCTGGGGCCGGAGCGCGGGGATCGCGGCCAGCGCCGGGGTGCGGGAGACGACGGTGAGGTCGCGGGCGATGCGCGCGATGCAGACCTCGGGGTCGCCGTCGGCCTGTTCGAGGTCGAGGGGTTCGGCGCGTGTGGCGAAGCGCTCGTTCCAGTCGGGGCGCTCGTAGTCGTTCCAGTCGGCGCGTTCGGTCTGGGGCCGCGGCGTGGATGGCGGTGTAGTGGCCTCGGCTCGCGCAGGGCGCTCGGCCGCGACGGTTCCGGCGGCGAAGCGGGCCCGGAGCGCCAGGGACTGGCGGACGCCGCGGCCGACCTGGCGGAACGCCGTGGCCAGGGCGATGAGCGTATCGGTTTCCGTGGTCGCAAGCGTGACGGCGTGCAACTGGCGGGCCATGCCCATGCCGAGTTCGGCAAGTTCCAGGAGGAGGGCTTCCTCGCGCGCGGTGTCGGTCGCGGTCGACATGAACAAAACAAGAACATAGTTGGCGGGGGAAGTCAAGTTTCCGCGAGATTCCCCACCCAGGATCGTCATGGCCGGCCTTGTGCCGGCCACCCAGAAGCACCGGAGTCCGTTGGCTCGCTGTGGCGCGGCCGTGGTCGGCTTGAAGCGACTGCGTGTCCGGGTGGTCGGCACAAGGCCGGCCATGACGTTCGGATGTCGCCTCCTAGTGCTCGGTCGGCGGCGGGCCCTGGAGCGGCGCGGGCTTGGCGAACGGGACGATGAGCAGCGCGGCGGCGAAGAGCAGGGCCATCAGGAGGTAGGTGTCGGCGAAGGCCAGGGTCAGGGCCTCACGGCCCAGCACCCGGCCGAGGATCGCCTCGGCGGTCTGCAGGGCGCGGGCGGCGTCCGGTGTCCACTGCTGGGCCATCTGCGTCAGCCCGCGGATCATCTCGGCGGCGCGGTCGGGCTGTTCGCCCATGGCGGCGGAGAGCCGGGTGGCGTGCTCGCGCGTGAAGTCGATCAGCCAGGTGTTCACGACGGCGATGCCGATCGCTCCCCCCAAGTTGCGCATCAGGTTGAACAGGCCCGAGGCGTAGCGCAGCTGCTCCGGCGGCACGCCGTTCAGCGCCATGCCCACCGCCGGCACGATGCACAGCAGCATGGCCAGCCCGCGCATCACCTGCGGCCAGAACAGGTCCCAGAAGCCCCACTCGGGCGTGATGTTGGAGAACATCCAGAGCGAGACGGCGAACATCGAGAAGCCGACGGCGATCACGTAGCGGGCGTCGACCAGGGTGGAGAGCCGCGCGGCGATGGGGGCGGTGACGGTCATGGCGACGCCGGTCACGAAGACGGTGGTCCCGATGTCCAGGCTGGAGAACTCGCGCACGCGGCCCAGGTAGACCGGCGTCAGGTAGGTGGCCGCGTAAAGGCCGAAGCCGATCACCAGGTTCAGCACGCAGGCCATGGCGAAGGTGGGCCGCAGGAACGGCGTGAGCTTCACGACGGGCATGGTCGAGAAGAAGGTGCGCTCGAAGAAGACGACCGCGCCCACGACCGAGACCCAGGCGGCGGTCAGCACCGCGTCGTCGTTGAACCACTCGTGCCGCGGGCCTTCCTCCAGCACGTACTGCAGCCCGCCCAGGAACACCGCCAGGGAGGCCACGTGCAGCCAGTCGATGCGCCGCAGCATCTGCGGGCTGGCGGAGTCGACCTTGCCGAGCAGCGGGAAGAGCAGGGTGACGGCAACGCCCGGCACGATGTTCATGAAGAACAGCCAGCGCCAGTCGACGTACTCGGTGATCAGGCCGCCCACCGTGGGGCCTAGCGTGGGGGCGAGCGTCGAGACCATGCCCAGGATCGCCGGCACCGCGGCCCGCTTCGGCCCCTCGAACATCGCAAAGCCGGTGGCGAAGACCAGTGGCACCATGGCGCCGCCGGTGAAGCCCTGCAGCGCCCGGAAGGCGATCATCGAGTTGATGTCCCAAGCCAGGCCGCACAGCAGGCTGGAGACCGTGAAGAGGCCGGCCGAGAGGGTGAAGAGCCAGCGGGTCGACAGCGCCTGGCTGAGGAAGGCGGCCAGGGGGATCATCACGATCTCGGCCATGAGGTAGGCCGTCTGCACCCAGGCGATCTCGTCCGGACCGGCGTTGAGGCCCGCCTGGATGGAGTTCAGCGAGGCGGCGACGATCTGGATGTCGAGCAGCGCCATGAACTGGCCGAACGCCATGATCGCGAAGATCAGCAGCTTGCGGCGTTCGGTGAGGGCTGCGGGCCCGGCGGGCGGGGCGCCTGCGACAGCGGATGCGGCGGTCATGGTCTTGCGCTCCGGGCTCAGGCGCTTAATATGATGGACATCATATAAAGGCGGACATCGCCATGCGCTATAGCGACACGCACAAGGAAGAGACCCGGCAGAAGGTGGTCAGCGCCGCGGCCGCCGCCGTCCGCGCCAAGGGGCCGGAAGGCGTAGGCGTGGCCGAGATCATGGCCGGGGCGGGGCTGACCCACGGCGGCTTCTACGCCCACTTCGCCTCGAAGGAAGCGCTGGTGGCGGCGGCCGTCGAGGAGGCGTTCCGCGAGAGCCGCGAGCGGTTCATCCGGCTGACGGCCGGGCTGGATGGTCCGCAGGCGTTCTGCGCCTTCGTCGACTCCTACGTCTCCATGACGCACCGGGCGCGGCCGGACGGCGGCTGCCCGATTGTGATGCTGTCCAGCGACCTGCCGCGTCAGGGCGAGGCGGTGCGCGCGGTGTTCCAGGGCGGCGTCCAGCGCCTGATCGCGCGGCTGGCGGCCTGGCTGCCCACGGGCGGCGAGGACGAGCGCCTGCGGCTCGCCGCCTCGCTGCTGGCCGAGATGGCCGGCGCGGTCTCGCTGTCCCGGGCCATGTCGGACGACGAAGCTGCCGAGCGGCTGCTGGCCGACGCGCGCCACAGCATCAAGACCCGGGCCGGAGTGCTCCCATGAACGCCGTCACCCACGATCCGCTGGCCATCGCCGCCGCCGCGCCCGTCAAGCCGAAGCGCAAGCTGCCGCCCCGCGGCGTCCTGGTGCTGGGCGCCGCCCTGGTCGTCGGCGGCGCCGGCTACGGCTACATCCACGCCGCCAAGGGCTCGGCCACGACCGACAACGCCTATGTGAAGACCGACGTCACCGTGGTGGCGCCCCGCGTTCGCGGCCACGTGGCCCAGGTTCTGGTGGCCGACAACCAGCCGGTGAGGGCCGGACAGGTGCTGGTGCGGCTGGATCTCGACGAGTACGCCGCCCGCGTCGCCGCGGCCGAGGGCGATGTCGCGCTGGCCGACGCCGCGGTCGCGGCCGCCCAGGCGGCGCTGGGCCGGCTCGCCACCGACGAGGCGGTGGCCGCCGCCCAGGTCCGCGAGGCCGAGACCGGCATCCGCGCCGCCGACGCCGAGGTGGCCCGCGCCCGCGCCGACTGGGGCCGCTACGAGGCGCTCCTGAAGACCGGCTACGCCCCACGCCGCGACGCCGACCGGGTCGAGACCCAGGCCGTGGCCGCCGCGGCGCTGGACCTCGCG
>NZ_DASWTE010000464.1:0-4608 GCF_036402295.1 Phenylobacterium sp.
GGCGTAGGTCGAGAACTTGTAGCCGCGGCGGTACTCGAACTTGTCGACCGCCTTCATCAGGCCGATGTTGCCCTCCTGGATCAGGTCCAGGAACTGCAGGCCGCGGTTCGTGTACTTCTTGGCGATGGAGATCACGAGGCGCAGGTTGGCCTCGACCATTTCCTTCTTCGCCTGCCGGGCCTCGCGCTCGCCCTTCTGCACCGTCTGGACGATGCGGCGGTAGTCGTCGATCGGAACGCCCGTCTCCTGCGCCAGGGCGGCGATCTCGGAGCGGATGTCGCCGATCTGGCCGGCGTCGTTCTCGGCGAACTTGGTCCAGCGGACGCCCAGGGCCTTCACCTGCAGACCCCAGTCCGGGCGCATCTCCTGGCCGAAGTAGGCCTTCAGGAACTCGCCGCGGCTGATGCCGTAGCTGTCGGCCAGGCGCAGCAGGCGGCCTTCGAGGACCATCAGTCGCTTGTTGATCGCATAGAGCTGCTCGACGAGCGCCTCGATGCGGTTGTTGTTCAGCTTCAGCGTCTTCAGGTGCTGGACGATCGTGCCCGCGGCCGCCTGGTACGCGGCGCGGTCCTTCTCGGAGAGGTCCTCGCCCTTCAGCTTCTGGCCGACCAGCTTCTCCTGCAGCAGGCGGAAGGCCTCGAACTCGGCGGCAATGGCGTCCAGGGTGGCCATCACGCCTTCGCGCAGCTCGGCTTCCATGGCGCTGATGGTGGGGCCCGCGCCGTCGTCGAACTCGTCGTCGTCGTCGCTCTCGCCCTTGGCGACGGCCTCGCCGTCCTCGTTGACCTCGGGGGCCTCTTCCTCGGCCTCGGCCGGCGGCGGCGCGTTGGCGGCCAGTTCCTCGGCCGCGGCGGCGTTCATCCCGCCGTAGGTCTGCTCGAGGTCGATGACCTCGCGCAGCAGGATGCGGCCGCCTTCCAGCTCCTCGCGCCACACCATGATGGCTTCGAAGGTCAGCGCGCTCTCGCACAGACCGCGGATCATGGTGTCGCGGCCGGCCTCGATGCGCTTGGCGATGGCGATTTCGCCCTCGCGCGACAGCAACTCCACCGAGCCCATCTCGCGCAGGTACATGCGCACCGGGTCGTCGGTGCGGTCGTAGGCGGGCTCCTTGGTGGTTTCGACCACCGCGGACTCCTCGCGGACCGCGACTTCGCCGCCCTCGGCGTCGTCCTCGGACTCGACCACGTTGACGCCCATCTCGCTCAGCATCGCGAGGGTGTCTTCGATCTGCTCGGAGGTGACCTCTTCGCTGGGCAGGACCTTGTTCAGCTCGTCCATCGTGACGTAGCCGCGGGCCTTGGCCTGCTTGATGAACTTCTTGACCGCCGCATCCGTCAGGTCGAGCAGCGGGCCGTCACCCGCCGTAGTCTCGGGGGCTTCGGTTTCGGCCGTATTTGCGCTCATCTAAATCTCCGAAATCGGCGTACGCCCCAAGTAAGGGCGGGCCGAAAATGGTGGGCGGCGGCCCAGGATCGAGAGGTCGCGTCAATACGACCCGTGTCCGCCAGAATCGTTCCCGTTTTTCTAGGTCGCGTTTCGCCAGTGGATACGCCTCGCTTTCGCCTCTGGACGTCGCCAAAGCAGAAGCCACCGCGAAGGCTCCCCCTCGCAGCGCCCTGTGGCGTCGACCGCGGAAGCGGCGCGACCACTGGGATTTCCGCACGTCGAGGGAGACATCCTGATCCACGTGGGGGGCGCGCCCGTATTCGCGACGGCCCGGCGATGTCTGTCGTAGCGCGCTAAATCCGCGGAGCCGCAGATGGCGTTTGAGTCGTCCGGTGTCAAGGCGGCGCCACCGTCGCGCGAACAAGCGTGGGCGTTTCGCCGCAGGTCCGCTTGACATCACGACGTCGTGGGCTCGCTTCTACCCCGGAGCGGGAACGGTGCGATCCGTGACGCGCGAGCCCGTCCGGGGGGGCGACATCCGATGTCCAGCGAAGCCGCCTCGGTCGCAGCGCCGCCCGCCGCGCCCGCCATGCTGTTCGGCCATCCCCGCGCGCTCGCGTTCCTCGCCGGGACCGAGTTCTGGGACCGGGTCTCGTTCCACGGGATGCAGGCGCTGCTCACCCTCTATCTGGTGGACCAATTGCTCCTGCCCGGCCACGTCGAGCGGGTGGTGGGCTTCGCGGGCTTCCGCGCCGCCATCGAGGCCGTGACCGGGCCCTTGTCCACCCAGGCGCTCGCCTCGCAGATCTTCGGCCTCTACGTCGGCTTCGCCCTTTTCGCGCCGATCCTCGGGGGCGCGATCGGCGACCGCTGGCTGGGCCGCACGCGATCGGTGGCGCTGGGCGCGATCCTGATGACCTTCGGCCACCTCGCCATGGCCTTCGACCAGTCGTTCCTGCTGGCGATGCTGCTGCTGATCGTCGGCACAGGCTTCCTGCGCGGCAACCTCGCCCCCCAGGTTGGCGACCTCTACGACCGCGACGACCGCGACCGCACGGTGGCCTTCCAGATCTACGGCGCGGCCATCAACCTGGGCGCCTTCCTGGCCCCGATCGTCACCGGCGCCCTGGCCCAGCAGGTGAGCTGGCACGCCGGCTTCGGCGTGGCGGCCATCGGCATGATGATCGGCCTGGTGACCTACCTCTGGGGCCAGCGTCTCCTCCCCCCTCAGGCCAAGCGGATCGCCACGGCGAAGCCGCCGCCACTCGGGCGTGAAGGCTGGGGCCGCGTGGCCATCCTCGTCTCGCTGGTTCCGCTCGCCGCGACGTTCTGGGTCGCCCAGTCGCAGATCTGGAACACCTACAACATCTGGGTCCGCGACCACCTGCAGCTCAGCATCGCCGGTTTCCAGGTGCCGGTGCCCTGGCTGCAGTCCATCGACGGCCTCGCGCCATTCCTGACCCTGCCGCCGATGCTGGCGATCTGGCGCTGGCAGCACGCCCGCGGCCGCGAGCCCGACGAGTTCGGCAAGCTGGCGATGGGCTGCTTCATCTTCGCCGCCTCGACCCTCTGGCTCGCCGCCGGCCAGTTCGTCGTCGATGCCGAAGGCCGCACGCCCTTCCTGTGGGCCGTGGCCTTCCACCTGTTCTCGAACTTCGGCTGGCTCTACTTCGCGCCCACCTGCAACGCCCTCTTCTCCCGCGCCGCGCCGGTGTCGGTGACCGCCACGCTCATGGGCCTCTATTCGGTGAGCGTCTCGCTGGGCAGCTTCGTCAGCGGCCGCCTGGGCGGCTTCTATGAGGCTATGACCCCGGCCGCGTTCTGGACCCTGCACGCGGCCGTGGTCGGCGGCGGCGGGGTGCTGATCCTGACCTTCGGCATGGCCTTCCGCCGACGCCTGTTCGCGCCGCAGGCGGCGACGTCGCCCGCCCCTCAGTGAGGCAGGACGGGCGCGCTCTCGTCGCCGTGGGCCCAGTCGCTGTGGATCAGCTTGCGCAGGTGGTCGCGCTCGGCCTTCAGGGTGTTCAAGGTGGTGGCGTCGCGGTCGCGGCCCAGGTCCTGGGCGGCGGAGGCCACGGCCCGCTCCAGGCTCTCCAGCTGCATCAGGAGGTCGAAGGCCTGGCGCCACAGGACGCGCGCCCGCTCGCCGGTTTCGTTCAGGAACGGTGCGCTGACGCCCGCGCGGACCGCCTCGCGCTCCAGTCGGGCGAGGTCGTCCGGCCCGAAGCCCTTGGCTTGCAGCCGGCGCATGTGGACGTCGAACTCCAGGCTGTCGGCCTCGTAGCGCAGGCTGACCAGCTCGTGCGCCAGCCCGTCCAGCTTCGCGTCGCCGAAGCCGTGCGAGCCGACGCGCTCGATGGCCTCGTCGATCACGCCGGGGTCGCGCACCGCCGCCACCGCCAGCGCCGCCGACAGCGCTCGCGGCGCACGGCGAAGGCGCTCGGCCGCCTCCTTGGTCTCGGTCTTGGCCCCTGCGAGGACCGGCTTGCGCTTGTCCCAGCGGGCGCGTGACAGCTCGCGCCCGGCCGCGCCCACCGTGTAGACGGGCTGCCGCGTCGGCCACAGGGCCTCGTAGCGGGCGAGCAGGTCCTCCTTGTAGGCGGCGGCCAGGTCCCCGTCGGCGATCGTCGCGGCCAGCTTGCGCAGGCGCACCTTCAGCGCGGTCTTCCGCTCGGGCGTGTCCAGCGGTTCGGCGTCGTCGCGCTCGCGGCGGAACAGGGCCTCGGCGAACGGCGTGGTCCTCGCGAGCTGGGCCTTCAGCGCCGCCGGCCCCTGCTCGCGCAGCACGTCGTCCGGGTCCTTGCCGCCTTCCACGATCGCGAACCGCAGGCTGCGCCCCGCCTTGAGCAGCGGCAGGGCGCGGTCGATGGCCCGCGCCGCAGCCTGGCGGCCCGCCCGATCGCCGTCGAAGCAGAGCGTGGGCTCGGGATGGTGCCGCCACAGGGCCTCCATCTGATCCTCGCCCAGCGCCGTACCCATGGGGGCCACGGCCGGCACGCCCGCGCGCAGACAGGCGATCACGTCCATGTAGCCTTCCACCACCACCAGCGGCGGCGCCTCGTCGGCCTTGGCGGCGGCCAGGATCTTGCGGGCCTCCGAGAGGCCATAGAGGTGGTGGCCCTTGTGGAAGACCACGGTCTCGGGGCCGTTCAGGTACTTGGCGCGGGCCTGCGGATCCATCGCCCGGCCGCCGAACGAGACCACCCGGCCCCGCGCGTC
>NZ_DASWTE010000465.1:0-6760 GCF_036402295.1 Phenylobacterium sp.
AGGTTGAGCTGCAGGTCCTTGTAGTCGTTGTAGAAGGCGGCGCCGTTCAGCTGGAAGCGGCGGCCGATGGACTTCTTCAGGCCCAGTTCGAAGGCGTCCACCTGCTCCTGGTCGGCCTGCGGATCGGGCGCGAGCGTGCCCAGCAGGAAGCCGCCCGACTTATAGCCGCGGCTGTATTTGGCGTAGACCAGGGTGTCGGTGTCGGGCGTCCAGTCGAGGTTCAGCACGCCGGTAACGGCGTCCCAGCTGTCCTTCAGCGCGCGGAAATTCTGCACGCCGGGGGTGCCGGGATCCATGTCGCTCGACACGTCGAAGGCGAAGCCGCCGCCCGCGATGCCCGGCGACTGGATGATCAGACGCTGGAACTCGGTCCCGCTCTTCTTGTCCTTCGTGTAGCGGAGGCCGGCGGTCAGGGCGAACTGCTCGCTGAACTCATAGGTCGCCTGGCCGAACACGGCGTAGGCCTTGGACTCCAGCGTCGCCTGGTTGTCGACGTAGTTGCGCAGCGGGTTCGGCGCGGCCGCCGTGCCCGCGAGCGTCATCGGTGTGGACAGCGAGGCCTGGTTCGGGTTCCCCAGCTGGATCCGCTGACGGTACTCTTCCTCGTACTGGTAGACGCCGAGGATCCAGCGCAGCGGGCCGTCGCCGTTCGAGGTCAGGTTGATCTCGTTCGAGTAGTAGCGCTTGTGCTCGTTGAAGTCGGTCGTCTGGGTCGGGAAGTAGAGCTGGCCCGCCAGAATGCCGGCGATGCCCGCCGTGCGGCTGGTGCCGTCGCCGTCGCCGCCGGTCTGGTAGTTATACTGCTGGAAGCCGCCGATGTACTTCAGGTCGGCGAAGCCCAGGTCGTAGGTCACCGTCGCGGTCAGCACGTGGTTGCCGCGCAGCTGGCCATAGCCATTGGTGTTGGTGTTCTGCACGTAGGCGTCGGTCACGCCCGGGTTCGGTGTGGCGTAGCCGAAGGCGGGGTTGACCTGCAGCGAGCCGATCAGGCCGAACACGCGGGTGGTGTCATAGGGCGTGACAAGGTTGGCGAGGCGATCGCCGACGCCCAGCGTGTCGTCCCAGCTCGAGCGGTTGTAGCGGACGAAGATGTCCAGCTGCTCGGTGGGCTCGGCCTCGACCTGGAATTCGAAGTAGGTGCGCTTGATCTTCGCGCCTTCGTTGGCGCCGCCGATGTTCTTGATGAAACCGTCGCGCTGGTGGTCCTGGCTGCCCCCGACCTTGAAGCGCAGGTTGTCGGCCACGGGCAGGGAGACCACGCCCTCGATCCTGGTGCGGTCGTAGTTGCCGTAGCCCGCGCGGATCTCGCCGCCGAACTCCTTCGAGGGCCGCTTGGAGACCTGGTTGATCGCGCCGCCAATGGCGTTGCGGCCGTACAGGGTGCCCTGGGGCCCGCGCAGGATCTCGGTGCGCTCGATGAACAGCGGGGTCTTGAACAGCTCGGACGACGAGGCCGAGTAGAAGCCGTCCGAGTAGGACGCCACGCCCGGGTCGTTGCCGATGTAGAAGGTGTTGCGCCCGGCGCCGCGCAGGCTGACCCGGTCGGTGCCTGAGTAGTTCATGCCGGGTGTGAAGTTCACGAAGTCCTGGATGCCGGTGATGCCCGCGACGTCGCGGCGCTCCGACGTGAAGGCCGACACGGCCACCGGCACGTCCTGCAGCGACTGCTCGCGCTTCTCGGCGGTGATGACCAGTTCCTCGACCATCGAGGTGTCGTCGTCGGCCGCCTGGGCCAGCGCCGGCTGGGCGACGGCGGAGAGCGCGGCGGCGGAGACGCCGGCGATAAGGAACGCCCGCACGGGCGCGGTTCTGCGAGACATGAAAGTCCTCCCGAGGGCGCGTGCGGGATCGCCGCCGGCCTCGTCATTTGCCTAGTTTTCGGAGCGGACGCGGGGAGGCGTCCGGGGCGCGGACCCTCAAGCTGAGGCGCGGCCGCCGTCAACTCACCAGCGATAACTTATGGCGTTCAGATCACCGGTTTTTTCATACTGTGGCGAAAAGACCGCATTTTCGAAATGGCGGGTTAAGATCGAACGCCGGTCCTTGAATACGTTGTACCATAAGGCATGGCGTAACGGTGAGACGTGAGTCCGGCGCGTACCGGTATGTCAAAAATCGCCATTGGCTGCGAAAGGGCCGCTTGAGCGGCACGCCGCGGAGCGGCGCCAGCATGCCGGCTGGGCCGTCAGGGCGCATAGGCCCGCAGGAAGGCCTCGACGCGTCTTCGAGCGCCGCGGCGAACGGGCCGCAGCCGAAGCGGAGCTCGCCGCGCTCGACGAGGCTATCGGTTTCGTGCGCAACGCCATGGCCGCCTTGCTCGGCCAGGGCCCGGACCGCGGCCTTGCCGTCGCGCGTCCGGCCCCGGGGGGCGATCCAGGCCTTCGGCCTGCCCGACAATCTGCAGGCCGGCCTGGTCGGCCGGCAGCCCGACGTCGCCGCCGCCCGGCTGACCGCCGAGGCCGCCGGCAAGCGGATCAAGGCTGCCAAGGCGGACTTCTATCCGACGTGAACCTGACCGCCTTCATCGGCGTCCAGTCGCTCGGCCTCGACATGCTGATGAAGTCGGGCTCGACGGTGGGCAGCGTCGGCCCGGCCGTCAGCCTGCCGCTCGGCCGCACGATCATCCGTCACGAATGGAGACGCGTGAAGCGGGGTGTCTGAGTGCAGGGCGGCGGCGAAAAAGGGCCGGCGGATCGCTCCGCCGGCCCTGAAGACGTCCCTGGGAAGGGGTTGCTACCAGCGCTTGGTGATCGAGACGCCGTAGGTGCGCGGCTCGGTGTAGAAGACGTTCCGGAACAGGCCGGAGCTGTCGTCCGTCAGGTAGAAGTCGGTGATGGCCTTCTCGTTGGTGGCGTTCTTGATGAAGCCGCCCACTTCGACGCCGAGGTCGGCGTTCACCACGGTGAAGGTCAGGTTGACGTTGTCCCAGGCTTTGATGCGGTCGGCGGTGGAGTTGTAGATCCGCGCATACGTGCTGGTCTGGTGGTAGTAGTCGCCGCGCAGCGTGGCGTCCCAATCCCCGACGGTCCAGGTGTACTGGGCCCCCAGCGAAATCGTCCATTGCGGCGCGTTGGGCAGCTCGTTGCCGGATAGGTCCACCGGCACGCCTTCGCTGACCAGACCGAGGAAGGCGTTGGTTCCCGCCGCGATGGCGCCGGTCCCGGCGATGTTGGTCCCCGCCCCGTCGGTCGACGTGAGCCCGCAGAGCCCGCTCGGGAAGAGCAGGGCGAAGGGGTTGTTGATGCCGTTCGACACGGCCAACGCCTGTTGCGCGTTGGCGACCGTGACCACGCAGTTCGACGCGCTGCCGGACTTCACCAAGATCAGGTTCGGGTTGCCCTGGGTCCGGTTGAAGGTGTCGACCAGCGAGGCGTTCTTGATCTTGGTCTCGAGGTAGCCGATCGCGGCGTTCAGGCGCAGGCCTTCCACCGGCTGCCAGATCGACTCGAGCTCGGCGCCGTAGACCTCGGCGTCGATGTTGTCGTTGGTCGAGGCCCGGTTGATGATCCGGGAGATCTGGTAGTCCTTGTAGTCGTAGTAGAAGCCCGTGACGTTGAGCTGCATCGTGCCGTCGAGCAGCGTGTTCTTCATCCCGATCTCGTAGGAGTCGATGAGCTCGGGCTTGAAGGTCAGCGACGTCGGCACCACCCCGATGCCGGGGCTGGGGGGCGAGTTGAGGCCGCCCGCCTTATAGCCGCGCGAATAGAAGGCGTAGATCAGGCTCTCGTTGGTGAATCCGAGGTCGGGCTTCCAGTCGAAACCGAAGCGGCCCGTGGGCTTCTTGAACTTGACCCTCAGGATGGCGTCCTGCCCCGGCAGCGGCGAGCCGATGCCCGAGCCCGGCGTGCCCAGCACGACCGAGTGGTTCTCGAGCTCCTTCTTGTCGACCGTGTAGCGCAGGCCGAGCGTCCATTTGAAGTTGTCGGACATCTGCCAGTACAGCTCGCCGAACGCGGCGTAGCTGGTGAGGTCGTAGGGGCCGTAGGCGTCATAGTAGTTGTGGCCCGAGCGGTTCGGATCCGCGTTGGGATCGATCGCCACGCAGGCGGGCCCGCTGGTGCAGTTGGGGTTGCCCGTGTTGAGCAGGTTGTTGATCTGGTAGAAGCCGGTCCCCGTGTTGAACATCACATAGTAGTCGCCGGTCGCCTGGTAGCGCGAGAAGATGGCGCCGACGTTGTAGTTGAAGGGGCCGTCGAAGTCGGACTGGAGCCGGACCTCGTGGCTCCATTGCTCGGTGTAGCCCGATGAGATGTCGCTGGTGGTGAACCGGTTGAACGCGCCGTTCTGCGGATCGTTGACCACGCCGTTGGGGAACAGCAGGCCATAGACCGCTGCATAGCCGCCGGGAATCGGCGCGCCGGCAAACGCGTTCACCGGGTTCGGCGTCGCGTTGAACGGCACGCTGGGGACGTAGCGGTTGTAGTCCTGGCGCGTCGTCAGCTTGTAGAAGGTGTAGGCCGACAGCCAGTTCAGCGTGACGTTCTCGGTGACGTCGAACTGGGCGTTGAACTCGTAGATGTCGGTCTTGGACTTGTAGATCGGGTCGAAGGTCGACTCGATGTCGCGGATGCCCGGCGTCTGGATCTTGCCGGCGTAGGCGTCGCCGGTCTGGAAGCCGCCGAGGGCGCCGAACAGGCCGCCGAGGGTGGCCTGGGAGTTCACGGTCCCGAGCACATCCGGCGAGTAGAGCGAGGTCGCCTGGCAGCCCTGGCTGAAGAAGCCGCGCTGGATCTGGCCGATGAGGCCGCCGGCCGCGGTGGAGTAGCCGAGACCACCGACGTTGGCCGGGCCGGTGTCCTTGGTGCAGAACTGCTTGCCGATCCGCGAGCGGTTGTCGTCTTCCTCGAAGTGATCCCACATCACCCACGCGCGGAACTTGTCGCTCGGGTTGAAGGCGAGGGTGGCGCGGACGCCGTAGAGGTCGCGGTCGTCGGCGTCGTTGCCGGTGACCAGATTCTCCCCGAAGCCGTCGCGCTTCAGGTACGAGCCCGCGACGCGCAGGGCCGCCATCTCGCCGAGCGGGAGATTGATCATCCCCCGCGCCTTCATGGTGTTGTAGTTGCCGTACTCAGCGCGGATGTTGCCCTCGAACTGGTCGGTGGGCTTGGCGGTGAGCAGGTTGACCACGCCGCCTGTGGCGTTCCGGCCGTAGAGGGTGCCCTGCGGACCGCGCAGAACTTCGACGCGCTCGACGTCGTAGAACTCGGTCTCGAACAGGTTGTTGGCGATCAGCGGGGCGTTGTTCAGGTGGATGCCGGTGCCGGCGTCGCCCGAGGCCGCGACCAGCTTCGAGCCGATGCCGCGGATCTGGAAGTTGTAGCCGGTGAAGTTCCCCTTGGAGAAGTTCACGTTCGGCACGGCCAGCACCAGGTTCGGGCCGCCGTCGATCTTGGATTTCTCGAGCGCGTTCTGGTCGAACGCCGAGACGGCGATCGGCACGTCCTGGAGGGCTTCCTCCTTCTTCTGGGCGGTGACGACCAGTTCCTCGATGACGGTCGAGCCCGTCGTCTGCGCCCAAGCGGGCGCCGCGAAGGCGGTGAGCGCTGCGGCGGACACGCCAACAGCCAGCATGCCCCGTAGGGCGCGGGTATCCGACATTCTGTTCCTCCCAGGGCGGCCGGGCTCTTTTTCTGGCCTTTGGTCGCCGTCACGCCGCTAAGCGTTAGCCGGCGGGGAGGCGGCGTGGCCCCCCGTTCAGCGTCGGCGAAGCTCGACCTGCTGCGACAAACTGTCAACCAATCCGAGACAGCGTAAGGGATTGCGGGCTCTACTGTGGCGCCCGCGACAACGAAGTTTCCCCAAGGGACAACCTGCAAACTTCCCTCGCGGGCGCCGCTGGCCCATATGGGGCCGATGATAGATCAGGCCCTCGTGCTCTTCTCCGGCGGCCAGGATTCCACAGCCTGTTTGGCTTGGGCGCTCGCGCGCTACGCGCGGGTAGAGACGGTCGGATTCGACTATGGCCAGCGGCATGGCGTGGAGCTCGAGGCCCGCCAGGCCGTGCGCGCCCGCATCTTGCGCGAGTTCCCCCAGTGGGCCGACCGGCTGGGCGAAGACCACATGCTCGACATCAAGAGCTTCGGCGCCCTGGCCGAGACCGCCATGACCGCCGAGCGGGCGATCGAGATCACCGAGAAGGGGCTGCCGTCGACCTATGTGCCGGGCCGCAACCTGGTGTTCCTGACCTATGCGGCCGCTTTTGCCGACCGCCGCAAGCTGAACGTGCTGGTGGGCGGCATGTGCGAGACCGACTTCTCGGGCTATCCCGACTGCCGGCGCGACACCATCGACGCCATGGAGACGGCCCTCAACCTTGGGATGGAGCAGGACTTCCGCATCGAAACGCCGCTGATGCGGCTGACGAAGGCTGAGACCTGGGCGCTGGCCAAGGGCCTGGGCGACGAGCAGCTGGTGGCGATTACCATCGAGGAGAGCCACACCTGCTACCTCGGGGAGCGGGGGACGCTGCACGCCTGGGGCCACGGCTGTGGGACGTGTCCGGCGTGCGAGCTGCGCCAGCGGGGGTACGAGGCGTGGGACGCCGAGGGCCGTCCGGAGCTCGCGCCATGAGCTACGCGGTCAAGGAGATCTTCCTCACGCTGCAGGGCGAGGGCGGCCAGGCCGGGCGGCCGGCCGTGTTCTGCCGGTTCGCCGGCTGCAACCTGTGGAGCGGGCTGGAGCGCGACCGCGAGAAGGCGGTCTGCACCTTCTGCGACACCGACTTCGTGGGCATGGACGGCCCGGGCGGCGGCCGCTTCGC
>NZ_DASWTE010000466.1:0-5617 GCF_036402295.1 Phenylobacterium sp.
GTAGACGGCGCTGGGGTTGGCCTCCTTAAGGTCGCGGGCGGCTTCGATGGCGGCCTCGCGGGTGGCGCAGTCGACGACGTAGAAGCCCAGCAAATGCTCCTTGGTCTCGGCGAAGGGGCCGTCGGTGACCACGCCGCGGCCCGTCCCGCGCACCGTGGCGGCGAGCTCAGTGGCGCCCAGGCGGCCGGCCGGGCCCATCTTGCCCTCGTCGGTCAGGCGGTGGTGCACGGCGAGCAGGCCGGTCATCAGCGCGCCGTCCTCGGCGGCGCTCATGTCCTGGATGATGCGTTCCTCGTGGTAGGCCAGGATGGCGTAGAGCATGCGGGGTCCCTCGGCTTCTTGCGCGCCGGCGCAACCCTAGGACGGTCGGTGCGGCGAAACTCCGACATTAGAAAAAATCGCCGCCGAGTGTGACTACCGGCGCAGCAACAGGCGCCCATCTGTGACGCTTCAAACCCAAGCTTTGGAGCGCCCCCGATGGCCGTATCCCTCTACGACGCCTCGATCCCCGGTTATGTGCTGATGCTGAAGAACCTGGCGGCCCTGCTCGACAAGGCCGAGGCGCACGCCAAGGCCAGCGGGGTCGACCCGGCGACCTACCTCGACAAGCGGCTGGCGCCCGACATGGCCACCCTCACCGGCCAGATCCAGCTGGCCAGCGACGCGGCCAAGAGCGGGGCTGCGCGGCTGGCGGGCGTGACGCCGCCCAGCTTCCCGGACACCGAGACCACCTGGGCTGAGGTGAAAGCTCGCGTGGCCAACACCATCGCCTTCGTGGAGTCCGTCGACCGCGCCAAGGTGGACGGCGATCCCGAGCGGACGGTCGAGCTGCCGCTGCCCGGGCGGGTGCTGAAGATGACGGCGCGCGACTTCCTGTTCCAGTTCTCGCTGCCGAACTTCCACTTCCACGTGGTGACGGCCTACGCCCTGCTGCGCGCCGCTGGCGTGCCGCTGGGCAAGGTGGACTACCTGGCCGGCAGCCGCCCCGAGGCGCTTGCGGCCTGACGCGATCCGGGCTGCGGGCCGGGCGCGTCAGCCCGGTTCGCAGATCCGGAACTCGCGGCTCATCTGGATCTGGTAGGTGCGCGCGGCCCAGTTGGCGACGTCGTGCTCCAGCGCGAGCGCGGCGCAACGGTCCGCGCGGCTGGCGGTGACGCCGGCCATGCCGCGGCGCTGGATGCCGGTCAGCAGGCTGCGGGCGTAGAGCGCCGTCGCGTTCTTCGGGTCGGCCGCGAGCACCTTGGCGATGTCGGCTGCGGCCTCGGCGTTGCGGCCGATCTTCAGGAAGATGTAGGCGCGGTCGAGGCGGGTGGCGGCGTCGTCTGGGCGCAGTTCCAGCGCGTGGGCGCAGTCGGCGGGCGTTTTGGCGCGCCAGCGGTCGCGGGCGCCGGCGGCGCACAGCCAGGCCCAGGCGTCGGCGTCCTTCGCGTCGGCCTCGGCGCGGGCGGCGACGGCGTCGGGCAGAGCCTGGGACTCTCGCTGCGCCGTGTGGCGGTCGGGCACGACGCGGCCCTTCTCGCCGCGGCAGAGCGCCGGGACCTGGTAGTCCGACGGCTCGACCACGCGACCGCGCTTGCCGGAGAAGCCGGTGGTGGCGCTGAGCAGCTTCCCTTCGACGTCGAAGGCGCCGACCTTGCCGTCGAAGATGCGGTCGGCGGCGCAGTCGACCGTGGCGGTCGCGCTGACGAGGGCGCCGCCGCCTTCGATGGACGTGGTCGTGCGGCCCACCTTCAGGACCGTGGCGGTCACCTGGCTCTCGGCGCGGCGGACGGTGTCGAGCGCGAGGTACGTGGCCTCGTTCGAGTTGGACATGACGAACTGCAGCGGCCCGGCCGGCAGCACGGGCACGTCCTTCGCGGCCGCCTCGGCCTCCTTGCCCGCCCGGCCGACGTCGCCCGCGATCCAGAGGGCCAGTCCGGCGGCGACGGCTGCCCCCAGCCCCAGGAACACGAACAGTGTGGTGCGGTTCGCCCCGCCCTTCTTCCGACTCAACGCGCTCTCCCCCCGGTTGCGCCCGCGCAGATTTCCCCGACCGTAGCGTCGTCGGCCGGCCGGCGTCCATATGGTGGAGCTTTGGCCCGGCCGGGCCGCCCTCGGTCACGCGAGCTTGAACGCGGCCAAGCTCGTCTGCATGTCGTTTATCGCTTGGCGTTCCTGTAGTGTAGTTTTTATACTGACTTCATGGTGAGCAGATCGAAACCGCCGAGCACGCTCAGCCTTAAGCTTGGGAACTGGCTGGAGGCGAACGCCACGGGCTGGGGCGTCGTGGCGATCCCGGTGCTGGGCCTGATACTCATGGGCGCGGCGCTGCTGGGGCTCGTCTGAGCATCCGCGGGCCGGGGTGGGGCCGTAGCTGTGCTAGGGTGCGGGCGAGCCGATGGAGCAGGCGATGAGCGGTGCGAGAGCGATTGGCCTGGGATTGGCGCTGGGCCTGATGGCCGGCGCCGCGCAAGCCGAGATGTTGTCGCCGTCCCAGGCCCTGGCCCAGGCGGTGCGGCCGGGCCTCGCGCCCGCGCCCGCGGTGAGGCTGTCGCTCGACCCCAGGTCGGCCGAGGCGCATGCTCTGAAGCGCGCCGGCGTCGCGCGCACGGCCATCGACCGGCGGCTGGCGGGCGACGACCTGACCGGCGCGCTGGGGTTCCTGTGCGGGATCCAGCCGGGCGCCGACCGCAATGGCGCAGCCGCCGCGCGCGGCGTCGACCCGTCGGGGCGGTTCGTGGGCGCCAAGCTCAGCCTGGCCTTCCGCTGAGGCCGCAGGCCGCCGCCAGAAGGCGCGCACCGCGTCTGCACAGAAAACGCATAGCGACAGTGCGAAATCGCTGATCATTGGGTAATCGAAGCAGGGTTATAAAGGGGTGTCCGCAACGGACGGCCTCGCTTCCCCACGGGGCCTCCCCAGACCGCAAAGGCCCCGACGTCATGATCCTCTCGTCCCTGCGTAGCCTCATTCAAGCGGCGGCCGCTCCGGTCCTGCTGACGGCGATGCTGGGCCTGGTGATCGCGTTCGCGACCGTAGGTGTGGCCGGCGCCGTCTGAGCGTCCTCCCCTCTCGCGGCTCCCTCCCCAGGCCGCGTCTCGGGCCCCCTTCGCGGGGCCCTTTTCGTGTCCGGCTTCCTGTCGCGCATATGAACGACCGGCTCCGAGGGCGTTCAGGCGCAGCCCGCTAACTTCAGGCTCAAGATCGCCGCAGAGCCCCCGCTCCCGGCGCTGGCTGAAGGAGTTAGAGCCATGACCAACAAGATGACGAAGGCTGTGATGGCCCTGACGGTCGCCGGCGCCGTGGCGCTGCCGGCGAGCCAGGCGGCCGCGGCCTCCAAGACCGAAAGCGCGCTGCTGGGCGCCCTGCTGGGCGGCGTGGCCGGCGCGGCGATCAGCGACGGCAAGACCGAGGGCGTGCTCCTGGGCGCCGTGGCCGGCGCGGCCGTGGGCGCCGCGGTCGACAATGACAACGACCGGCGCCGCTATCGCAGCGGCTACGGCTACCGCACGAGCCGCCCGTACTACCGCGACAGCCGCTACCGGACCTACGACCGCGGCGACTACCGCCAGAGCTACTACGGCCGCAGCTACTACGGCGGCAGCTCGTACGACCGCGACTACTACGACAGCTACGGCTACCGCCGCTAAGTCTCCTCCCCCGAGCACACACCGACTGGGGCGCTGCGCGAGCAGCGCCCCTCTTTTTGGCCCGACCTCAGGGTCGGACACGAAAAATAGGGGATTCCCCCGAAGACCGGGGACGCCCGCTCCGTCATCTACCCCGCCCGCAGAACGGAGCAGGAGGACGGCGTGTCCCGCATCGCAACTCTCATCTACGGCGTGCTTTGCTACGCCATCTTTCTTGGTGTCTTCGTCTACGCCATCGGGTTCGTCGGCGGCTTCATGACGCCGACGAGCCTCGACGGCGCGCCCACGCGCCCGCTGATCGAAGCGCTCGCGATCGACCTCGGCCTCCTGGCCGCCTTTGCGATCCAGCACAGCGGC
Source organism: Phenylobacterium sp. (assembly GCF_036402295.1). GTDB lineage: Bacteria > Pseudomonadota > Alphaproteobacteria > Caulobacterales > Caulobacteraceae > Phenylobacterium. The sequence goes on from NZ_DASWTE010000466.1 coordinate 3,985, forward strand.
ATGGCGCGGCCGGCCTTCAAGCGCTGGTGGACGCGGATCGTCCCGGAACCGGTGGAGCGGAGCACCTATGTGCTGGCGTCCTCGCTGGCGATGGTGGCGCTGTTCGTCCTGTGGCAGCCCATCGGCGGCGTCATCTGGCGCACCGAAGGCGTCGTGCTTTCGGCAGTGATCGCGGTCTACCTGTTCGGCTGGGCGCTGCTGCTCTACTCGACTTTCCTGATCGACCACTTCGATTTGTTCGGCTTGCGTCAGGTCTGGCATCGGCTGATGGGCTATCAGCCCGTCCCGCCGCAGTTCTACACGCCAACCCTCTACAAGCTGGTGCGCCACCCCCTCTACGTCGGCTGGCTGGTGATCTTCTGGGCGGCGCCCACCATGACCGTGGCCCACTTCGTGTTCGCCGTGATGACGACGGCCTACATCCTGATCGCCATCCAGCTCGAAGAGCGCGACCTCGTCGACGTGTTCGGCGAGCAGTACCTGAACTACCGGCGCCGCACGCCGATGCTCGTGCCGCGGCTCGGCGTCCGGCGTAACGCCTCCACCCCGTCGCGCGTCACGCGCGGCTGATCCCCCTCAACCGGCCTGAGCCGCAAGCGCCTCGGCGCGCGCGGCCGGCCGGCTTCCCCAAGCACATCCCCCGGAGCAATTCCCCATGGCTACCTTCACCGGCGGCGACGCCGCCGAAATCATCACGCCTGCCACCGTCTCGCCCGGCGTCATCGCCGTGGGCGCGGCGCGGCCCTCGAGCGCCGGAGACGCGATCTTCGGCGGCGCCGGCAACGACACCATCGATGGCGGTCGCGGCGACGACTACATCGCCGGCGGCCTCGACGCCGACCTCCTGAGCGGCGGCGAAGGCAACGACGCCTTCGCCTGGTCTCCGGGTGACGGCAGCGACACGATCGACGGCGGCAAGGGCGTCGACGCGCTGCTGTTCCAGACCGGCGACGTGAGCGAGATCATCAGCCTCGCGAACCAGGCCGGGCACGCCATTCTCACGCGCGACGTGGGACTTGTGACCCTCGACCTCGACAATGTGGAGCGCGTGGTGTTCACGGGCGCGCCCGGCGGCGCGGATCGCTTCGTGATCGGCGACCTGAGCGCCACCGAAGTGCGGCAGGTCGAGATCGATCTCGGCTCTGCAGGCGGCGGCGACGGCCAGGCCGACGTCGTGGCGCTGAGCGGCGGATCGGCCGGCGAGGCCCTGGCGTTGGCCACGAGCGGCGGCGTCACCTCGGTCAGCGGCCTGGCCGCGGCGGTCCGCGTGGGCCACGCCGAGTCGATCGACCGGCTGGCGATCGCGGCGGGTGGTGGCGGCGACACCCTGGACGCCTCGGCGATCGCCGGCGGCGTGACGGTGAATTTCGACGGCGGCGAAGGGGCCGACGTGCTGGCGCTGCGCGGCGGGGCCGGGAACGACACCGTGGGTGTGTTCGGCGGCCAGGCGACGCCCGAGGGCGACGCGATCCTGCTGGACGTCAACGGCGCCGCGGGCCAGGTGAACACGCTGTCGGTGGAGACCTTCACCGTCGACACCGGGACCGGCGACGACCTGATCTCGGCGTCGAACTACCAGGGCTCGGCGAAGCTGGTGATCACCGCCGGCGACGGGAACGACACGGCCTTCGGC
>NZ_DASWTE010000467.1:0-16384 GCF_036402295.1 Phenylobacterium sp.
AGCTTCTACCGGCCGCGGTCCAACCCCGACGGCTGGAGCGTGAACGCGCGCTGCCTCGACACGGTCGAGGGGCTGGAGCTGGTGATCGAGGCCTTCGACGGCCAGAACTGGGAGGCGAACGGCGCAAGCCTGTCGCACCTCTCGAAGGAGCACGCATGAGGCGGCTGCACGGCCAATGCCACTGCGGGGCGGTGCGCGTCGAGATCGAGGGCGTGGAGGCGGCCGAACTGCCCCTGCGCGCCTGCCAGTGCGGCTTCTGCCGCCGTCACGGGGCGCTGTCGACCAGCCACCCCGACGCGACGATCACCTTCGCCGGGTCGCAACTGATCCACTACCGCTTTGGCCAACGCCGGTCGGACTACCTGATCTGTGCGGCCTGCGGCTGCTACGTCGGCGCCGAGACCGAGATCGACGGCGCCCGCTACGCGATCCTGAACGTGCGCGGCGTCGACCTGCCCGGGTTCGACGGCCGCGAGCCCCAGCCGATGGACTACGAGGACGAGACGCCCGAGGTGCGCGCCCAGCGCCGCAAGGCCCGCTGGTCTCCCGCCGACATCACCGAACTTCAACCGAGCGCCTGAGAGCCCGGAGACGACATGCCGATCGACGTCCTGATGCCCGCCCTGTCGCCCACCATGGAGGAGGGAACCCTCGCCAAGTGGCACGTGAAGAAGGGCGATACGGTGAAGTCCGGCGACGTGATCGCCGAGATCGAGACCGACAAGGCCACCATGGAGGTGGAAGCCGTCGACGAGGGCGTGGTCGAGGACATCCTCATCGCCGAAGGGACCGAAGGCGTGAAGGTCAACACGCCGATCGCCCGGCTGGCCGGAGAGGGCGACGCCGCGCCGGCTCCCGCACCCAAGGCGGAGGCGGCCCCGGCCAAGGCGCCTGAGCCCGCCAAGGCGCCCGAACCCGCGAAGGCGGAAGCGCCCAAGCCTGCGGCGGCTCCGGCGACGGCCCCCGCGCCAGCTCCGGCCAAGGCCGCCGACGGCGGGCGGATCTTCGCCTCGCCGCTGGCCCGCCGGCTGGCCGAGCAGAAGGGCGTCGACCTCTCGGCGGTGGCCGGCAGCGGTCCGCACGGCCGGATCGTGAAGGCCGACGTCGACAAGGCCCAGCCGGGCGCCGCCAAACCCGCTCCGGCTGCGGCGCCAGCTGCGGCTCCGTCAGCTGTGCCCGCAGCCGCGCCGCGCGAGCACAAGACGCTCGAGCAGATGGGCATCGCGCCCGGCAGCTACGACCTCATTCCGCTGGACGGCATGCGCAAGACGGTGGCGCGGCGGATGACCGACAGCTTCCGCGACGTGCCGCACTTCCCGCTCACCATCGACATCGAGATCGACGAGCTCCTGGCGGCGCGAACCAAGATCAACGGCCTGCTCGAGAAGTCGGGTGTGAAGGTCAGCGTCAACGACATCGTCATGAAGGCGGCGGCCACCGCGCTGATGAAGGTGCCCGAGGCGAATGCGTCGTACTCGCCCGAGGGCATCGCGATGCACCACCATGCGGACATCGCCATGGCGGTGGCGATCCCCGGCGGCCTGATTACGCCGATCATCCGCAAGGCCGAGACCAAGGGCCTGGCGCAGATCGCCACCGAGGCCAAGGACCTGGCGGCCCGCGCCCGGGACAAGAAGCTGAAGCCCGACGAGTTCCAGGGCGGCACCTTCAGCGTCTCCAACCTCGGCATGTTTGGCATCAAGACCTTCGCCTCGATCATCAACGAGCCGCAGGGCGCGATCCTGTCGGTCGGTGCGGGCGAGAAGCGGGCCGTGGTGAAGGGCGATCAGATCGTCGTCGCAAACGTCATGAGCGTCACGATGACCTGCGACCACCGCGTGGTGGACGGCGCCGTCGGCGCCCGCTTCCTGGCGGCCTTCAAGGAGATGCTGGAAGAGCCGCTGCGGATGATCGTCTGAGCGGAGCGGGGGCGATGAGCAGCATCTACGACTTCACGGCCGAGACCATCGACGGCGCGCCGGTTCCGCTCAGCGACTACCGCGACAAGGTGGTGCTGATCGTCAACACCGCCAGCCAGTGTGGGTTCACGCGCCAGTACGCCGGGCTGGAAGAACTCTACCGCAAGCACCGCGACCGCGGTTTCGTCGTCCTGGGCTTCCCCTGCAACCAGTTCGGCGCGCAGGAGCCGGGCGACGCGGACGAGATCAAGACCTTCTGCTCGCTGACCTACGACGTGGACTTCCCGATGATGCGGAAGATCGACGTGAACGGCCCGAAGGCCCATCCGCTCTACGCCTATCTGAAGGCGGCCAAGAAGGGCGTGCTCGGCACCGAGGGGATCAAGTGGAACTTCACGAAGTTCCTGGTCGACCGGACGGGCCGTGTCATCGGCCGCTTCGCTCCTACCGTTGAACCCAAGGCGCTCGAGGGCGCGATTTCGAGGTTGCTCTGATGGCCGACGCCTTCGACGTCATCGTGATCGGTTCGGGTCCGGGCGGCTACGTCACCGCGATCCGGGCGACGCAGCTGGGATTCAAGACGGCCATCGTGGAGCGGTCCGAGCTGGGCGGCATCTGCTTGAACTGGGGCTGCATCCCCACCAAGGCGCTGCTGAAGTCGGCCGAGGTCTACGAGCAGCTCGACCATCTGAAGGACTATGGCCTGTCAGTGGAGAAGCGCGGCTTCGACTTTGCCGCCGTGGTGCAACGCTCGCGCAAGGTAGCGGCGCAGCTGAACTCGGGCGTCACCTTCCTGATGAAGAAGCACAAGATCGAGGTGGTCGAGGGCTTCGCCAAGCTGGAGAAGGGCGGCTCGGCGCCGACCGTCGTGGTGGGCTCGCGCAAGCTGACGGCCAAGCACGTGATCATCGCCACGGGCGCGCGGGCGCGGGAAATCCCCGCCATCGGGCTGGAAGCGGACGGCGAACGCGTCTGGACGTACCGCGACGCGCTGGTCCCGAAGACGGCGCCGAAGTCGCTGGTAGTGATTGGATCGGGCGCGATCGGCATGGAATTCGCCAGTTTCTACCGGGCCTTGGGCGCGGAAGTTACGGTCGTCGAGATGCTGCCGCGCATCCTGCCGGTCGAGGACGAAGAGGTCTCCAAGGCCGCGCACAAGAGCTTCGAGAAGCGGGGCATCAAGTTCCGCGTGCCGGCCAATGTGAAGAAGCTGACCAAGACCAAGACTGGCGTCGCCGTCGAGATCGAGGCCGGCGGCAAGGCAGAGACCCTGGAGGCCGACGTCGCCATCGTGGCGGTCGGCATCGTCGGCAACGTCGAGGACATGGGCCTGGAGGCCCTGGGCGTGAAGATCGACCGCACGCACATCGTCACCGATAGCCACGGCGGCACCGGCGTGCCGGGCCTCTACGCCATCGGCGACGTGGCGGGGCCGCCCTGGCTCGCGCACAAGGCCAGCCACGAGGGCGTGCACTGCGTCGAGCACATCGCCGGCCTGAAGCCCACGAACCTCAGTTCTCCGATCCCGGGCTGCACCTACACGACCCCGCAGGTGGCCTCGGTGGGCCTGACCGAGGCGCAGGCCAAGGAACAGGGGCTGGAGCCGAAGGTGGGCCGTTTCCCGTTCCGCGTGAACGGCAAGGCGATCGCGGCGAGCGACACCGACGGCTTCGTGAAGACGGTCTTCGACGGCAAGACCGGCGCGCTGATCGGCGCCCACATGATCGGCCACGAGGTCACCGAGATGATCCAGGGCTTCGCGCTGGCGATGACCCTGGAGGCGACCGAGGCCGAGCTGCACGCGACGGTCTTCCCGCACCCGACAATGAGCGAGGCGATGCACGAGGCGTCCTTGGACGCCTACGGCAAGGTGCTGCACATCTAGACCTGCAGCGCGAGCCTGCGCGGCAGGGTGGCGAGTGCGGGCGGCAGCGCCGCAACCGCGCCGCAGGTCGCCATGTAGATCGTAAGGCCGCGGATTTCGCCGGTCGATTCAAGCGTGCCGAGGGCGACGAGCGGTACGACCATGGCCGCCGCCGAGGTCGCGCCGACGATGCAGCAGATTAAGACGTAGGCCACAGGGCCTCGCCGCGTCAGCCAGGCCAGAGTGGCGGCGATGCCGGTGGCCAGCGCCGGCGCGAGCCCTACGACGTAGGCGCCCCACAGCATGATGCTCGCCACCTCGCGCGGGTCGTCGGTTCCGGTCCTGGCCTCGGCCGGCATCTGCAGGTAGGCGGCCAACGCGCCCACGAGCGGGCCCAGGCCCACGAAGAGCGCAAAGAGCAGAAGGGTGGGCGGCCGGGTCCGCCACATCTGTCTTAGGTCCGCTTCCGCACCACCGAGTCGAGGCTCCACGGGCCGGGACCGGCGAAGACCAGGTAGAAGAACACGAAGCTGTAGAGCACCGCCGCCTCGCCCATATTCAGCGCCGGGGCCCAGTGCTGCGGCGCATGGGCCATGAAGTAGGCGACCGCCATCTGGCCCGAGCAGAGGAAGGCCGCGGCGCGCGTGAAGAGACCGAGCGCGATCAGGCCGCCGCCCACGACCTCGATCCAGGCCGCCGCGACGAGAAGCATCGGCAGCGGATCCGGGACGCCCGGCTGTGGCGCGGGGAAGTCGAACAGCTTCATCAAGCCGTGCTCCATGAAGAGCAGGGCGGTGATGATGCGCAGCACGCTCAGCACGCGCGGGGACCAGGTCGCCAGCATCGCCGTCTCCTTTTTTGGTCAGGCTGCCTTCGTGAGCTCTGTGTCAACGATACGCTGCAGGGCCACGTAGTCGGTCTTGCCCGTACCCAGCACCGGGATCTCGGGCACCCGGATGATCTTGCGCGGCACGGCCAGCTCGGGCGCGCCGATCCGCTGGGCGTGGGCCACCAGGGCGCCCGGCTCGGCGTCGCGGCGGTCGGTGACGAGGATCAGGCGCTCGCCCTTCTTCGGATCGGGCAGGGCGACCACGGCGTGGCGGCAGTCGGGCCAGACGGCCGCCGCCAGGTCTTCGGCGGCTGTCAGCGAAACCATCTCGCCGCCCACCTTCGCGAAGCGCTTCACGCGGCCCAGGATCTTGATCCAATTGTCGTCCGAGAGGGACACCACGTCGCCGGTGTCATGCCAGCCGCCCGCGGGCGGTTCGATCCCGCCGTCGGGCTTCAGGTAGCCGGCCATGATGTTGGGCCCACGCACCAGCAGCTTGCCGCCGCCCGGGATGCCTTCGACTGCCTCCAGCCGCACCTCAATGCCCGGCAGCAGGCCGCCGACCGTGCCGCGGCGGTTGTCGGTGGGCGTGTTCACCGCGATCACCGGCGAGGCCTCGGTAGCGCCGTAGCCTTCCAGCAGCGGGATCGGCCCAAACTTCTGGGCGATCAGGTTGTGGGTCTCTTCCCGCACCTTCTCGGCCCCGCAGACCACGAACGTCAGGCCGGACAGTTCGTCGGGCTCGGCCGAGCGGGCGTACTGGTTGATGAAGGTGTCGGTGGCGAAGAGGACGTTCGCCTTGGTGTCCTTCACCAGCGCCGGGATCTGCTTGATGTGCAGCGGTGACGGATACTGGAACGCCTTCATCCCCTCGAAGATCGGCAGCAGCGCGCCGCCGGTCAGGCCGAAGCAGTGGAAGATCGGCAGCGGGTTGAAGAACACCCAACTCGGGTCGAGCGGGATGTGCTGGGCCACCTGGCGGGCGTTGGCCACCAGGTTCGAGTGGCTGAGCACCACGCCGCGCGGCGCGCCGAAACTGCCCGAGGTGAAAAGGATCACGCCCGGGTCCGAGGGGCTGAGCGGAGTGCGGAACTGCCGGGGCAGCGCGCCGGCGGCCGCGGCGAACAGACGGTCAGACAGGCCCACCGTCTTCCGGACGTCCTCGAGGTAGACCACGTTCGTCCGTGTCTCGAGCGCGTCGATCAGGTCGTGCAGCTTGCCCTGTTCGACGAAGCGGTGGGACGTGAGCACCGTCTTCACGCCAGCTAGGTCGCAGGCCGCCTTCAGGTTCCGGATGCCGGCCGTGAAGTTCAGCATCGTGGGGATGCGGCCGAAGGCATGCAGCGCAAAGAAGGTCACCACCCCGCCCGAACTGGACGGCAGCATGACGCCCACGCGCTCGCCCTTCCGCGTGAAGGCGGCGATCTTCTTGCCGAGCGCGAACGAGGCCCGGATCAGGTCCAGATAGGAGAGGGGATTGCGCTCCTGGTCCTCCAGGATCGGCTTCTTGAGTCCGTATTTCCGTGACGCTGCGATGAGCGCATCGAAGACCGTGGACTGCGCCTTGGCGCTGTCGAACGCACGCAAGAGCGGCGCCTCCCGTTATTTTCGTTGGCGGGACCCTAGCCCTCGGAGTCGGCGCTGAAAAGATCGGTAACCGGCGGTGAGCGAAGCTTGACCGTACGGGCGCGTCACAGCGGCGGCTTGATCCCGCGGCCCGGACGGACGATCTAGGGGCCATGGCCGTCGTCATCGACACCCTGAACCAGCGCCCGCGGCACCCCGAGAAGCAGAACCGGCCGGACACGCCGATCCTGCGCAAGCCCGAGTGGCTGCGCGTGCGCGCGCCCGGCTCGCCCGGCTACAACGCCACACGCGAGATCGTGAAGGGCCACGGCCTTGTCACGGTGTGCGAGGAGGCCGCCTGCCCGAACATCGGCGAGTGCTGGTCGAAGAGCCACGCCACCATGATGATCATGGGCGAGATCTGCACGCGGGCCTGCTCCTTCTGCAACGTGGCGACCGGCAAGCCGAACGCGCTCGACCCGACCGAACCGGCGCGCGTCGCCGACGCCGTGGCCAAGATGGGCCTCAAGCACGTGGTCATCACCTCGGTGGACCGCGACGACCTGGCGGACGGCGGGGCGGCGCACTTCGCGGCCGTGGTGCGCGCGATCCGGGTCGCGTCGCCCGGCACGACGGTGGAGATCCTGACCCCGGACTTCCTGCGCAAGCCGTTGGCCGCGGTGCTCGAAGTGATTGACGCCAGGCCCGACGTCTTCAACCACAACCTCGAGACGGTGCCGCGGCTCTACCTCTCGATCCGGCCGGGCGCGCGCTACTACAACTCCCTGCGCCTGCTGGAGCGGGTGAAGGAGCGCGATCCGCAGCAGTTCACCAAGTCCGGCATCATGGTTGGCCTCGGCGAGGCCAAGGAAGAGGTGATGCAGGTGATGGACGACATGCGCTCGGCCGGCGTCGACTTCATCACCATCGGCCAGTACCTGCAGCCCACTCGCAAGCACGCGCCCATCGACCGCTTCGTCCATCCGGACGAGTTCAAGGCCTACGAGGAGATCGCCCGGGCCAAGGGCTTCCTGGTGGTCTCGGCCAGCCCGCTGACCCGCTCGTCGCACCATGCCGACGAGGACTTCGCCCGGCTGCAGGAAGCGCGGCGGGCCAAGGAAGCGGCCGCCTAAATTGCATCACCACGTCTCGCGCGTGCTGCCCTACACGCCGGATCAGCTGTTCAGGCTGGTGGGCGACGTGAACCGCTATCCCGAGTTCGTGCCGTGGATCACGTCGATGCGAACCTGGAACCCGCGGACGCTGGGCGAGGGCGTGGAGAGCCTGGACGCCGAGGCTGGCGTCGGCTTCTCGTTCCTGAAGGAGCGGTTCGCAACGCGGGTCCACCGCGATGCGGGCGCGAAGCAGATCGACGTCAACCTGCTGTCGGGCCCTTTCCGCAAGCTGACCAACCGCTGGCGGTTCCTGGACGACCCGGCGGGGACGCGGATCGAGTTCGACATCGATTTCCAGTTCAAGTCGCGCCTTCTGGAGGGCCTGCTCAGGGCCAATTTCCATCACGCCGTCGACCGCCTCATGGGCTGCTTCGAAGATCGCGCGAAAGCGCTCTACGGGTAAGCGCCCAGAGGACGAGGCCGGCGGCGAGGACGATCGCCAGAGCCGGCAGCTCCTTCATCGCGCCCAGCACCAGAACGCCGGTGAACAGCGCCGCGGTGAAGAGGGCGATCGGACCGCGCAGGGGGAGCGCGAACTTCGGCGCGGGCGCGTCGGCGCGGCGCGAGAGGCTCCAGAGCGAGATGCAGCAGAGGATGTAGCCCGTCAGCCGGGCGGCCGTGGCGATGGTGAGCGAAGTCAGGAGGTCGCTGGCCATGGCGAACCCGAACGCCAGCACGCTCGAGATGACGATCGCGATGTGCGGCGTGCGCCAGCGCGAATGCACCTGGGCCAGCCATTGCGGGAGTTGATCTTGTTCCGCGAGCGCCAGCAGCATGCGGGGCATCGAGATGGTGATGACCAGGATGGTGCCGACGATCACCGCGAGGGCTCCCGCGGAGACGGCCACGGCGCCGGCCGAGCCGAAAAGCTGGCGGCCCACCTCGGCCAGCGGGCGGTCGTTGGCGGCCGGCTGGTCGAGGACGCCCATGCAGACCAGCAGCACCGCGGCGTAGGCGAAGGTGACGGCGGCGACCCCGCCGATCAGGGCGGCTGGCACGTCGCGCTGCGGGTCGCGCGCCTCGCCCGCTACGACCGAGGCCCGCTCGAAGCCGGAGTAGGCGAAGAGGTAGATCAGCATCGCCTGGGCGAAGGTGATCGTGTCCGGCAGCGCGGTCGCGATGGTGAGGCGGTCGGCCTGGACGAACCAGATCCCCGCCGCGGCGAAGGCGATGACGAAACCGATTTTCAGGACGATCAGCAGGTTGCTGGCGCGTGCCGACTGGCGGATGCCGACGAGGACGATGCCGGTCAGCACGGCTCCCAAGGCGCCGATCGTAAGGTAGCGCGGCAGACCGGCCTCCAGCGCTGGAACGAAGCCCGCCAGGTAGGTCACGAACAGCGACGACAGCGTCGCGACCGACATCGCCTGGCTGAACCACATCAGCCAGCCCACGGCGAAGGCGGGCAGGGCGGGCAGCCCGGCGCGGGCGTAGAGGTAGGGTCCCCCGGTGCCCGAGAAGCGGCTGGAGAGGTCGGCGAAGCAGAGGATCAGCGGCGTCAGCGCCAGCGCGGCGGCGGCCAGCACAACGAAGCTCCAGCCGCCGGCCAGCGCGTACACCTTGGCCGGCGCGGCCAGCATGCCGGCCCCGATCATGGCGTTGAGCACGATGCCAGTCAGGTCCCGGCGGCGCAGGGCGCGGAGGAGGTGAGGGGCCTCGCTCAGGTGAGCCGGTCCCGCAACATCTGCAGGGCGGCCTGCACGGCCGCGAGTTGGACGCCCACGCGGGTGTCCTCCTCGAAGAAGAGCTCTTCGTGCATCAGGCGCTGGTTCGAGCGGGCGGTGGCGATGTGGACCGTCCCGACCGGCTTCAGCGGCGTGCCGCCGCCGGGGCCCGCGACACCCGTGATCGCGACGGCGAGGTGGGCGTTGGAGGCCTCGAGCGCGCCCTCGGCCATCATCCGCGCCACCGGCTCGGACACGGCGCCCAGGTCGGCGATCAGGTCGCCCGGCACGCCCAGGAGCTCCTGTTTGGCGCGGTTGGAGTAGGTGACGAAACCCCGCTCGAACACGTCGGACGAGCCCGGGATCGAGCAGATCGCGCCAGCCACGAGCCCGCCGGTGCAGCTCTCGGCGGTGACGATCCGCAGGGACCGCTCCCGCGCCTCGTCGATGAGGAGGCGGGCAAGCGTCACGATCTCCAGGTTGAACATAGGCCCGAACGTCCCTCTACTCACGGTCACGCACTGAGCACCGCACGTCCCCTCCGATCAAGGCGATTCGAGCTCCATGACCACGCTTGCTGCCGAGGCCGCCGACCGGCGGGCTCCGCCCGCTCTGTTCGTGCTGACGGTCTTCACCAGCGCCGCCCTGGTGTTCCTCGTGCAGCCCATGGTGGCCAAGCTGGTGCTGCCGCTGCTGGGCGGCAGCCCGTCGGTCTGGAACACGTCGATGGCGTTCTTCCAGATCGCGCTGCTGGCCGGCTACTTCTACGCCCACCTGCTGCAGCGGCTGCCTTCGGTGCGCGCGCAGGCGATGACACACGTCGCCGCCTTGATCGTGGCGGCGGCGGCCCTGCCCCTGCGCGTGAACGGTCTGGCCGGCCCGCCGTCGACCGACCATCCGAACCTCTGGCTGCTGGCGGTGCTGACGCTCTCCATCGGGGCGCCGTTCGCGATCCTGTCGGCCACCGCGCCGCTCGTGCAGGCCTGGCACGCGCGCACCATCGGGGCGGCCGAGGGCAAGGAGCCGTATGCGCTCTACGCCGCCAGCAACCTGGGAAGCCTCATCGCGCTTCTGGCCTACCCGCTGGTGATGGAGCCGCTGACCTCGCTGGTCGGCCAGCGCTACGGCTGGAGCAGCGGCTACGTGGCCTTCGTGCTGATCATCGGCGCGCTGGCGGTGGCGGTGTCGCGGGTCCGGGCGGCGAGCGTGGAGCGCGCCGTCGCCACGACGCCGGCGCCCAGCTGGCGCGACCGGATCGCCTGGGTGGCGCTGGCGGCGATCCCGTCCAGCCTGATGCTGGGTGTGACCACCTACATCACGACCGACGTGGCCTCGGCGCCGTTCCTGTGGGTGCTGCCGCTCGCGCTGTACCTGACCACCTTCATCATCGCGTTCCAGGAGAAGCCGGTCATCTCACTGGAGCTGACGCTCACCCTGCAGGGCGCGGCGCTGGCAGCCTGTGCGGCCATGCTGCCGTTCCGCTCGACCGAGTTCACGGTGCAGTTCGCCATTCAGCTCCTGGCGTTCTTCCTGACGGCGCTGATGTGCCACCAGCGGCTGGTGGCCCACCGGCCCGATCCCGCGCACCTGACTGTGTTCTACCTGTGTCTGTCGCTGGGCGGTGTGGTCGGCGGCGCCTTCAACGCCTTCCTGGCGCCGGTGATCTTCGACAACGTCTGGGAGTACCCGTTGGTCCTGGCGCTCGCCTGCCTGGCGCGGCCGTGGGGCGACCTGCACAAGATCCCAATCTGGGTCTGGACGATGCTGACCCTGGGCGTCCTGGCCGCCGTGGCCACGCCCATTGCCGTATATCTCGCCAGCGGCCGCCTCACGCAGGACCCGATCATCGGCGCGTTAGACCAGTCCGAGATCTTCGACATGGGCGTGAAGGTGCTGCTGCTCTGCTCGGTGCTGTCGGCCTTTCTGATCCGCCGGTGGGCGATTCTCATGTTCGCGGTCGTCGCGGTCATGTCGTACGCCTCCGAGGTGGCGGCCGACCGGGTCGACACCCGCAAGACCTGGCGCAGCTTCTTCGGCGTGCTGCGCCAGTCCGAGACCTACGTCCCGAGCATGAATAGCCAGGTCAAGATGCTCGCGCACGGCACGACCCTGCACGGCGCCCAGGCCCAGGATCCGAAGCAGATGTGCGCGCCGCTGGTCTACTACACGCCGCGCACGCCGATCGGGCAGGTGTTCACCGCAAGCCAGCGGCAGAAGCAGAACCTCCGCATCGGCGCCGTGGGTCTGGGAACCGGATCCGTCGCCGCCTACGTGCGGGAAGGCGATCATCTGACGTTCTTCGAGATCGATCCGCTGGTGATCCGCATCTCCAGTGATCCGACGAACTTCAGCTACACGAGCCTCTGCGCGAAGAGCCTCGTCGACTACACGGTGGGCGATGCGCGCCTGACCGTGGCCAAGCAGCCGGCCGACAGCTTCGACATCCTCCTGATCGACGCCTTCTCGTCCGACGCGGTGCCGGCGCACCTGCTTACGGTCGAGGCGGTGCGAGGCTACTTGACCAAGCTCAAGCCCGACGGCGTGCTGATCCTGCACCTGTCGAACCGCAACCTCGATCTCATGAACCCCGCCCAGGCCGTGGCTCGGGCCGCCGGGGGTCATGCGGCCGCGCAGAGCTATCGGCCGCCGGAGAACGACCCGAAGGGCGCCTGGGAGTCGCCCGAGGACGCGGTGATCATCACCCGCAATGCCGCGGCGCTGGCGCCGTACCTGGCGAGCGGGACATGGAAGCCCGGCGATCCGTTCAAGGCGCGGCCCTGGACCGACGACTATACGAACCTCGCAGGCTCGCTCTACGCGAGGCTGAAGGACAGGTGGAGCTGGCTGCCCTGAGCTAGAGCGGCGTCTCGACCGCGACGACGGCCTGGGCCATCAGGCCCTCCTCGCGGCCGGTGAAGCCCATGCCCTCGGTCGTGGTGGCCTTCACGCTGACCCGGTCGGCCGGGAGGCCGAGCAGTTCTGCGATGCGCGCGCGCATGGCGTCGCGGTGCGGACGGATCTTGGGACGCTCGCAGATCAGGGTGACGTCGGCGTTGAGGATCCGGCCGCCTCGGGCCGCCACGCGGCTGACGGCGTGCGTCAGGAAGCGGTCGGACGAAGCGCCCTTCCACTGCGGATCGGAGGGCGGGAAATGCTCGCCGATATCGCCGTCGGCGATCGCCCCCAGAACGGCGTCGGTCAGCGCGTGCAGCCCGCAGTCGGCATCGGAATGGCCCACCAGGCCCAGGTCGTGCTGGATGCGGATGCCGCACAGCCATACGACATCGCCGGGGCCGAACCGGTGGGCGTCGATGCCCTGGCCCATGCGGACGATGCGCCGGCCCGCCGCAAGCTGCTCGGCCATGAGGAAGTCCTCGGGGTAGGTCAGCTTCATGAGCATCGGGTCGCCCGGGACCATGGCGACGTGCCCCCCGGCGCGCTCCACGACCGACGCGTCGTCGGTGGGCTCCTCTCCGGCCGGCCAGCGGCGGTAGGCGGCCTTCAGCTTGCCCGACCGGAACGCCTGGGGCGTCTGAGCCCGCCAGAGGCCGTCGCGGGAGACCGTCTCGTCCACAAGGCCGTCGCCGCGCTTCAGGGTGTCGGGGACCGGTAGGGTGGGGATTGCCCCGTCGGCCAGATCCAGCGCCGCCAGCAGTCGGGCGACGTGGGCGCTCGACACGAACGGCCGCGCGGCGTCGTGGATCAGGACCGGCTGAGTCCGGTGGGCCGTGATGGCGGCCAGGCCCGCCTGGACCGATTCGGCGCGCGTCTTGCCCCCGGTGACGGCCTTCCAGCCCTCGAGCCCGATCAGTGCTTCGTCGGCGTGGGGGAGGCGGTCGCGGGCCACCACGACCACCACCTCGCGCGCGCCGGCGGCCAGCAAACCCTCTACCGACCAGCGAACGATGGGGCGGCCGCCCAGTTGGCGCCAGGCCTTGGGCTCACCGGGGCCGGCGCGGAGACCCTCGCCTGCGGCGACGACGACGGCTGAAAAGCTCATGCGTCGGCTTTACGGAACCGCGACGCTTCGCGCCAGCTTTCCGGGCTTTACGGCGCTGCAACATTCTGCCTAGAAATAGGGCGTTGAGGATGACTAGAAAATGAGCAGTTCGCTCGACATCGGTGGCGTCGCAGTTCCGGGGCGGGTGTGGATCGCGCCGATGACGGGCGTGTCCGACCTTCCGTTCCGCCGCGCCGCCAGCCAGCTGGGGGCGGCCTACGTGTCGACCGAGATGGTCGCGTGCGCCGAATTCGCGAAAGGCCGCCCCGACGTGGTCCGCCGCGCGGCCGTGGGCGCGGGCCTGCCCCTGACGGTCATCCAGCTTGTGGGGCGCGATCCCGACGCAATCGCCGACGGCGCGCGGCTCGCCGAGCGGGCGGGCGCCGAGATCATCGACCTCAACTTCGGCTGCCCGGCGCGGGAAGTGACCGGCGGCCACGGCGGGTCGGCCCTGATGCGCGAGCCCGAGCTGGCGACCGAATTGATGGCCGCGGCGGTCGGAGCTGTGGCGACGCCGATCACCGTCAAGATGCGGCTGGGCTGGGACGACGCCAATCGCAACGCGCCCGATCTGGCCGTCCGGGCCGAGGCGCTGGGCGTGAAGGCGATCACGGTCCACGGCCGGACGCGTTGCCAGTTCTACAAGGGCAAGGCCGACTGGGGGGCGATCCGACCGGTGAAGGACGCTGTGGGGATTCCGGTGATCGCCAACGGCGACATCGTCGACGGATCGAGCGCCCGGAGGGCCCTCGCGCAGTCGGGCGCGGACGCGGTGATGGTCGGCCGCGGCGTCTACGGCAAGCCATGGATTGCGGCGCAGATCGAGGCCGAGCTGGACGGGCGGCCGTTCGAGGAGCCTGCCGCGGAGGCGCGGCTGGCCATCGCCGTCGCCCACCTGCGCGACAGCTTGGACTTCTACGGCGAGCGCCTGGGTCTGCGGATCTTCCGCAAGCACCTGGCCGCCTACATCGAGAACGCCCCGCAGCCGGCGGATCCGCAGGCCCGGAGAGAGGCTCGCGCCGCCCTCTGCCGCCTGGAGGACGCCCGGTCGGTCGAGCAGGGGCTGGCGGCGCTCTGGGCGCGTCTCGGCCACAGGCTCGCGGCATGACCGGGACCACGCGACTGCGCGAGAAGGGCGCGGACATGGACGCCCTGAAGGCGGCGGCCTTCGAGCTGTCGCCCGACCCGTCGCTGGTGGTGAGCGCCGACGGGGCGTTGGTGGCGGTGAACGAGGCGGCCGAGACCCTGTTCGGCCAGGGGCTGGGGCTTCTGGCCCGCGGGCGGTTCCGTGCGGCCCTGCCGCCGGGCTCGGCGCTGGTCTCGCTGCTGAACCGGGCGATCGACGAGGGCGCCCGGGTGCGCGAGCGCGGCGTTCACATCAGCTTGTTCGGCCTGCCGCCGTTCGAGGCCGACGGCGCGGCGGCGCCGCTGGGCGACGGGTCGGTGCTGCTCACCCTCACGGTGAAGAACGGTCTGGGCGTCGAGCGCGGCGCGCACGAGGCGGCTGGCCTGCGCTCGCTGGTGGGCCTGGGCCGCATGCTGGCGCACGAGATCAAGAATCCACTGGCCGGCATCCGCGGCGCGGCCCAGCTCCTGAAGTCGGGCGCCAAGGCCGAGGACGCGCCGCTGGCGCAGCTGATCGTCGACGAGACCGACCGCGTGCGCCGCCTGGTCGACCGGATGGAGGCGTTCTCGGATGACGCCCTGCCGTCGCTGACGCCGATCAATATCCATCAGATCCTGGACCGGGTCCGGGCGCTCGCCGCCAACGGCGTCGCCGACGGCCTCGGCCTGAGGGAATTCTATGACCCCTCGCTGCCGCCCGTGCTGGGTGACGAGGACCAGTTGATCCAGGTGTTCCTGAACTTGGTGAAGAACGCCTCGGAGGCCGCCCACGCCCGCGGCGACGACCGTGGAGAGGTGACCATCCACACCGCCTACCGCCACGGCGTCCGCGTGCGCTCGGCCAAGGGTCAGGCGCTGCGCGGCGCGCCGATCGAGGTGCGCATCCAGGACAACGGCCCTGGCGTGCCCGAGCACATCCGCGAGAGCCTCTTCCAGCCCTTCGTCACCTCCAAGGCCAACGGCGCGGGCCTGGGCCTGGCGCTGGTGGCCAAGCTGGTCGCCGGCCATGGCGGCCTGATCGATTTCGAATCCGAGCCCGGCCGCACGGTCTTCCGCGTGCTGCTTCCGATCGCTTCCGAGGACGTCACGGCATGAACGCTGCTTCGAAGAAGATCCTGATCGCCGACGACGACTCCTCGATCCGGCTGGTGTTGAGCCAGGCCTTCACGCGGCTGGGCTATCAGGTCCGCGCGACGGGCAACGCGACCACGCTGCTCAAGTGGGTGACCGACGGCGAGGGCGACCTCGTGGTCACCGACGTGGTGATGCCCGACGAGAATGTCTTCGACGTGCTGCCGCGCATCAAGAAGCAGCGTCCGAAGCTGCCCGTCATCGTGATGAGCGCCCAGAACAACCTGATCACCGCGGTCAACGCGGCCGAGGTGGGCGCCTTCGAATATGTGCCGAAGCCCTTCGACCTAGACGACATGACGTCGGCGGCGCGCCGGGCGCTGTCGCGACCGGCGGACGCCGAGGCCGCCAAGGCCCAGGCCCGTGCTGTCCGTGACGACCGCCTGCCGCTGATCGGGCGCTCAGGCCCGATGCAGGACGTCTACCGAACGGTCGCGCGGCTGGTGGGCGCGGACCTGACGGTGCTGATCACCGGCGAGAGCGGCACCGGCAAGGAGCTGGTGGCGCGGGCGCTGCACGACATGGGCCGGCGGCGGGACGGTAAGTTCGTGGTCATCAACCTGGCCGCCACGCCGCGCGAACGGGTGGAGAGCGAGCTCTTCGGCAAGGAAGAGGGCAACTACGGCAAGCTGGTCGAGGCCGACGGCGGCACCCTGTTCCTGGACGAGATCGGCGACATGCCGTTGGACGCCCAGACGCGCCTGCTGCGCGTGATCGACGGCTCGGAGCCGACGCTGAACCCCAAGACGGGCCGGCGGCCGAACATGCGGATCATCGCGGCCACCAATCGCGACCTGCGCGCGCTGATCCAGCAGGGGCTGTTCCGCGAGGACCTGTTCTTCCGGCTGAACGTGGCCCCGCTGCGCATCCCGCCGCTGCGCGACCGGGCCGAGGACATCCCCGACCTCGCCCGCGCCTTCCTGCTGCGCGCCAACCGCGAGGGCCTGCCGTCCAAGACCATCGACGCCAACGCCCTGGAACGCCTGAAGCGGCACGCGTGGCCGGGCAACGTGCGTGAGCTCGAGAACCTGGTGCGGCGCATCTGCGCGCTCTATGGCGAAGACCTGATCACCGCGCGGATCGTGGAGAAGGAACTCGCCGACCAGCAGCC
>NZ_DASWTE010000468.1:0-11321 GCF_036402295.1 Phenylobacterium sp.
AAGGCTTCGCCCCTAACGCGCCCCCCGGCGCGCGCACCTTACGCCAGCGTGGACTCGAGGACGCCCTTCATCCACTTCGGATGCTCGAGCACCTTGCCGCAGCCCAGGGCCACGCAGCTCAGAGGATCGTCGGCCACCGTCACCGGCAGGCCGGTGTGGTCGCGGATCTCGGCGTCCAGGCCACGCAGCAGCGCGCCGCCGCCCGTCAGCATGATGCCCTTGTCGGCGATGTCCGAGGCGAGTTCCGGCGGCGTGGCCTCCAGCGCCATCTTCACCGCGTCGACGATCTGGCCGACCGGCTCCGAGAGCGCGTCGGACGCCTGCTTCTCGCTGATGCGCACCTCGCGCGGCACGCCCTGCATCAGGTCGCGGCCCTTCACCTCGATGGAGAGGCCTTCGCCGTCCGAAGGCGCCCGCGCAGTGCCGATCTCCTTCTTGATCCGCTCGGCCGTGGTCTCGCCGATCAGGAGGTTATGGTTGCGGCGCATGTAGCTGATGATCGCCTCGTCCATCTTGTCGCCGCCCACGCGCACCGAGCGCGAGTAGACGATGCCCGAGAGCGACAGCACGGCCACCTCGGTGGTGCCGCCGCCGATGTCGACCACCATCGAGCCGGTCGGCTCGTGGATCGGCAGGCCGGCCCCGATCGCAGCCGCCATCGGCTCGTCGATCAGGCCCACGCGGCGGCCGCCGGCGTTCAGGCAGCTGTCGTTGATGGCGCGGCGTTCCACGGCGGTGGCGCCGGACGGCACGCACACGATCACCTTGGGGTTCACGAAGCCCTTCCGGTTGTGAACCTTGCGGATGAAATACTTGATCATCTCCTCGGCGACTTCGAAGTCGGCGATGACCCCGTCGCGCATCGGGCGGATGGCTTCCATGTGCCCCGGCGTGCGGCCCAGCATCTGCTTGGCCTCTATGCCCACGGCGTGCACCACCTTGCGGCCGCCGACGTTGCGGAGGGCCACCACCGAGGGCTCGTTCAGCACGATGCCCTTGCCCTTCATGTAGATGAGCGTGTTGGCGGTGCCGAGGTCGATGGCGATGTCGTTCGAGATTGCGCCGAAGAGAGACGAGATCATGCAGGGCCCTGAGGGGATAGGGGCTGAAGACGTTCCGACAGAGAGATCCAAGGCGGCTCGACTAACGCGCGAGAATGCGTCGAGTCGGTACGACTTGTCTGGCGGGCTTTAACCGTCCCTCTGCCCTGCGCCATTGGGCATTTCAAGGCTTAAAGAGTGGTGTGCGCTTTCGCGTCGCGCGCGAGTTTTGTTGCGACGCTTCGCCCTGCTGCCGCCACGATTTGGCGCCTGCGCGCCGCAAGGGCGCCGCAGCCGTGGCTACAGTGGCGCTTCGATGCGGCAGCGGACGCCGCCCGAGAGGAATTCGTGCTCGACCTGGCCGCCCAGTTCGCCGCCGATCGCGCCGGCGATGAAGCGGACGCCGAAGCCCTTGTGCGTGGGCGGCGCCACCGCCGGGCCGTCGGCCTCCTGCCACTCCAGGACGAGCAGGCGCGGCCCGATTCGCCGCCAGCTGACGGCCAGCTTGCCGGCCGGAATCGACAGCGCGCCGTACTTCACCGCGTTGGTCGCAAGCTCGTGCAGCACCAGCGACAGGCTGACCGCCGTCCGGGCCGAGATCATCACCGTCTCGCCGTCCAGCGTCACTCGATGGTCGGCGCGGTAGGGCGCCAGCACATCCTCGGCCAGCACCCGCAGGTCGGCGTCCTGCCAGCGCCGGAGAGCCAGCTGGTTGTGGGCGTTCGACAGCGCCACCAATCGCGCCTCGAAGCGCTCGCGCATGCGGCCGGGCTCCACGCCGCCGCGCAGGCTGTGCGCGGCCAGCGACTGCACCGACGCGAGCGTGTTCTTCACCCGATGGTTGAGCTCATCGACCAGCACCTTCTGGCGCTCCTCGGCCTGCTTCCGCTCGCTGATGTCGACCAGCATGTTGACCGCGCCCATCAAGGCGCCCGCGCTGTCGTGCAGCAGGGTCGGATAGGCCAGGAAGGCGCCGCGGCTGCCGTCCGGCCGCTCGAATACGGCCTCCAGCCCATGGACGGCCCTGCCCGAGATCAGCGCGATCGCCATCGGGCAGGTGTCGAGCGGCATCGGTCGGCCGTCGGGGTGGTAGAGCCGGTGCGAACCGCACCACTGGTCCTCGCCCACCGTCGGCGTCCGCCCCCAGAGCTGCGCTGCGGCCGGATTGAAGCTCAGCACCCGGCCCTGGTCGTCGGTGATGTACATCGCCACCGGCGACAGCTCGACCACCCGCCGGACCCAGCTGTCGAGGCGGTTCACCCGGGCCCGCGCCCGCTTCACCTCGGTGACATCCTGGAAGCAGGTGACCGCGCCGATCAGCTCGCCGGCCTCGTCGAGGAGGGGCTCGATGTTGGCCAGGATGTCGATGTGGCTGCCATCCGGCCGCTCCACGGTCGCCTCGACGTCACGCGCCGGCGCCCCCGTCGCGAGGACTTCGTCCAGCCGCGAGCTCGTCTTGTCGAGCCGGCTGCCGTCCGAATGATAGATGGGGACGTCGTTGCGCCCGGCGCCGTCCAGCGGCCGACCCCAGAACTCGGCGGCGCGACGGTTGTGCCGGACGATCCGCCCCTCGCGGTCGCAGACGAAGACTCCGATGGGCAGGGCCTCGAGCAGGGCGTTCCATTGCTGGAAGGCCGCCCCCAATCGCTCGGTGGACAGCGGGGCGGCGGCGCAACCCGCAGGCCCCGATCCAACGTCCTTCATTGCAGCAGCCCCCGCCACCCACTTCCCCGTAAGGCCGCAAACGCCGCCGGGCTCACACGGTTCCGCTCGATCCACAGGTCTTTTGGCTACCGCTCGCCCTGGTCGAGCCCCGGCAGGCGCCGTTCCAGCATCAGGAGCGCCAGCACCACCGCGAAGCCGAACACCAGCAGCAGGGCCGCGAGCGCATGCGCCCTGCCCCACGCCAGCGCCTCCACGTCGCGGAAGATCTCCACGGACAGTACGTTGGTCACGCCGGGGATCGCGCCGCCGATCATCAGCACCACGCCGAACTCGCCGATCGTATGGGCGAAGGTCAGGATGGCGGCCACCACATAGCCCGGCGCCGCCAGCGGCAGGGCCACGCGCGTGAAGGTGGCCAAGCCCGAGGCGCCTAGCGTCGCCGCCGCGTCCAGGTGCTCCTCGCCCACCGCCCGGAACGCGTTGCGCAGCGGCTGCACGGCGAACGGCAGCGAATAGATCAGCGAGCCGATGACCAGGCCCGTGAAGGTGAAGGCCAGGGTGCGGATCCCGAACGCCTGCAGCGGCGCCATCAGCGGGCTGCTCGGCGACAGCGCGATCAACAGGTAGAAGCCCAGCACCGTCGGCGGCAGCACGATCGGCAGGGCCACCAGCGCGCCCACCAGCTCGCCCGCGAAGCCGCGGCTGCGGGCCAGCCACCAGGCGAGCGGCGTGGCGGCCAGCAACAGGATCGCTGTGGTGACGCCGGCCAGCTTCAGCGTCAGCCAGATGACGGGAAGGATCTCGCTCAAAGGACCTCGTAGCCATAGCGGCGGATGATCGCCTTGGCCTCGGCGCTCTTGAGGAACGCCATGAACGCCCGCGCCGCAACGCTGTTCGCGCCCGTCTTCAGCAGAACCGCCTGCTGGTTGATGGGCGTGTGGTCGGAAGCCGGCACGGTCCAGCGCGAGCCCCCCTTGACGCCGACCAGCTGCGAGAGCGCCACGAAGCCCACCTCGGCCGCGCCCGTGTCGACGAACTGGTAGGCCTGGGTGATCGAGGTCCCCTGGACGATCTTCGGCTGCAGGGCGTCGTAGACCCGGCGCTTCTTCATCGTCTCCACGGCGGCGACGCCATAGGGCGCCGTCCGCGGGTCGGCGATGGCGATCTTCTGGAACTTGCCCTGCGCCAGCAAGGCGCCGCGCCCATCGACCAGGCCCGGCGTCTTCGAAAACAGGGCCAGCCGCCCGATCGCATAGGTGAAGCGGCTGCCGACGACGCCCAGCCCCTCGGCCTCGGCCCTATCCGGCCGCGCCCGGTCGGCCGACAGGAGCACTTCGTACGGCGCCCCGTTGGCGATCTGCGTGTAGAACTGCCCCGACGAGCCGAAGCTCAAGGTCGCGTCGTGCCCCGTCCGCGCCTTGAACCGCGCCGCGATCGCCTTGGCCGGCTCGGTGAAGTTGGCGGCGACGGCCACCTTAGTCTCGGCGGCAAAGGCCGGGACAGCGGCCAGGGCGAGCGCGAAGGCGGCGATCAGGCGTGTCAGCGGGCCCATGGTCCGTTATGTATCCGTACTACATAACGGAGGAAAGCATGCTCAGCGCCACCGTCACGCTCGAGCGGCCCGGCCTGCCCCGGGTGGCCCTGGCGCGCATGGCGCTCGTGGAGGCGATCGGCGAGCTGGGCTCGATCAGCGCCGCCGCCCGCCGGGTGGGGCTTTCCTACAAGGGCGCCTGGGACGCGGTGCAGGCGCTGAACAACCTGTTCGACGGCCCGCTGGTGGAGGCCGCCCCCGGCGGCAGCGGCGGCGGTCAGGCCCGCCTGACACCCCGCGGTGCGGCGGCGCTCTCTGCCTTCCGCCGCGTGCAGGCCGAGATGGACGCCGCGCTGGCCAAGCTGGAAGGAACCCTCGATGCGGATGTGTTCTGGAGCCTCGGCATGAAGACCAGCGCCCGCAACGCCCTGCGCGGCACGATCGCCCGTCTCACCCCCGGCGCGGTGAACACCGAGGTGGCGCTGCGCGTCGCCGAGGGTCTGGAGATCGTCGCCGTCGTGACCTCCCACAGCGTGGACGACCTCGGCCTGCGGGAAGGCGCGGCCGCCATCGCACTGATCAAGTCCAGCTTCATCGTGCTGGCCAAGGGCGAGGGCCTGCGCACATCGGCCCGCAACCAGATCGCGGGCGTCGTCGCCAGCCGCGAAGACGGCGCGGTCTCGAGCGAGGTGCGGCTCGACATCGGCGGCGGCAAGTCGCTCACCGCCACCATCACCCTCGAGAGCGCCGAGGCCCTGGAGATCGCTGTCGGCGACGCGGCCACGGCCCTGATCAAGGCGCCTCACGTCATCCTGGCGGTGGAGTAGCTTTCCTGCTCTAAGGCCGCCCGCGAATAGCCACGGGGACGAGATGAGCGGCAGCGACGAATTCGTCTACGACGAGGCCACGGGCGAATGGATCTCGGCCGAGGAGGCCGCGGCGCGCGCGGCGGCGGCCGGCGTGGTGGAGGTGCGCGACGCGGTGGGCAACCTGCTGGCCGACGGCGACGCCGTGACCCTGACGCGGGACCTCAAGGTCAAGGGCGCGGGCCAGACCCTCAAGCGCGGCACGGTCATCCGCTCGATCCGCCTGACCGGCGACCCGCAGGAGATCGACTGCCGCCACGAGACGATCAAGGGCCTCGTCCTGCGCGCCGAGTTCGTGAAAAAGCTCTAGCGCGATGGACGGCTAGCGGATCTCCAAGGGAGGATCCGGATGGTTCCTGAACCCCTTGCCCGACTGGCGCAGAAGCGTGAAGTGACAGTAGGTGTCCTTGAGGTCGAGGGCGACTGAGGCCTCGGTCTTCGTGGAACCACTGCCGATCTCCGCGAGATCGAACTCGATCCCATCCGGGAGGTTGATGCGGACGCGATGCTCGGCCCCTGTCGCAGGGCTCCGGATCGGAACAGCCGTGGACTCGAGTATGCCCGGGACGACGATACGCGCTCGACGCCGCTCGATGTTCACGTCGAATTCGATGGGCCTGAACAGGGGCGGATGGACGGTGCTCGACATCGTCCGATAGACCCACCAGTGGGTCGCTCCTGCGTTTGTCTCGCCACCGTAGAGGATTGTGGCCAGGGCGTCCCGTTGCCCGGCGTCCGCGCGCTCATCGATGACGGCCTGGCACTCGCCGCCGCCTTCGTAGATCGGCCCCGGCCAGGCGTAGAGTAGGGCTGCGCCCAGCCCATCGAGCACGACGTCACCGAAGTGACCCTTGTCGATGAGAACGGCCGCGAAGCCGCGGCAGTCCCCGTACGTGGGACGGCGTGACTCGAACTGGCAAGGACAGCCGTAGTCGCAGTTGCAGTTGCTGAACTCGACTCCCTCCATGTACCAATCAATCGCTGCCATGGTGTCCTCCATAGGACTACCGGGAGAGTGTCATCCTGGGGCGTCCGAAGTGGAACCCCGAACTGCAGCTGAACGGAGGTGCGGGACTGGGGGACGCTAGCCCGTCGCCGCGGCTAGCGCCTCGGCGATCCGTGCGTCGCTGCGCCGGAGCGACAGGAAGATCACGCCGGCGATGGCCGCCGGGATCAGGCCCCAGATCATCCCGGCCGCGAACAGTCCGGTGGCCAGCGCGATCGAGATGCCGATGGCGACCTCGGCCACCGTCACGAACCAGGCGGCGCGGCGGCGGCTGCGGTACTCCGAGCGGCGCTGCGGCTGCTGCCACCACACATTGATCAGCGACGCGGCGGCGGCGGCGGCTAGGCATCCCACCGTGGCGGCCAGGCCCACGCGGGGCGCGATCGCAATCAACGGCAGCAAGAACGGCGCGAGCATCGCGGCCGTCGGGAGCACCGCCGCCGCGAGCTTGGCCCGCCGCAGCGTCGCGATCGGCGTCGGCGCCGAGGCCAGCAGGTCCGGCGCGTCCTCGGCCGACACCGTGATCCAGGTGAGGCTGGCGGCGATCTGGCCCGAGACGAAGCTCAGCGCCGCGGCGCTGCCCGGCATCAGCAGGCCGTCGCCCTCGCCCGCCTGGCGGATCAGCAGCAGGCCGACGGGCGCCATGTAGAGCACCCGCACCAGCACCTGGGTGATCAGGCCGGGATCGCGCGCCAGGAGCCGCAGCTCCTTGCGCAGCGTGGTCTGGAATGCGCCATGCGCGAAGGCCGTCAGGCCGCCCCGCGCCCGCCGCTGGCTCGCGCCCGCCCCGGCGGCGGCCGCAGCGTCGTCGGCGAAGCGGGGGCCCAGCACCACGATCGCCAGCCAGAGGACCGCAGCCGACGCGGCCGTGATCCCCAGCATCGGCAGCGGTTCGCCCAGCAGCGCCCGGAGCGGCCAGTCCAGGCCCGGGATGTCCAGCCGGCCCTCGCGCGCCAGCCGCGCCGCCAGGAGCGTGAAGCTCTCGGCCCGCTCATGCCCAACCAGGGTGCGGATCTGGGTGGCCAGGAACACCGCCGAGCCCAGGAGCGCGGCCATGATCTGCGCCGCCGTGCGCGTCCGCTTCGGGCCCAGCACGCGGAGCAGCGCCGTCGCCAGCAGGAACCCCGTCCCCGACGCCGCCAGCGACAGCGCCGCCAGCGCCGCCAGGCCGGTCACCCCCTCCACGTGGCCCAGCACGGCGACCAGCAGCAGCGGGCCGCCCAGGAAGTAGCCGAAGGTCATGGCGCAATCGACGGCCACCGCCAGGAACCGGATCGTCAGGATCCGGCGCGGATCCAGCGGCGACGAGAACAGCAGGTCCAGGTCGCCGCGCTGGTAAAGGGCGTCGACGGCCAGGCTCAGCGTCTGCGACAGCATGATCGTGAACAGCGCGAACAGCCCCGCGGCGGCGAAGGCGGCGGTGTCGGGGCGCAGCGTCAGCGGCGCGCGGTCCAGGATCGCCGCCAGCGGCAGGCCGAGCGCGAGGGTCACCACGATCGGCAGGCCGAACAGGAAGATCAGCCGCAGCCACAGCGCGCGTTCGCGGCCGCCGCGCCGGTCCATCCGCCGCCAGCCGACGCGCAGTTCGTGGCGCAACAACCAGAGGACCGAGCCTGGCGCCATCACGCGGCCGCGTCGGGCGCGGTGAGGTCGAGGAACACGTCCTCGAGCGTGGCCGCCAGTCCGCCGGTGCGGGCGCGCAGCTCGTCCAAGGTGCCCTCGGCCGCCAGCCGCCCGTGCTGGATGATGCCGATCCGGTCGGCCATCCGTTCGGCCACCTCCAGGATGTGCGTCGTCAGGATCACCGTCGCCCCGCCGCGCACGCGGTCCTGCAGCAGGTCCTTCACCTGCCGCGCCACGGCCGCGTCCAGGCCGGTCAGGGGCTCGTCGAGGATCAGCAGCCGCGGCTCGTGGATCAGCGCGCCCGCCAGCGCGGTCTTCTGCTTCATGCCGCGCGAGAAGCCCTCGCAGCGTTCCCCGCGGTGTTCCCAGAGGCCCAGCCACTTCAGGAGCTCCTCCGCCCGGGCGCGGGCCGCCTTGGCGTCGATGCCCCACAGGCCGGCCACGAACTCGAGGTACTCCAGCGGGTTCAGCCGCTCGTAGAGCATGGGCTCGTCCGGCGCCCAGGCGATCACCCGCTTGGCCTCGGCGGGGTTGGCCAGGGCGTCGACGCCGAACACCTCGATCCGCCCGCCGTCGGGCTTGAGCAGGCCAGCCACCATGCGCAGCGTCGTGGTCTTGCCCGCGCCGTTGGGTCCCAGCAGCGCATAGAGCTCGCCCTGCCGCACCCGCAGGGTCAGCTGGTCCACCGCCGTCTTGGCGCCGAAGGTCTTGGTCAGGCCGTCGAGGGCGAGCGCATCCGTCATCGCCCCATGGATGCGGCTCAGCCCAGCGCGGTCAAGACGACTCCCAGCGTCGTGAACGCCCCGCCTACCCATTGGCGCAGGCTGGGCTGCTCGCGGAACAGGCGGCGGCCGACCGCAGCGGCGATCGGCGCTTCGATGACGCCCACCGCGCGGACCGGCCCCGCCGGCGCGAGCGCCAGCGCCGCGAACCAGCAGGCCGACGCCGCAGAGCCGCAGAAGCCCGCGCCCAGCGACGCGCGCCACGAGGTCGCCACGGCCCTGAGCGCGCCCGGCCGCACGACGCCCAGGATCGCCACCAGCAGCACCGACTGGAACGCCTGGGCGCAGACCACGCCGGCCAGCGCCGAATAGATCGGGTGCCCGGGATCGAGCGCCAGGCCCGCCTGCCGGTAGCCGTTCAGCGCCACGGCGAACGCTGCCCCGGACGCCAGGCCCAGGAGTGCGCCGGCAAGGCCGCCGCGCAGGTCCTGCGGCTTGGGCCACGACAGGATGAAGAGCCCCGCCGTCGCCACCGCCACGCCGCCCCAGGCCGCCGCGGAAAGCTGGTCGCCCAGCGCCAGCCAGCCCAGCACCGCGCCCAGCGGCAGCGACGATTGCTGCATCACCGTCGCCACCGCGAACCCCGACCGGTGCATGGCGAGCAGCAGGCAGCCGGTGGCGGCGATCTGCGCCAGCGCCCCGGCCAGCACGCCCAGCGCGAACCGCAGCGACGGCTCGGGCTCAGCGTCCGGCGTCGCCAGGGCGACCACCGCGAACATGGCGATCGAGAACGGCAGGCCGAACAGGAAGCGCACGAGCGTCGCGCCCCACGGTCCGGCGTCGCCCACCAGCCCGCGCTGCAGCGCATTGCGCGCCACCTGCAGCGGCGCCGCCGCGGCGGTGAGGAAGATCCAGAGCATGCAGGGCTCCAATCCCTCCCTTAATGGGGAGGGATAGGCCGCGCGAGCGGCCAGGGTGGGGAAGTGTGGGCCGGAGTGTTGAGGCCGGGGAGGATCAACACCTCCCCACCCTGCTCGCCTCCGGCGAGCTGTCCCTCCCCCTTAAGGGAGGGAACGCTTCGCTAGAACCCGCTCGCGACCCGCGCGTCCGGGGCGCTCTTTTCCTTCCGGGCGAAGAGGTTGTTGAGCGCGTTGACGTAGGCCTTGGCCGAGGCCGTCAGCGTGTCGGTGTCGGCCGCCGTGCCGGTGGCGATGCGGCCCTCGTCCTCCAGCCGCACCGAGACCTGCGCCTGGGCGTCGGTGCCCTCGGTGACCGCGTGCACCTGGAAGAGGCGCAGGATCGCCGCGTGCGGCGCCACCGCGTGGATGGCGTTGAACACCGCGTCCACCGGGCCGTCGCCGGTGGCGTTGGCGCTCTTCTCGTCGCCGTCGATGGTGACGGTCAGGAAGGCCTCCTGCGGTCCCTCGGTGCCGGCGATGACGCGCAGGTGCTTGACCTGGATCTTGTCCGCGCCCGAAGCCAGGGCGTCGTCCACCAGGGCCACGATGTCGTCGTCGAAGACGTGCTTCTTCTTGTCGGCCAGGTCCTTGAAGCGCTGGAACGCCTCGTTGAGCGCGTTCTGGCCCAACTCGTAGCCCAGGTCCTTCAGCTTCTCGCGGAAGGCGTGGCGCCCCGAGTGCTTGCCCATGACCAGGTTCGATTCCACCTGGCCCACGTCCTCGGGCTTCATGATCTCGTAGGTCTCGGCGTTCTTCAGCATCCCGTCCTGGTGGATGCCGCTCTCGTGGGCGAAGGCGTTCTTGCCCACGATCGCCTTGTTGAACTGCACCGGGAAGCCGGTGATCGCCGAGACGTAGCGGCTGGCGCGGGTGATGTGCTGCGGATCGACGCCCGAGTGGTAGGGCAGCTTGTCGCCGCGTACCCTGAGCGCCATCACGATCTCTTCCAGCGCCGCGTTGCCGGCCCGCTCGCCGATGCCGTTGATGGCGCACTCGATCTGGCGCGCGCCGCCCTGGACGCCGGCGATGGAGTTGGCGACCGCCAGCCCCAGGTCGTTGTGGCAGTGGGTGGAGAAGATGACCTTGTCGGCGCCGGGTACGTTCTCGATCACGTCGCGGAACAGGTCGGCGTACTCGCTGGGATAGGTGTAGCCCACCGTGTCGGGCAGGTTGATCGTCTGCGCGCCCGCGCGGATCGCCGCCTCGATGCAGCGCAGCAGGAAGTCGCGCTCGGTGCGGGTGGCGTCCTCGGCCGACCACTCCACGTCGCCGCACAGGTTGCGGGCCAGGGTGACCGACTTGGTCACCATCTCCAGCACCTGCTCGGGCTCCATCTGCAGCTTCCACTTCATGTGGACCGGGCTGGTGGAGATGAAGGTGTGGATGCGGCCGCGCTTGGCCTTCTTCACCGCCTCGGCGCAGCGCTCGATGTCGGCGGCGCCGGCGCGGGCCAGGCCGCAGACGGTGCTCTCGGTGACGATCTCGGAGATCGCGCGGACGGCCTCGAAGTCGCCGTTCGAGGCGATCGGGAAGCCCGCCTCGATCACGTCGACCTTCATGTCCTCGAGGATCTTCGCCAGCTCCAGCTTCTCGTCGTGCGACATCGACGCGCCGGGCGATTGCTCGCCGTCGCGCATGGTGGTGTCGAAGATGATGACGCGGGCGCTGTCGGACGCGGGCGCCGGGGTCGACTCGGTGATGGGGGCGGTCATGTCTCTAGTCTCTTCGCGGGTTTTGGTCGTGGGGCGGGAGCGGAAAGACCCCTGGTCGCCCGGCCGCGAGTGCGCGCGTGCCTAGAGAGGCGCCCAGGGGCGGCTAAGCCCCAGCGAGAGAAGAAGCAGGCTGTCGAGCCGCGTGCGCATGGCGAGGTCTCTACCGAAACGGGCGCCGCGCCGCAAGCATCTTGCGC
>NZ_DASWTE010000469.1:0-10967 GCF_036402295.1 Phenylobacterium sp.
GAAGGCCGGCGCCAATCGGCACCTGGCGGTCCTGAACCTGGCCGCCGAGAAGGCCGGCTGGACCACGCCCGCGCCGGCGGGCTGGACCCGCGGGGTGGCGGTGCATGAGAGCTTCGGCTCGGTCGTGGCCCAGGTCGCCGAAGTGAAGGTCGAGAACGGGGTCCCGAAGGTGGGCCGTGTGGTCACCGCCATCGACTGCGGCACGGCGATCTCGCCCAACCAGATCGCCGCCCAGATGGAGGGCGGCACCTGCTACGGCCTGTCGGCGGCGCTGTTCGGCAACGTCACCTTGACCGGGGGCGTGGTGGATCAGGGCAACTTCGACACCTACCGCGTGCTGCGGAACTCCGAAGCGCCTGCCGTCGAGACCTACATCGTGCCCTCGGGCGCCCCGCCGTCCGGCGTCGGCGAACCGGGGACGCCGGTGATCGGCCCGGCGGTGGCCAACGCGCTCCTGGCCATCACCGGCCAGCCGACGCTGAGCCAGCCCTTTGTGAAGGCGTAGGACCAGGGTCCGGTGGGCCGCAGATGTGATCGCGTTTCCGTGAACCAATCACGGATTCGTGCGCTTCAGCTTGGTATCAAGTCAGGAGAACCCCCATGCGCATCGTGATCGCTGCTGTGGCCGCCCTGGGCGCCCTCAGCCTCGCCGCCTGCAACAACGCCCAGGAGAAGGCGGCGGAGTCCGCCGGGGACGCCGTCGAGGCCCAGGCCAACGCTACGGCGGCCCAGATGCAGGCTACGGCCGACGCCGCCAAGGCGGCCGCCGAGTCCGGCACGGACGCGGCCAAGGCCGAGGCCGAGAAGGCCGGCGAGGCGATCGAGGCCAAGGCCGAGGCGGTGAAGGAAGCCGGCGAGAAGAAGGCCGAGGCGGTCGAGGAGAAGATGGAGAAGCACTAGTCTTCGCCCCGCCACCGCACCTTCGAGGCCCCGCAGCGCAGCAGCTTCGGGGCCTCTTTCATGCGCGGCGATAGGGCGCGTGCACGTGGCGTGCGCGTGGCCTAGGCTTTCCAGACCCGTTACAGGGGGTTACACGAGCCCTTGGGCGTCGAAAGTCGGGTATGGGTCAGCCGCAATCGCAAGCATTCGCCGATCAGGTGGCGCGGGTCCGCGCCGCCGGCGTGCTGGGCCGCAGCCACGGCCTGGCGCGGTTGTTCGACTACCTGGCCGATCCCGCCCACCACGGCCGCACCCCACGCGAAGCCGACGTGGCCCAGGACGTGTTCGGCCGACAGCTGGACCTCTCCGGCGACGCCTCGGTTCGGGTCTACGTGCACCGCCTGCGCAAGAAGCTCGAGGACTTCTACGCCGGGGCAGGCGCGGGCGAGCCGCATCGCCTGGTGATCCCGGTCGGCGACTACCGGCTCGACGTCGTTGCGGCCGCCGTTCCGCCCGAGCCGGCGCGCCGCCCGCGCCCGCGCTGGCTCCTGCCGCTCGTCGCCGGCCTCGCGGCGCTGGCGCTCGGCAACATCGCCGCGTGGGCCTGGATCGCCCGCGACGGCGCGCCGACCCGCGAACTCGCCCGCGCCGCCGCCTCGCCGCTCTGGGCCGGGATCGGGCGCGAGCGGCCGGTGATCGTGGTGGTGGGCGACTACTACATCTTCGGCGACACCGACTATGGCGACGGCCCCAAGCGGATGATCCGCGCCTTCGAGATCAACTCGCCGGCCGACCTCGACGCCTGGCTGATGGACAACCCGCAACTCCAGGGCCGCTACATCGACCTCGACACCTACTACACGCCGGTCGGCGCCACCCTGGCGCTGCGTGAGCTCATGCCGCTGGTCCGACACGCCGCGGGCGGCGGCGAGCGCGTGCAGGTGGTCACCGCATCGCACCTGACGCCCGACATGCTGAAGACCGCCGACATCGTCTACGTGGGCTACCTGTCGGGGCTCAGGGTGCTGCAGGAGCCGGTGTTCGCCCGCTCGCGCTTCGCGATCGGCTCCACCTACGACGAGCTGGTCGACCGCAAGACGGGCGCGACCTATGTCTCGGGCGCCGGCAAGGCCCAGGGCGACCGGCCGAACCGCGACTACGGCTACCTGGCCAGCTTCCGCGGTCCCGCGGGCAACCGGTTCGTCATCGTCGCCGGCAACCGCGACATCGGGGTGATGCAGACCGCCGAGATCGCCGCGGACCCCGCGGCCGTGGGCGCCCTGAGGCTCAAGCCCGGCGGACCGCTTGAGGCCCTCTACGAGGTGGACGGCGTCGGGCGCACCGCTCTGGGCGCCAAGCCGGTCGTGGCCGTCCGCTGAACCCGTTTGGCGGCTTGGCCGTTTAGTTCTCCGATCAAGCGAACGGAGGCCAGCCATGACCGCCAAGAAGCCTGCGCATCCCCTGATCCCCGCCGACCGGGTGAACGGGACCGACGTCGTCAACACGGCCGGCGAGAAGCTGGGCAAGATCGAGGACGTGGCCATCGAGAAGGTCTCGGGCGACGTCGCCTACGCGATCCTGTCCTTCGGCGGCCTGTTGGGCATCGGCGCCAAGTACCACCCGGTGCCCTGGAAGCTGCTCAAGTACGATCCGGACAAGCGCGCCTACGTCGTGCCGATGAGCAGGGACGACCTGCAGCACGCCCCGATGATCGACGAGAAGGAACTGTCGGGCTGGACCGACGCCCAGACCCGGGATTCCATCTACGGCTTCTACTCCAGCTACGGCGTCGGCCCCTACTGGGGTTGAAGGCGTACGGCGAAGGCTGTCAGCTGGGGTTCACGCAGGCCCGGGCAAACATGGGCCTCATCCTTTGGCCTGATCCGAGCGTACTTCCGGTCCGATGCATCGATCCCGTCCGATAGCCGCTGCGCTGTCCCTCGCCCTCGTCGCCGGCCCGGCCGCTGCCGGCGAGCCCGCCAGGGCCGCCTCCACGGGCGGCGTCACGGCCGCTTTCGGCAACACGGTGAAGGCGCTCTATCCCGATGGCCGCTACCAGTGGCTCTGGTTCAAGCCCGACGGCACCTGGGAAGCCTTCGGCCGGCGGGGCAAGTGGTCATCCGGCAAGTGGTCGCAGAAGGCCGCGGGCCAGGTCTGCCTGAAGCAGTCACGGCCGGTCCCCGTGCCCTTCAACTACTGCACGGCGTTCCCGGCCGGCAGCGGCGTGGGCGCCGTCTGGTCGTCGAAGAGCATGGAAGGCGAGCCCATCCGCGTCACCGTCGTGAAGGGCATCCAGCGCCCCGCCGCCACCGGCGCCGCGCGGTAGTCAGTCGGCGACGACGCTGCCGCTGCCGGTATCGCGCAGCCATTGCTCAACCACGGCGCGCGACACCGCCTGCATGAAGGCCAGCCGCGCCGGCACGGAATGGCGCGTGCGGCGCATCATCACCGCCACCGCATAGGTCCGGCCGTCGGGCGCGGTCAGCAGCCCCACGTCGTTGATGCCCAGCGAGGCGCCCTGGAAATCCTGGCCGGTGCCGGTCTTGTGGGCGATCGACCAGCCGGCAGGCAGGCCGCCCTTCAGCCGCCGCGGCCCCGTGCGCGCCGCCGTCATCAGGCCCGTCACCCGCGCCGTGGATTCCGCCGACAGGAGCTCGCCACGCGACAGCGCCGCCAGCGCCGCGGTGATCGCCGCCGGAGAGGCTCCGTCCTGCGGCTCGGCCACATAGGCGTCGGCCGCCGCCTCGCGCACCGGCATCGGCAACGCCTCGCGGGCGTGTTGGAAGTTGCGGCCGAAGCCGTAGGCGTGCTGCCAGGAAAGCCCCGCGGTCAGCGCCTGCAGGTCGCGCTCGTATGCGCCGACCTTCACGTCCTTCAGGCCCATGTCCTCGAGCGCCGCGCCCACGCCCTCCGGGCCGCCCAGCTCGCGCATCAGCCGGTCATTGGCGGCGTTGTCGCTCTCCACCAGCGCGCGCCGCAACAGCTCGGAGACGGGCGCCGCATAGCTGCCCGACCGGTACTCGGCCACGACGGGCTGGAAGAAGACCGAGCGGTCCGCGTCCGTCATCGTGAGCCAGCCGTCGATGGCGACCCGCCCTTCGTCCGCCGCACGCATCAGGGCGATGGCGACCCACAGCTTGGAGACGCTCTGCTGCGGATAGGGCCGGTCCTGGTCGACGCCTGCGGTCCAGCCGTCGGTCACGTCGGTGACCGCGACGCCCACGTCCTCGCGATAGCTGGCGACGAGCTGCTCCAGGCGCGCCTGCAGCGCGGCTGGCGCTTCGGGGGCCGTCTCCTGGAAGATCGTCAGGCGGGTCGCCGTGAGCCGCGCTGAGGCCGCCTGCTTCGTCGCCCGGTCGGCCGACACCAGGCCGCCCGCCAGCGCCGCGGCAGCCACCAGGACGCCGAAGACGATGACGCGCTTGCGGGGAATCCAGCCAGCCATGACCTAGTAACGCTCGAACGCCCTAAGAATGTGCATGGTCGTGGGCATGATCATGGCCGTCCGCACCGCCGCGCACCTCGACGGTCACGTGGCTGAGGCCCGCCAGTCCAGCCAGCCGCGCCCGGTAGGTCGCCACGGGCTTCGGATGCGTCGCGGCGATGACCGCGATCACGGCGTGGTGCCCAGGACCCAGGCGCCAGAGGTGCAGGTCGATCACCCGCTCGCCTTCGTCTGACAGCCTGCGGCGCACTTCGGCGGTGAGTTCGGGCGAGGGATTGATGTCGAGCAGGGCCGCGCCGGCCCGCATCAGCAGCGACCAGGCGAACCGCGCCACCAGGACCGCGGCCAGCAGGCCCGCCAGCGGGTCCGCGAAGCCCAGGTTGGCGAACTCACCCGCCGCCACCGCCGCCAGCGCCAGCACCGAGACGGCCGCGTCGGCGGTCAGGTGCAGGTGGGCGGCCGACAGGTTCAGGTCGCCCTGCGGGTCATTGCGCTGCGCCGCGAGGTGGGTGGGCTTGAGCAGCCAGATGCAGACCAGGTTCACCGCCAGTCCGCCCAGGGCGATCGGCAGGGCGTCCTGGTAGTCCACGGTCTGGGGGTTCAGGAGCCGGATGATGCTCTCGGCCCCGATCAGCACGGCAGTCACCGCCAGGACCACCGCGTTCGCGAAGCCCGCCAGGTAGCCCAGCTTGCCGGTGCCGAAGCTGAAAGCCGGGTTGCCCGCGTGCCGCCGCGCCAGCGCATAGGCCGCAGCCGCCACCAGCAGCGCCGCAACATGCGCGGCCATGTGCAGGCCGCTCGCCATCAGCGCCATGGAGCGGGTCGCCGCCCCGCCGGCCACCAGCGCGACCAGGGTCGCCGCGCAGATCGCGGTCACGATCCAGGTGCGGCGCTCGTTCCGGCGGTGGTCTGCGCCGAGGTAGACCCGGTCGGCCCGGAAGGCGTCCAGCGCTTCAGGGGGGTCCAGCCGGTCCGGGGCGGAGGCGGTGGAGGTCAAGCGCGGTCTCGTCTGGGCGGTGGATGGGAGAATGTTATCTTATAACATATGTCGCCGGTCAAGGCGCGGTTGCCAGCCTGCGTGCGATGCGATTTCGTGCCGGCCGTCTGCGGAGGCAACGTCGTGCGCCAGGCCGTCGAGTTCAAGCTGAACGGATCGCCTGTCCGCGTCGAGGCGGCGGCGGACGCCACCCTGCTCGACGTGCTGCGCGGCGACCTGGGCGTTTCGGGCGCCCGCTACGGCTGCGGCCTGGGTCAGTGCGGCGCCTGTGTGGTGCTGGTGGACGGCCGGCCCGAGACCGCCTGCGCCCTGTCGGCCGAGGCCGTCGCGGGGCGCACCGTGACCTCGGTGGAGGGACTGGGCACGCCCGAGCGCCCACACCCGCTGCAGACGGCGTTCCTCGACCTGCAGGCCGGCCAGTGCGGCTACTGCCTCTCGGGCATCCTGGTGGCCGCCAAGGCGCTGCTCGACCGCAACCCCGACCCCGACCGCCAGCAGATCGCCCGGGCGCTCGACGCCCACCTCTGCCGCTGCGGCGTGCACAACCGCATCCTCGACGCGGTGGCGCTGGCCGCGAGGCGGATGCGTGAAGGCGCCGCCGCGTGATCCCGCCGGCTCTCGCGGCCAACCCGCGGCTCGACCGCTGGATCCGCTTCGAGGCGCCAGGCGAGGTCACCGTCGCCTTCGGCAAGACCGAGAACGGCCAGGGCGTGATGACGGCGCTGGCCCAGATCGCCGCCGACGAGCTGGACGTCGCCTTCGCCCAGGTCCGCCTGCCCGAGCCGATGACAGGAACGATCCCCGACGAGGGCCGCACGGTGGGTTCGATGTCCATCGAGACGTCGGGCGCGGCGCTGCGCGCCGTGTGCGCCGAGGTCCGGGCCTTGGCGCTCACAGCCGCGGCCGAGCGGCTGGGCTGCGGCGTGGCTGAGCTCGACGTGCGCGACGGCGCCGTGCTGCGCGACGGCCGGCCTACGGGCCAGGACTACTGGAGCCTCGGCCTCGACCTCGACCGCGAACCCACCGGTGAGGCGCCGTGGAAGTCGCCGCACCAGCTGCGGATCGTGGGCGTGAGCGAGCCGCGGACGGACCTCGCCCCCAAGCTGTTCGGCGAGGCCTTCCTGCACGACCTCAGGCTGCCGGGCATGCGCCATGCCCGCGTCCTGCGCCAGCCCGGCCCGGGCGCGCGCTTCGCCAGCCTGGACGAGACGGCCGTCCGCCGGGCGGTCCCCGGCGTGGACATCCTCGTCGACCACGACTTCGTGGCCGTGATCGCCGCCACCGAGGCCGAGGCCGTCCGCGCCTTGGAGGCCGCGACCGCCACGATCCGCTGGAACGGCGTCCGCGACGTCTCGCCGACGTTCAGCGAGCCCGCGGCGCTCAAGGCCCTGCCCGCCGAGACCTTCACCGCCGGCGCGCCGGTGGCCGAGCCGGCCAACCGCCGGCGCCACGCCGCCGCCTACGGCAAGCCGTTCATCGCCCACGGCTCGATCGGCCCTTCGGTGGGCGTGGCCGAGCTCAAGGACGGCCGGATGACCGTCTGGGCGCACAACCAGGGGGTCTATCCGCTGGCCGACATGGTGATGCGCGCCACCGGCATCCCGCTGGACGACATCGAGGTGCGCCACGCCTCGGGCGCCGGCAACTACGGCCACAACGGCTCGGACGACGCGGCCTGCGACGCCGCGCTGATCGCCCAGCGCCGGCCGGGCGCACCGGTCCGCGTGCAGTGGCGGCGCGAGGACGAGTTCGGCTGGTCGCCCGTGGGCGCGGCCATGCATATCGAGCTGTCCGGCGAGCTGGACGCCGCCGGCCGCCTCGTGGACTTCACCGCCGAGATCTGGAACCCGCCGCACACCAACCGCGGCGTGGCGCTGCCGGGCGATGCGCTGCCAAAGATCGAGAACCTGCCGCCGCCCCGCCCGCAGCCGGCCATGCCCCCGGGGGTCCGCTTCTCGGGTGGCCTCCTGAACGCCATCCCTTCCTACGACATCGCCGCCACCCGCACGGTCGAGCACGTGGTGAAGCCGCCGGTGCGCACCTCGTCGCTGCGCGGGCTGGGCGGCCCGCCGAACGTCTTCGCCGGCGAGAGCTTCATCGACGAACTGGCCGAGATCGCCGGCCAGGACCCGGTCGCCTACCGGCTCTCGATGCTGAGCGACCCGCGCGGCCGCGCGGTGCTCGAAAGGGCGGCGGAGATGTGCGACTGGCCGCGCCGCTGGGCGGCGGGGACCGGCCGCGGCCTGGGCGTCGCGTACGACCGCCACCGTGGCCGCAGCGCATGGTGCGCCGTCGCCGCCGAGGTGGAGGTTGAGCAGGAGGTCCGGCTGGTGAAGCTGTGGTGCGCCTGCGACGCCGGGCTGATCGTCAATCCCGACGGGGCGCGGAACCAGCTCGAGGGCGGCATGGTCATGGCCGCGAGCTGGACCCTGAAAGAGCAGGTGAAGCTGGGCGGCGCCGGGATCGCCTCGGTCACCTGGGACGACTACCCGATCCTCACCTTCTCCGAAGTCCCGCCCGTCGAGATCGAGCTGCTCAACACCCGAGATCCGCGCCCCTACGGCCTGGGCGAGATCAGCCAGGGCGGCACGATGGCGGCCATCGCCAACGCCGTCGCCCATGCCCTGGGCGCCCGCCTGCGCGAACTTCCCCTCACCCGCGACAAGATCGCTGCGGCGCTGCTGGCGGGCTGAGCTTCCCTCGGGCGCTCACGGCGACTACATGAGCCGCCATGAGCGAGACCCTCACCAAGACACCCGTCACCGTGCTTACCGGCTATCTCGGGGCCGGCAAGACAACGCTGCTGAACCGCATCCTCTCCGAGGACCACGGCAAGAGGTACGCCGTGATCGTCAACGAGTTCGGCGAAGTGGGGATCGACAACGACCTGATCGTCGGCGCCGACGAAGAGGTCTTCGAGATGAACAACGGCTGCGTCTGCTGCACGGTGCGCGGCGACCTGATCCGCGTGCTCTCGGGCCTGATGAAGCGCAAGGGCAAGTTCGACGCGATCATCGTCGAGACCACGGGTCTCGCCGACCCGGCCCCCGTGGCCCAGACCTTTTTCGTGGACGATGACGTTCGCGCCCGCACAGAGCTCGACAGCGTCACCACGGTCGTCGACGCCAAGCACCTCCCGCTGCGCCTGAAGGACAGCCGCGAGGCCGCCGAGCAGATCGCCTTCGCCGACCAGATCATCCTCAACAAGACCGACCTAGTGTCGGAGGCCGAGCTGGCCGAGGTGGAGCGCGCCATCCGCACGCTGAACCCGCTGGCGCCGATCCGCCGGGCCGAGCGCTCGAACGTGCCGCTGGACACGATCCTGGGCCGCCACGCCTTCGACCTGGCCCGGGTGACCGAACTGCAGCCCGATTTCCTGAACCCACCGCACGGCGCGGCCGGCCACGTGCACGACGACCACTGCGATCACGACCACCATGATCACGACCATCACGGCCACGATCATGACCATGACCATGGGCACATCCACGACCATGTGGCCGAGAGCGGCATCTCCTCGATCTCGCTGACGTCCGAGCGGCCGATCGACGGCGCCCGGGTCACCGCCTGGCTCAACAACGTGCTGCAGACCCAGGGCGTCGACATCCTGCGCGCAAAGGGGATTCTGGACGTGAAGGGCGAGGACCGGCGCCTGGTGTTCCAGGCCGTTCACATGATCCTGGAGGGCGACTTCCAGGGGCCGTGGCGCGACGGCGACAACCGCTATTCGCGGTTGGTTTTCATCGGCCGGAACCTGAACGAGGCGGCGCTGAAGGCCGGCTTCGAGAACTGCATCGCCGCCTGAGAGGGCGGCTAGGCGGCGAGCGGCGAGTGCGAGACCAGCGCGCGGAGACGTGAGGCGGCGACGACGTCGGGGCGCAGGATGCCGCACCACTGGACGGCGCGTCCGCCGCGCCACTCGAGGATCAGGCGCTTGCCCTCGGTGCGATACCGCCCGCGGTGGGTTTGGAGTCCCACCGACACCTCAACGACCTGCCACATCTCTGTTCGCGCCTTCGCGCTGTCTACGAGGTCATTCTGACCCCACCTGAACTCACAGGTCTAAACGAACACGTTTACCTGCGGCTTAATGATGAACGGGCGGCTCACCATGGGGACCGCCCGCCCAGGCTAGGGACTAGAACTCCTCACCCACCAGGCCGAGGTTGCCGTAGCCGGCGCGGCGCAGCGTGTTCATCAGGCCCATGAGGGCGCCGTAGCGCACGCCCTCGTCGGCGCGCAGGTAGATCCGCTGCTTGCGGTCAGAACTGCCCAGCGCGGCGGCCGCCGCAGCCGGCAGGCCGTCAAGCGTCGTGGCGCGGTCGCCCACATAGACCCGGCCGTCCAGCGTCAGAGTCACGATCACCGGCTGCGACGGCGCTGC
Organism: Phenylobacterium sp.; assembly: GCF_036402295.1. GTDB lineage: Bacteria > Pseudomonadota > Alphaproteobacteria > Caulobacterales > Caulobacteraceae > Phenylobacterium. The sequence continues at coordinate 9,706 of NZ_DASWTE010000469.1, forward strand.
GCTCGCGTTGGACTGCGGCAGATCCACGTTCACCGACACGGTCGAGACCGGCAGCGCGACCATGAAGATGATCAGGAGCACCAGCATCACGTCGACGAAGGGCGTGACGTTGATGTCGGCGTTCTGGCGGATGTTCCAGGGGCTGTTGGACGTGGCGGAGAGGGAAGCAGCCATGTGCGACTCCGTTGCAAGCTACACATGTAAGATATTACACATGTGCATTCTCGCAAGACCCAAATCGCAGGGCACGAAAAAGCCCGCCGAGGTCTCCCCCGGCGGGCTGTCCGATAGTCTGTCCGAAGGGCCTAGAGCTCTTCGTTGATCAGGGCGACCTGGTAGAAGCCGTTGCCCTGCAGGGTGTTCATCACGGCCATGAAGTCGCCGTACAGCACGTCCCGGTCGGCGCGGATGTAGACGCGCTGCTCGGTCGGCGGGATCGCCGGCTCGTCGCGGGCCAGCTGGGCCGACAGGTCGCCGACCAGGCGATCCATGTTCGTGGCCGCCTCACCGATGAAGATCGCCTGGCCGCGCTGGATGTTGATGAGCGTCGGCTCCTTCACCTTGGTGCCGGGGGGCGGCGGGATCGCGGGCGGCAGGTCGAGCTTGATCGACACGGTCGCGGCCGGGATCGACACCATGAAGATGATGAGGAGAACGAGCATGACGTCCACGAAGGGCGTCACGTTCATGTCCGAGTTCTGGCCGAGGTCGAACTTCGAGCCGCCCCCTCCGCCAACCTTTGCGCCCATACGTCCTGGTTCCTTACCCTTCGCGCGCGCAGTCCGCGCTTGTCGCGGCGACCATTGGCAAGCCGCCAAGCCCTTGTAAAGCGTGAAAGCGCTGAACGGCGTTCGAACAGCGGGAACGCCCGGCGCTTGCCCCGCGACGGCTCGACGCACTAAAGCGCGCGCATGAATTTCGACTTCGACGCCTATGTCACCACCGCCCTGTTCGACCGCGCGGGCCGCGCAAGCTTCGCCCTGGGCGACGGATCGGTGCGCTTCGAAGGCGGCGAGCAGGTCGAGGCGCACGACGGCGCGGTGCTGTCGGCCTGCCTGCCGGTCGCCGGCGAGGGCATCCTGACCGGCGGCGACGACGGGCGCGTCGTGCTGTCGACGGCCGCGGGCGCCACGGAACTCGCCAAGGTTCCCGGGCGCTGGATCGAGGCGGTGGCCGCCAGCTCCGACTCCAAGCTGATCGCCTTCGCCGCCGGGCGCGAGCTGCACGTCCGCGACCCGGCCGACGCCGCCTTCGCCCGGGTG
>NZ_DASWTE010000470.1:0-4723 GCF_036402295.1 Phenylobacterium sp.
GGGCCGGCGCCGTCGCGGATCTTGCGCAGCTCGACGTAGAGCACGGCCACCAGCGAGGCGCTGATCACGGCGGTGATCGTCTGCTGGATCACCTGCAGTCCGATGTTGAGCGGGCTCGCCGCAACAGCCATCGGGTTCTCCAGCGCGCCGGGCGTGGCGAACATCGTCGCCGCCGTGATGCTGCCGATCACCGCCCCCAGGACGACGAGGATGACCCAGATCAGGAAGAACAGCCCGAAGATCCGCCAGCGGTTGCCGCGGGTGAGCTCGGCCGCGCGGCCGAACGAGCCGAAGATGCCCGTCCGCTCGGCGACCAGCGACGGCACCGCCACGCACCAGGCGCAGGCGATCATGATCCCCGGCACGATCAGGAAGATCATGCCAAACACCACGGCGACGCCGAACAGGATGCTGACGATGATCAGCGGCAGGAAGTTTCGCAGGCCGGTGGCGAGCGCCTCGCCAACCTGCGGCTTCTGGCCGTTCATGTCCTGCACGGTCGCGAAGATCAGGGCGCCCTGCAGGATCGCCGTCGTGATCAGCGAGACCAGCACGCCATAGCCCAGGTTGGTGAAGTAGCCCGGGCTGAGCGCCAGGTTGCCCGTCGCCAGCCCGTCGGTCTGCGAGCTCAGCCACATCGCCTGGAACCAGGCCAGCACGCCCGCCGGCAGACCCGACAGCACGAGGCCGAGAACGGAGAAGGTGACGATGTTCCGTCCGATCACCTGGAATGTGGCGCCCAGCACTCCCGCGATATCGAGCTTGCGGGATTCGATGGCTTCTGCGGTCATTGATCCGCCCCCAAATGCAGCTTCCCGGACGATGCTAATCATGGGTTGTGAGCGCTGTCGAATGCGCCGGGACGGCGGAAGGCGGTGAGCCTGGAGCTGGTCGTCCGCGCCGAACGGCTGCCGCTGCGCGCGCCCTTCCGCATCTCCCGGGGCGTGAAGACCCACGCCGAGGTGGTGACGGCCGAGCTCCGCGACGGCGCATTCTCCGGGCTGGGCGAATGCGTGCCCTATCCGCGCTACGGCGAGACGGCGGCCTCGGTGGCCGATCAGCTGGCGGCTGCCGGCGCGCGGGTCGCGGCGGGCGAGCCGGCGCGTCTGGTGGTGGCCTCGCTGCCCGCCGGCGCGGCGCGCAATGCGCTGGACTGCGCGCTCTGGGACCTGGAGGCGCGGCGCGACGGCGTCCCGGCCGCGGCCCGCATCGGCCGCCCGGCGCCGGGTCCGATGCCGACGGCGGTGACGATCAGCCTGGACACGCCCGACGCCATGCGCGCGGCCGCCGCCGCCTCGGCGGATGCGCGGCTGTTGAAGGTGAAGCTGGACGCCCGCGACCCGGTTGCGCGGCTGCTCGCTGTGGCCGAGGCCGCGCCGGGTGCGAAGCTGATCGTCGATCCCAACGAGGGCTGGACGCGCGCGATCCTCGAGGCCATGGCCGAGCCCATTTCTCGCCTGCCGGTGGTGATGGTTGAGCAGCCGTTGCCGGCCGACGCGGATGACGCCCTCGACGGCCTCGACTATCCGGCGCCCATCTGCGCCGACGAGGTGGTCCACACCGCCGCCGACGTGGCCCGTGTGGTCGGACGCTACCAGGTGGTCAACGTCAAGCTCGACAAGGCCGGCGGCCTCACCGAGGCGCTGGCCATGGCCGAGCGGGCGCGCGAGCTCGGCCTCGGCGTGCTGGCCGGCTGCATGGTGTCGAGCTCGCTCTCAATCGCACCCGCCATGTGGATCGGCGCGGTGGCCGACGCCGTCGACCTGGACGGGCCCTGGTGGCTGGTCGAGGACCGCGCAGGCGGCTGCCGGATCGAGCGTGGCGTGCTCTATCCGCCACAGGCGGGCTTCTGGGGTGAGCCCGGCCTTCGACCTTGAGTTGACACCGTCAGCGCATCATCCGTTTCTTCGATCCGAAATATTTCATGGCGGAGACCCAGTGGCGGGCGCAGCGGCAGAGACCGTCGGAACTCTCGAGGTCGCCCTCGAGCACGCCGCGCGTCTGCTGTCCGTCGACGCCGCCGCCGCCGAGGCTCAGGCCCGCGAGATCCTGAAGGCGGTCGGCGAGCACCCCCAGGCCCTCCGCCTGCTGGGCGCGGCCCTGCGGCTGCAGGGCGACGTCGAGGGCGCCGAACGGGCCTACCTGCGCTCGGTCCGCGCCTCGGTCGGCGACCCGGCGCTGATCCACGCGGCCAAGGCGCTCTGCGAGAACCAGCTGGCGGTCGCGGAACAGACGTTGCGCACGATCCTGAAGGCGCGCCCGACCGACGTCGCCGCCATCCGCATGCTGGCCGAGACCGGCATGCGCCTGGGCCGCACCGAGGACGCCGAGAACCTGCTGGCCCGCTGCGTCGAACTGGCGCCCGGCTTCACGGCCGCGCGGCACAACTACGCGACCGTCCTCTACCGTCACAACAAGCCGGTCGAGGCGATCGCCCAGCTCGATCGGCTGCTGGCCGACGACGCCGAGAACCCTGCCTACCTCAACCTGAAGGCCGCCGCGCTGGGGCGGATCGGCGAGTACGATGGCGCGATCGACCACTATGGCCGGGTGCTGCGCCGTCATGCGGGCCATCCCAAGACCTGGATGAGCTACGGCCATGCGCTGAAGACCGTCGGGCGCCAGGGCGACGCCATCGACGCCTACCGCCGCGCGCTCGACCTCCAGCCGGGACTAGGCGAGGTCTGGTGGAGCCTCGCCAATCTCAAGACCGTGCAATTTTCCGAGGCCGACCGGGCGGCGATGGAGACCCAGATCGCCCGCACCGACCTGGACCCCGAAGACCGTTTCCACCTGCACTTCGCGCTCGGCAAGGCGCTGGAGGACCAGGCGCGCTGGGCCCCGTCGTTCGACCACTACGCCCGAGGCAACGCGATGCGCCGCCAGGACCTGGCCTACGACGCCGACGAGACCTCGCTGCATGTACGGCGTTCGCAGGCGCTGTTCGCGCCCGACTTCTTCGCGCAGCGTGCCGGGCAGGGCTGCGCGGCGCCGGACCCGATCTTCGTGGTCGGCCTGCCGCGCTCGGGCTCGACGCTCGTGGAGCAGATCCTCTCCAGCCACAGCCAGGTCGAGGGCACCCAGGAGCTGCCCGACATCATCGCCATGGCGCGGCGCCTCGGCGGGCAGGCGCGCAAGACATCGAGCGGCGTCTATCCAGACATGCTGGCGGGCCTCGGCCCCGATCAGTTGAAGGCCCTGGGCGAGGAATACCTCGAACGCGCCGGCGTGCACCGCAAGCTCGGCCGCCCGTTCTTCATCGACAAGATGCCCAACAACTGGGCCCACGTCGGCCTGATCCACCTGATCCTGCCCAACGCGAAGATCGTCGACGCGCGGCGCCATCCGCTGGGCTGCGGCTTCTCGGCCTTCAAGCAGCATTTCGCCCGCGGCCAGGGCTTCACCTACGATCTGACCGATCTCGGCCGCTACTACAGCGACTACGTCGCGCTTATGGAGCACTTCGTCGCAATTCTGCCCGGGCGCATCCATCGCGTGGTCTACGAGCGCATGGTGGCCGATCCCGAGGCCGAGACACGGGCGCTGCTGGCCTATTGCGGCCTGCCGTTCGAGGACGGCTGCCTGCGCTTCTACGAAAACGACCGCGCCGTGCGCACCGCCAGCTCCGAGCAGGTGCGCCGGCCGATCTTCACCGACGCCGCCGACCACTGGCGGAACTATGAGCCCTGGCTCGGCCCGCTCAAGGCGGCGCTGGGGCCGGTGCTCGACGCTTACCCGGATGCGCCTTGAGGGTTCAGGCGCGAACCTTGTTTGTGGGGGATATGACGATGACGGAACGGATCTCGCGCCGCGCCGCGCACTGGTCGCTCGGCTTGTTGACGACAACGATGCTGACCGCGGTCGCTGCGCCCGCCTTGGCCCAGACGAGCGCCGAGGCTCAGCTCGAGGAGCTGGTGGTCACCGCCCAGAAGCGGTCTGAGAACCTGCAGGACGTGCCCGTCGCAGTGACGGCGCTCAGCACCCAGCGGCTGGACCAGCTGCAGGTGTCGGACATGAACGACTTCATCAAGTTCCTGCCGAACGTGACCATCAACACCTCGGCGCCGGGCTTCGCGAAGATCTACATGCGCGGCATCGCCTCGGGCGAGAACGGCAACCACTCGGGTCCGCTGCCCAGCGTCGGCGTCTATCTCGACGAACAGCCGGTCACCACCATCACCGGCCCGCTCGACATCCACGTCTACGACATCGCCCGCGTCGAGGTCCTGGCGGGTCCGCAGGGCACGCTGTACGGCGCGAGCTCGCAGGCCGGCACGATCAAGATCATCACCAACAAGCCCAGCACCTCGGCCTTCGAGGCGGCCTACGACCTCGAGGTGAACTCGGTCTCGCACGGCGACATCGGCTACGGCTTCGAGGGCTACGTGAACCAGCCGCTGGGCGACCGCGCGGCGGTCCGCCTGGTGGCCTGGGCGCTGCACGACAGCGGCTTCATCGACAACGAGGCCGCCACGCTGACCTACCCGACCGGCCCGGTGACCATCAACAACAACAACCTCGCCGAGAACGACTTCAACGAGACCGACGTCTACGGCGCCCGTCTGGCGCTGAAGGTGGACCTCGACGAGAACTGGTCGGTGACGCCCACGCTCAACATGCAGCGCACCGAGGCCGACGGCACGTTCAGTTACGACCCCGGCCGCGGCTATCTGAACGTGGCGCGCTTCCGGCCCGACACCTCGGACGACAAGTGGTACCAGGC
>NZ_DASWTE010000471.1:0-5829 GCF_036402295.1 Phenylobacterium sp.
GCGCCGCTGGGACCGTCCATAACCTCCACATTGAGCGCGGCGAGTTCGCCACGAATGCGGTCGGCTTCGGGCCAATTCTTGGCGGCCCGCGCCGCCTGACGATCCGCGAGCAGGCCTTCGACCCGGGACTTCAGGTCGTCGTCGGCCCCGCTCTGGAACCACGACTGCGGGTCGGCGGCGAGGAAGCCCATCAGGTTGCCCGCCTCCAGCAAGAGGCCCCGGCCGCTGGCCACCGCGCGCGCGTCCTTGGCCATCACCGCGGCGCGCACCTTGTCGGCGAGCTGGAACATCGCGGCGAACGCGTTGGGCGTGTTCAGGTCGTCGTGCAGCGCGTGGCGGACGTTGGCATGCTCGGCCGCCGCCGCAGCGCTCTGCCAGCCGTCCGCCGCCGGCTCGCCGGCCAGGAACCGCGCGCTGTCGTCCAGCACCCGGTAGAGGCGGTCGAGCGCGCTCTTGGCCTGCTCGATCAGGGTGTCGGTCCACTCCAGCGGCTGGCGGTAGTGGCCAGAGAGCAGCGCCCAGCGGATCGCCTCGCCCGGGTAGGCCTTCAAGAGGTCGTGGGCCAGGGCGACGTTGCCCAGGCTCTTGGACATCTTCTCCTCGGCCATGTTCAGGAAGCCGTTGTGCATCCAAACGTAGGCGTACTCGCGGCCGTGGCCGGAGCAGACACCTTGGGCCAGCTCGTTCTCGTGATGCGGGAAAACGAGGTCGATGCCGCCGCCGTGGATGTCGATCGGAAGACCGAGCGCCTCCTCGATCATCGCCGAGCACTCGATGTGCCAGCCCGGCCGGCCGGGGCCCCACGGGCTCTCCCACTCCGGCTCGCCCGGCTTGGACGGCTTCCAAAGCACGAAGTCAGCCGGATGCCGCTTGTACGGCGCCACGTCCACGCGGGCTCCGGCGATCATCTCGTCCATCGGCCGGCCCGAGAGCTTGCCGTAGTCGGTGAACGCCTGGGTGTCGAAGAGCACATGGCCCTCGGCGGCGTAGGCCCCGTTGTTACGGATCAGGTCACCGATCATCTTGATGATGGCGTCCATGGTCTCGGTCACGCGGGGCTGGAAGGTGGGCGCGAGCGCGCCCAGCGCCGCGGCGTCGGCGTTGTAGGCGTCGAGGTAGCGGTTGGTGATGACGTCGATCCCGACGCCCTCGTCGACCGCCTTCTTGTTGATCTTGTCGTCCACGTCCGTGACGTTCGCGGCATAGAGCACCGCATGGTCGCCGTAGACGTCGCGCAGCACCCGGAACAGCAGGTCAAACACCACCACCGGCCGGAAATTGCCGATGTGGGCGAAGTTGTAGACCGTCGGCCCACAGACATACATCGTCACCCGGCTGGGATCCTGGGGCGCGAAGGGCCGCTTCTCGCGGCGCATGGTGTCGTAGAGGCTAAGGGTCATATCTCACGGTAACGCTGCGGAACGGTTGCCCAGGTGGGCCTTGCGCCCATATACAGATCGCCCGGACCCGAGGCCACAAGGCCAGGTCCGAAGTGAAAGGGTGGCACGCGTCATTTCCGGGACCATCGTCCCGGCGCAACTCAGCCCTGGAAAGAAACGCTCTCTCATGGACGCCATTTCCCGCGACCGAACCCTCATCGGGTCCGACGATGGAAACCTTGAGCCCTTCAAGCGCCCGACCCGCGAGGAGGCCATGGAGGCCGTCCGCACGCTGATCGCCTGGGCCGGCGACGATCCGCGCCGCGAAGGCGTGATCGACACGCCCAAGCGGGTGGTCGACGCCTACGGCGAATGGTTCGAAGGCTACAACCTCGACCCGTCCAAGGAGCTGTCGCGCACCTTCGAGGACGTGCAGGGCTACGACGACATCGTCATGCTCCGCGACATCGAGGTGGAGAGCCACTGCGAGCACCACATGGCGCCGTTCCTGGGCAAGGCCTACGTGGCCTACATGCCGACGAACCGCGTGGTCGGCATCTCCAAGCTGGCCAAGGTGGTCGAGATCTTCGCCCGGCGTCTCCAGACCCAGGAGACCATGACCCAGCAGATCGCCGACGCCATCACTGACAGCCTGCGCCCGGCCGGCGTCGCCGTCCTGATCGACGCGGCCCACCAGTGCATGACCACCCGCGGCGTCCACCACCGCCACGTCAGCACGATCACCACCCAGTTCACCGGCGTCTTCAAGACCGACCCGACCCTGCGTCAGCGGTTCCTGGATTTCGTGAACCGGTAGGATCGGCGCCTCACCTCCCCCGCGCTGCGGCGGGAGGGGGACCGCGCGCCGAGCGCAGCGTAGAGCGCGTGGTAGAGGGGGCGAGCCCCACGCGCTGAATTCAGTTCAGCTCGCCCCATCCGCGGAGCTTGAGGCTCGCCCCCTCCACCAGTCGCTCTTCGGCGACTGGTCCCCCTCCCGCCGCTGCGCGGGGGAGGTAAGCGGGTTCGTGCTTTCCCCTTCCCCTGGCGCCCTCGGCCGGTGCACCAGCGACACCAGCACGAAGCTCAGCAGCATCAGCAGGTACCAGGCGCCCAGCTTGCCGATCGACACCATCCGCCAGCCGTCGCGCTGGTCAGGATAGCTCCACGCCGCGGTCAAGGTGCCCACGTTCTCGGCGATCCAGATGAACAGGGCGACCAGCAGGAAGCCCAGCGGGATCGGCATCCGCCGGGGCGTCCGGTCGGGCGTGAAGACCGTCCAGGTCGGCGCAAAGATCATCATCGACAGCACGAACAGCGCGTTGCGGACGTCCAGCACGAAGTGGTGCGTGAAGAAGTTCACGTAGGCCGCCACCGCCAGCAGCCCCGGCGCCCAGAGCGGCGGATAGTTCTCGAACCGGAACTCCATCAACCGCCAGATCCGCGCGATGTACGATCCGATCGCCGCGTACATGAAACCCGAGAACAGCGGCACGCCGCCGATCCGCAGGATGCTCGCCTCGGGGTAGATCCACGAGCCCTGCGCGGTCTTGAACACCTCCATCGCCGTGCCAACGACGTGGAACACCAGGATCACCAGCGCCTCGTCCCAGCGCTCCAGCCGGGTGGCCAGCAGGAAGGCCTGCAGCGCCAGGGCGGCCACCACCAGCAGGTCGTAGCGGCTGAGCGCGGCGTCGGCCGGCCACCAGAGGTGCGTGCCGATCAAGAGGACCACCAACGCGCCGCCGAACAGGCAGGCCCAGGCCTGCTTCAGCCCGAACAGCAGGAACTCGTACGCCCAGCCCCGCAGTCGGCTGCGCTCGGCCCACGGGCGCGCGAGGCCCTCGAAGGCCAGCACCCGGCCCTTGATCCACGCGTTCAGGTTCATGTGCGGCCACGCTAGGCGCCGGACGTGCGTCCGGCGTGCAGCCGGCGTGGAAACCCGGTGCGCTTGCGACGCGGCTGGGCCATATGTTCCCCCATGACCAGCTTCCCCACCGCCCGCTCCACCGACGCCCTCGAGCAGGGGACCACGCTCGCGCCGCGCTTCGACGCCAACGGCCTGATCGCGGCGGTGGCGACGCATGCCGAGACCGGCGAGGTGCTGATGCTGGCGTGGATGAACGAGGAGGCCCTGAACCGGACGCTGTCGACCGGCGAGGCCCACTACTTCAGTCGCTCGCGCAACGAGCTCTGGCACAAGGGCGCGACCAGCGGCCAGGTGCAGGTGATCGACGAGCTGCGCATCGACTGCGACCAGGACGCCGTCTGGCTCAAGGTGTACCCGCAGGGCGACGGCGGGGCGTGCCACACCGGCGCGCGGTCCTGCTTCTACCGCGTGGTCGAGGGCGGCAAGCTGGTGAAGCGGCCGTGACGGTCGTCCAGGCCCTTCTCGCCTTCAGCGTCGCCGCGGCGCTGCTCACTATTACGCCGGGCCTCGACACGGCGCTCGTGCTGCGCACCGCCGCCGTCGAGGGCGCCAAGCGCGCGGCGCTGGCGGCGATCGGCATCGTCACCGGCTGCCTGGCCTGGGGCGCGGCCGTTGCGCTGGGCCTTGGGGTTCTGCTGGAAGCCTCGACGCTCGCCTTCGACGTCCTGAAGTGGGCGGGCGCGGCCTACCTCGTCTGGCTGGGCATCGGACTGATCCTGAAGCCGCGCAGCAAGTTCGAGCTGTCGGCGCCGGACGGCCCCGCGGGCGATGACTTCGCCTGGATGCGCCGCGGCTTTCTGACCAACCTGCTGAACCCGAAGGTCGGCGTCTTCTACGTCTCGTTCCTGCCGCAGTTCCTGCCTGCAGGCGCGCCGGCCGGGCCCTTCATCTTCCTGCTCGCCGCCATGCACGCGGTCATGGGCCTGCTCTGGTTCGCCGCCCTGATCGCCGCCACGCGCCCCATCGCCGGCGTCCTGCAGCGCGCCGCGGTGGTCCGCTGGCTCGACCGCCTGACCGGCGGCGTGTTCCTGGCCTTCGGCGTGCGCCTGGCGCTGGAGCGGCGCTAGGCCTCGCTCAGCGCCGACACGCCCTTGCCGTCCGGCGCGGCCTTGAAGCTCTTCACCACCTTAGTCTCGAAGGTCTTCGAGGTGATCGTCGAGACCGCGATCATGTCGGCCCGCGCCTCGGTGCGGGTGAGCGTCAGCAGGAGGTAGCCCTTCGACATCTGGTCGTTGAACACCACGTCCTTGTTGGCCTTGGCGATCAGGTCGCCGGCGTTGATCCCGGGCGAGAGCTCGCCGGCGCCGGGGCTGGTGATCCCCGTCGTGCCGAACTCGCAGGCCACGCGGCGGCCGGCCTCGTCATGCAGTTCGTTGGCCCAGAACGAGTGGCTGTCGCCGGTCAGCACGATCGGCCGCGCCCCGGCGTTGCGGAACAGGCCGAACAACCTCTCGCGGTCGTGTGGATAGCCGTCCCACATGTCGAGGCCGGCCGGCAGCCCAAGGGCATGCGCCGTCTCGTAGCGCCGCACGCGGTTCTGCGCCGAGGCGGGGATCGCCGCGTACTGCTCGGCTGTCAGCTCCTTCTTCGGGCTCGGAAACATGACGCGGGCCATGATCACCTCGTTGCCGATCACCTGCCAGGCGTGGCCGGCCTTCACCGAGCGGGCGAGCTCGCCGGCGACCCAGGCCTCCTGCTTCTGGCCCATCATCCGGCGGTTGGGATCGGCCAGCTTGGCCTTCAGCTTGGTAAGGTCGCGCTTGCCGTCCACCTCGGGCGCGTCACCATCCAGGCTCACCTGCTGGTCGCGGGCGGTCAGCCGGGTCTCGATCATGATCAGCGAGGCGAGGTCGCCGAAGTCGAAGCTGCGGATGGCCGCCTCGGCCAGGCCGCCGCCGGCCGGCTCGCGGATCGGCATCCATTCGAAGTAGGCCTTCAGCGCGGCGGCCTTGCGCGCGGTCCAGTCGCCCTCCTTGCCCGGCGTATGGTTCTCGGCGCCCGTGAGGAAGCTGTCGTTGGCGGTCTCGTGGTCGTCCCACACCACGATCCAGGGCGCCTTGGCGTGCGCCGCCTGGAGCTGGGGGTCGGACTTGTATTGCGCGTGACGGCGGCGGTAGTCGGCCAGGCTGACGATCTCGCGCGGCGGATCGTGCGGCCGCTCGGCGGCCACGACGCTGTCCATGCCGTACGACTTGGGCCCGCCGTACTCGTAGATGTAGTCGCCCAGGTGCAGCACGGCGTCGACCCGCGGCAGGTCGGCGATCGCCTGATAGGCGGTGAAATAGCCGTTCGGATAGAGCGAGCAGGACGCGATCGCCAGCACCACGTCCTCGGCCTTGCCCGACGGCAGGGTGCGCGTGCGGCCCATCGGCGACTTCACGCCCGCGACCTCGAATTCGAAGGTGTAGGCCCGCCCGGCGTCCAGGCCGGTGGCGTCCACCTTGATGGTGTAGTCCCGCGCCGGCCCGGTGGTCCCCGAACCGCTCTTCGCGCCGCCGGCGCGGCGGTCGATCGGGTGGAGGC
>NZ_DASWTE010000472.1:0-29057 GCF_036402295.1 Phenylobacterium sp.
ATGATCAAGGGCCCCACGGTCGCCAGCGCCTACCTCGGCGGCGACCACGGCAGCGCCTTGGATGACGAGGGCTTCTTCGACACCGGCGACGTCGCCACCATCGACGCGAACGGCGACATGCAGATCACCGACCGGGCGAAGGACGTCATCAAGTCCGGCGGCGAGTGGATCAGCTCGATCGACGTGGAGAACATCGCCGTCGGCCACCCCAAGGCCGCCCTTTGCGCAGTTCTCGGCGTCGTCCATCCGAAGTGGGACGAGCGGCCGATCCTGCTGGTCCAGCTGGAACCCGGCCAGACCGCGGAGAAGCAGGAGTTTCTGGAGTTCCTGGAGGGCAAGATCGCCCGCTGGTGGATGCCGGACGATGTCCTGTTCGTCGACGAAATCCCGCTGGGCCCCACCGGCAAGATCGACAAGAAGCTGCTGCGCACGCGGCTCACGGGCTACGCCCTACCGTTCGACGCGGCGGTCAGGCGGTAGGCGGCTCCAGCCGGGTCGCCAGGTCGATCACCCGCGAGACCGTCATGCCCAGGATCTGGGCCGGCAGTGCCTCCTTCAGCGCGCCCGCTTCGTCGAAGGCGTTCTGGGCGAAGGGGATCAGCAGCTGCTCCGTGGCCACCACCGTCTGGATGGTGCCCAGGATCTGGCGCAGGTGGGTGATGCCGCGGATGCCGCCGAACGGGCTGATCGAGGCGGCCATCAGGCCAGCCACCTTCCCGCGGAAGGCGGCCAGCGTGACCATGGTCTCGCCCGGCTCTGTCGGCCGCGAAACCCAGTCGATGGCGTTCTTCAAGACGGCGCTGGTCGAGCCGTTATGCTCGGGTGTCGCCATCAGGAAGCCGTGGTGGCCCACGAACAGCCGCTTCAGCTCGCGCGCCGCGGGCGGGAACGCCTGCGCCTCGAGGTCGCCGTCGTAGAGCGGCAGGTCGAAGTCCTTCAGCCGGATCGCCGTCACTTCGGCGCCCTTCGTCCGCGCATCGGCGACGGCGAGGTCGACCAGCGCCTGGTTCAGCGAACCGGTGCGCGTGCTGCCGGCCATGGCGAGGAGCTTCACGGTCATCTGGGGGTCCCCTAGGTCTTCAGCCGGCTCACACGGCGGAGTCGGTCGGCGTGTCCTCGCCTACGTCGGCGGCCAGGTTGCGGCCCACCTGGATCAGCGCCTTGCGCAGCACCTTCACCTCGTCCTCGGTGAGCCCGGCCAGCGCCACGCGGTTCACCTCGGCCACCGCGGGCAGGAGGACGGTCTGCAGCGCTTTGGCCTCGGGCGTCAGGTAGACGTGCACCTTGCGGCGATCCTCGGTGCTCTGGCGGCGCGCGACAAAGCCGCTGCGCTCCAGGCTCTTCAGCGCGATTACGGTCGTGGGCTCGCGCATGCCGACGCGGCGGCTCAGCTCGCGCTGGGTCAGGCCGTCCTCGCGCCACAGGACCCGCAGGAACCGCCATTGCCCGCTGGAGACCCCGTGAGGCGCCGTCCGCACCTCCAGCGCCCGCGAGAACGAGCGGAACGCAATGCGCGTCAGATAGCCGATGCTGTTGCCCGGGTCGGCGTAGAACTGGATGTCGGTCATGCCCGGACCATTCCATTGCGACCGTCACGCCGCAATCGCGTCCGTTGACAGTCCTTGGACGCCTTCCTACGAAATAGATAGAATACTAATCAATTGGAAAGCGCGAATGCTGCTCCCGGGTCTGCCGCTCCTCCCCACGACCATCGTCGGCAGCTACCCGCAGCCCGACTGGCTGATCGACCGCGAGGGGCTGAAGTCGCGCTTGCCGCCGCGCGTCCGCGCGCAGGAGCTGTGGCGCATCAAGGACCAGCAGGAGCTGGCCGACGCCCAGGAGGCGGCGACGCTGGTGGCGATCAGCGACCAGAGGCTGGCCGGCATCGACATCGTGGGCGACGGCGAGATGCGCCGCGAGAGCTATTCCAACCGGCTCGCCACGGCGCTGGCGGGGATCGAGACCGACCCGCCCGGCATGGCGATGGACCGCACCGGCGCCATGAACCCGGTGCCCCGCGTCGCGGGCAAGATCCGTCGCGCGGGACCGATCGAGTCGCAGGACGCGGCGTTCCTGAAGCAGCGCGCCGGCAGGCCGGTGAAGATCACCATCCCGGGTCCCTTCACCATGACCCAGCAGGCGCAGAACGATTACTACCCCGACGCCCGCGCGCTGGCGCTCGACTACGCGGACGCCGTCAACGCCGAAGCGCGCGACCTGTTCGCGGCGGGGGTCGACATCGTCCAGTTGGACGAGCCCTACCTTCAGGCCAAGGCGGACGAGGCCCGGAGCTTCGCCATCGAGGCGATCAACCGCGCGGTGAAGGGCGTGGGCGGGATCACCGCCCTGCACATCTGCTTCGGTTACGCCCATGTCCACCGCGGCGCCGCGAAGCCCGGCGGCTACGCCTTCCTCGAGGAGCTGGAAGCCTCGGACGTCGACATTATCTCCATCGAGGCGGCCCAGCCGAAGCTGGACCCGTCCATCCTGCGCGAGCTGCCGAGCAAGCACATCATGTACGGGGTCATCGACCTCAACGATCCGAACGTCGAGACCGCCGAGACCGTGGCGGCCCGCATCCGCGAGGCCCTACCCTACATCGACGCCGAGCGTCTGATCATCGCGCCGGACTGCGGCATGAAATACCAGAGCCGCGAGGTGGCCTTCGGCAAGCTGAAGGCGATGGCGGACGGCGCCGCCATCGTCCGCCGCGAACTGCAGGGCTAGGTGGGCTGCTCGGCCAGCCAGTCCCTCAGGAGACGGTTGGTCATCTCAGGGCTTTCCAGCGTCGGCAGGTGGCCGCAGCCGGGGATCTCGACGAACCGCGCGTGCGGGACGCCCGCCAGGATCTCGTCCTGATGGGCCCGGGTGGTGATGCCGTCCTCGGCGCCGCGGATCACCAACGTCGGGACGTTGATGGCCGACAGCGAGGGGCGGCTGTCGATGCGGCTCATGATCGCCCGCTGCTGGGCGAGGAACCGCTCGGCGCCGGTGTCGTCGGCCATGCGCCGCACGAGGTCCAGCAGCCGGGCGTCATCGCGGCGGTCGGGCGGCAACAGGATCGGCACGCGCTCCTCCACCACCTGATCGAACTGACCGGCCTCCACCAGCCGGATGTAGCCTTGGCGGCGCTCGGTCTGGGCGGGACCGTCGTTCGGCGCGAGCGTGGCGATCAGCACAAGGCTCAGCACCCGCTCGGGCTGCTGGCGCATGACCTCGAAGGCGGTGAAGCCGCCCATGGCGTGGGCGATCAGGTGGAACCGCTCGGGCGCCGCGTCCAGCAGCCGTTGCGCCATGCCGGCGATCGTGTCGTCGCGACCGTGGTCGGCGACGACGACGTCGTAGTCGTGGCTGAAGGCGGCCGCCTGGGGCGCCCAGACGTCTTCCGTGAGGAGCTGGCCTGTGGCGAAGACGACCGTCGGACGCTGCATCACACCACCTGGTTCACGAGGGCCTGCCCGGCAATCAACCGGCGGCAGTTGTCGAAGGCCACGGCGAGGCTGCGGTCCAGGGTCTCGGGCGTCAGCCAGGCCTGGTGCGGGGCTACGACCACATTGGGCAGCGTCAGAAGCGGATTGGCCGGGTTCACGGGCTCGGCCGCGAACACGTCCAGGCCCGCGCCGCCGAGGCGCCCGGATCGCAGCGCCTCGACCAGCGCCGCCTCGTCCACCAGCCCGCCGCGTGCGGTGTTGACCAGGATGGCGCCGGGCCGCATCGCCGCCAGCGCCTCGCGCCCGATCAAGCCCTCGGTCTCCGCCATCAGGGGCACGTGCAGCGAGACGATGTCGGCCTCGGCCAGCAGCTCGGCGAGGGTCACGAACCGGCCCGGCAGGCCCGGCTTCGGGCCGCGCGCGGTATAGACGATCCGCGCCCCCAGGGCCTCCAGAGCCGCCCCCAGCCGCGAAGGCGCCGAGCCGTAGCCCACGAAGCCGACGGTGCGGCCGGCGATCTCGCCCACGCCGTCGATCAGGTCGAGATCGGGCGCCCAGCCCTCGCCGCGACGGGTCAGGGGATCGAGGTAGGACAGCCGTCGTAGCACCGACAACATCAGCGCCAGGGTCATCTCGGCTACGGCCTGGCTGTTGGTCCCCGGCATGTTGGCCACGGCCACTCCAGCGGCCCGCGCCGCCTCCAGGTCGATGGTGTTCACGCCGACGCCCAGCTTCTGGACCAGCCGCAGGTTCGGCGCGCCGGCGATCATCGCGGCCGTCACCGGCTTCAGCACGTGGAGCAGCACCTCGGCGTCGGCGATCTCGCGTGCGAAGGCCTCGTCGTCGGTCTCGTCCACGACGACGGCCTCGATGCCCGCCGTCGCGGCCTGCCGCGCCAGCATCAGGCGGAAGCCCGTGCTGGCCCGATAATGCAGGACCGCCTTCATGCGAGGCCTGCAGCGACGGAAGGCGCGAAGGCGGTCGGCCCTGCGAACACGGCGTTGGCGCCCATGGCCTCCTCGATCCGGAGCAGCTCGTTCCACTTCGCCATGCGCTCGGAGCGGGCGAAGCTACCCACCTTGATCTGACCCGCGTCCCACCCCGTGGCGAGGTGGGCGATCGAGACGTCCTCGGTCTCGCCCGACCGGGCGGAGACGATCGCGCCCCAGTTCAGCGCCCGGGCGGCGTCCAGCGCGGCCTTCGCCCGGGTCACCGTGCCGGCCTGGTTTACCTTCACGAGCACAGCGTTGCCCGCCTGGGCCTCCGCCGCACGGCGAACCCGCTCGGCGTTGGTCACCAGGATGTCGTCGCCGATGAGCTGCACCCGCTCGCCGTAGGCCGATGTCGCGGCCGCGAAACCCGTCAGGTCGTCCTGACTCACCGGGTCTTCGATCGACAGGATCGGGTAGAGCCGCACCCAGGCCGCCACGCGCTCAACCATCTCGGCCGTCGACAGCTCGGCCCCGTCCAGACCCAGGCGGTAGCGCCCCTGCCCGTCGTCCAGCTCGTTCGCCGCCACGTCCAGCGAGATGAAGACGTCCTCTCCCGGCCGAAAACCCGCCCGCTCGATCGCGACGGTCAGGTCGCCCAGCGCCTGCTCGTTGGAATCGAACAGCGGCCACCAGCCGCCCTCGTCGGCGGCGCCGGCCAGGCGGCCCGTGTCGGCCATCAGCTGTCCGGCAGCGCGGAACACATCGGCCGTGATCTCGAACGCCTCGCGCACCGTGGCGGCGCGCGGCGTCATGATCATGAAGTCCTGCACGTCGGTACGGCGGCCGGCATGGGCGCCGCCGCCGAAGATCTGGATCTCGGGCAGCGGGATGCGCACCTTCCGGCCCTGCGCCAGCCAGGCCCAGAGTGGAACGCCCTCGGCCGCCGCCGCCGCGTGCAGCGTCGCCAGCGAAACGGCGACCGTCGCATTGGCGCCGAAGCGCGCGAGGTTCGGCGTCCCGTCGGCCTCGGTCATGGCCGCGTCGAGGCCGGCCTGGTCGCGCACGTCGCGGCCGGCCAGCAGCCGGGCGATCTCGCCGTTCACGGCCGCTACGGCCAGGTCAACGCCCATGCCGCCGAAGCGGGCTCCCCCGTCCCGCAGGTCGAGGGCTTCATGGGCCCCGCGCGAGGCGCCTGCCGGGGCCAGGGCGCGTCCCGTGGCGCCGCCGGCCAGGGTGACATCGGCCTCGACGGTGGGGCGCCCGCGGCTGTCCCAGACCTGGCGGGCGCGAACGGCGGTGATCGTGGTCTTCATCGGGCTTCCAAAGCATCTCGCCAGGCGGTGGCCAGGCCGTTCATGCTGGCGGGGGTCGCGGCGACGAAGCGCCGGGCCGCATCCCGCACGAAGCCGCGATCGTCGTCGGTCCGTAGATAGTCGGCGGGCGACTTGCCGTCCACGCGCGCCAGCAGCACGGCGGCGGTCAGTTCGGCGGCGCGAACCTCCAGCGCCTCGGCGGCTTCCCAGCTCACCCCCGCCAGGTACGACTGCTGGAGAGCCGCGAATGATGCCAGGAACGCCGCCGCGTAGGCAGGCTTCCACACGGTCTTGAGCAGCAGGTGCGCCGAGCAGAAGGCGAGGTCGAAGGCCGGGTCGCCATACCAGGCGCACTCGGCGTCCAGCAGCACCGGCCCCAGCGGCCCGTGCAGGATGTTCTTCGGGCTGACGTCGCCGTGAACCAGCGTGATCCGCGCGGCCGCCGTCCGATCGGCCAGCGCCACGAGCCGCTCCGAGAGGTCCGGGTGCGCCTCGGCGCAGTGGCGCAGGAAGGGCTTCAGACGTAGGTCCTCGAAGAGCGCGGTCGTCTGGAAACGAGCGGCGATCTCAGGCGAGCCGGCGGCGCCGGCATGCACGGCTGCCAGCAGCGCGCCGACCCGCCCCGCGAACCCGACGTCCACCCGCCCTTCCGACAGGTCTGTCTTCCAGACGCTGTGGGTGGCCGGGTCGAAGAAGCTCATCACGAACAGGCTGGCGGCGGCGTCCTCGAACAGGACCTGCGGAACGGCTTCGCCGGCGAAGGCGCGAGCGGTCTTCAGCCACTCGACCTCGTAGTGCGACCGCTCGACCGGCGCGCGCCAGTCGGCGGCGACGCGGAGCTTGGCCAACGCCCGCTTCACGCAGACCGGCCCCTCGGCGGTGTCAAGCCGGAACACGTCGCTCGAGACGCCGCCGGTCAGGCTGTGCAGGTCCGGAGCGGCGTCACGAGCCAGGAATCCGCTCGCCTTCAGCGTCTCGACGATGTCTTCTGCGTCTGTCACGATTGGATAGTTAGAATTCTAATCAAATTCCGTCCAGCGTCGCACGTAAGCGTCAATCAAATTGACGGAATGTGGCGCCGGGCGTCTAATGTGGGCGAACAACGATCGGGCCCGCGGGCCCGGCCAGGAATGCGAGGAAACGTCATGGCTGCGCCGAAAAACACCGAATTCGATATCCGCGGCGTCAATCACATCGCGCTCGTGTGCAAGGACATGGCCAAGACGGTCGAGTTCTATCGGGACGTGCTGGGCATGCCGCTGATCAAGACCATCGACCTGCCTGGTGGCCACGGCCAGCACTTCTTCTTCGACATCGGCAACGGCGACTCGCTGGCCTTCTTCTGGTTCCCGAACTCGCCGGCGGCGGCGCCCGGCATCGCCGCGCCTTCACAGCTTCCTGGGGGTGGCGACATCGCCTCGGCCCACGGTTCGATGAACCACCTCGCCTTCAACATCTCTCCCGACAAGTTCGACGAGTATGTCGACAAGCTGCGCGCCAAGGGCATCAAGCTCGGCCCGGTGCTGAACCACGACAATTCGCCCAGCCAGGTCAGCGCCGAGGTCACCGACGACGTCTTCGTGCGCTCGGTCTACTTCTGGGATCCGGATGGCGTGATGCTCGAGTTCGCTGCCTGGACCCACAAGGGCTTCACTGAGAAGGACGTCGCCCACGAGGCCGTGGACGACAAGGGCCGGAAGTCGCGGCCCGTGGTCCTCCAACCCGCGCTCGAAGCCGCGAAATAGTCACTCGGCGAAAAGGGTTCGGTCGGCCATACGACGTCGGTTGACAGAAACGCTTAGCAATCTAATCATAATCCGGTCCCGCCCGGCGCTGCGATTGGCGCGTGCGTCTGAGGCGAATTCAGCCGCACCGGGAAAGCGTCGCCAAACCGTCAAGTAAATTGACATAAGACGGCCACGGGCGCAGGTTCCGCCAACAACGTTCGATCAACAGAACGCCGATACGGAAGAAGAGGGGGAGACGGCGATGATCGCCCGGATTCTGTTTGCAACCACGATGCTGGTAAGCCTCGGCGCGGGGCCTGCCTTCGCCGCCGACGCCCAAGCCGATGCGGGAAACACCGTCGGCGAGGTGATCGTTACCGCCCTGAAGCGCGAACAGAAGCTGCAGGACGTGCCGATCTCGATGGAGGTCGTCTCGGGCGAGAAGATCGCCGACTTCGGCGCCAACGACTTCAAGCAGGCGGTGAAGTTCGCCCCGAACGTCTCGGTCGAATCCACCGCCGGCAACGACGTCATCTACATCCGCGGCTTCGGCTCGCCGCCGGCCAATTTCTCGTTCGACCAGGCCGTCAGCCTCTACATGGACGGCGTCTACGCAGGCAAGAACCGCCAGGCGCAGTCACCGTTCTTCGATCTCGAGCGGGTCGAGGTGCTGCGCGGCCCGCAAGGCGCACTGTTTGGCAAGAACACCGCCGCCGGCGCCATCAGCATCGTCTCGGCCGGCCCCACGTCCAGCTTCGAAGGCGGTGTGACCGCGGCCTACAACTTCGAGCTCGAAGGCCCCGAAGTGACCGGCTACGTGTCCGGCCCGATCACCGATACGCTCGGCGCGCGCCTCGCCGTGCGGCTGGTCGACCAGGACGGCTACATCAAGAACCGGGCGAACGGGAACGACGAGCCGGCCAACGAGATGGCGCTGGCCCGCCTGACCCTGCGTTGGACGCCCAGCGAGACGTTCGACTACACGCTGAAGACCGAATACGCGAACCGCGAGACCAAGGGCGGCATGAACGTGTCGAGCCCGCTGTCCACCGGCCAGCAGCCGCACGACTTCCGCTTCTCGACCCAGAACCCGATCGGGCCCGAGGGCACGAAGGCCTTCTCCTGGCTGATCTCGGGCACCGGCAACGTTCAGTTGGGCGAGTTCACGCTGACGTCGATCACGGGCTACTCGTTCTTCAAGTCGAACATCGTCAACAACTTCGACCAGGCGCTGCCGACCGGCGGGACCACCCGCAACAGCGTCTACAACAGCTATCCCGAGCACTTCCGGCAGTGGTCGCAGGAGGTGCGGCTGCTGTCGCCCACGGGGCAGAAGCTCGAGTACATCGTCGGCGCCTATTACGACACGTCCCTGTATCGCCTGACCCAGCTCGGCGGCTTCGACATCAACCTGCCGGGCGTGCTGGTCTATTTCGGCCTGCTCAACACCGAATTCCGCCAGCGGGCGGAGTCGTTCTCGGTGTTCGGCCAGGGCACCTACCACTTCACCGACCAATTCCGCGCCGTCGGCAGCCTGCGCTACACCTCGACCGACAAGCGTGCGCACTTCTTCGGCCGCCTGCGCTATGGCCCCTTCGCCCTGCGTCCGGTGAACACGGTGGCCAACGGCGAGATCAACAACGAGGACAACTGGGATCCCTCGATCACGCTGCAGTACGACATCGACCCGCAGATCATGGTCTACGCGACCTATGGTCGGGGCTCGAAGTCGGGCGGCTTCGTCTCCAACACCTACGGCACGACCAACGCAACGTTCCGGTTCCGGCCCGAGAAGTCCCAGAACTACGAGGTGGGGGTGAAGTCGACGCTCGCCGATGGGCGGCTGGTGCTGAACGCGTCGGCCTACAAGACCAAGTTCAAGGACCTGCAGGTGTCGGTCTACAACCCGGCGCTCTCGATCTACCAGACCGGCAACGCCGCCAGCGCCAGTTCAACGGGCATCGAGGGCTCAGCCGCCTGGTACCCGGCGCGCGGCCTCGACTTCACCCTGGCCGCCGCCTACCAGGACGCCGAGTACGACGACTACCCGGGCGCGGCGTGCCTGGCTTCCCAGCCGATCACCGAGTGCAATCCGACGTCACCGGCCAGCCAGGCGGCGAACAACATCGCCGGCGCGCCGCTGCCGTACACGTCGAAGTTCAGCTACAACCTGACCGGCCACTACCGGTTCGAACTGCCGAACGAAATGGCGCTCGACACCAACGTCGTCGTGTACGGCCGCTCCAAGTACTTCGACTCCGACAACCAGAGCCCGCTCTTCGGCCTTCAGAAAGCCTACACCAAGCTGGACGCGCGGATTCAGTACGGACCGGTCGACGAGCGCTGGCACGTGGCGGTCGTCGGCAAGAACCTGACCAACGAGAAGACGACCGGCAGCGCGTTCAACCTGCCCTTCCCGATCACCGCCTCGCCGCGAGCGATCCTCTACCTCGAGGAGCTTCGCTCCATCGCTGTCGAAGCCGGGCTGAAGTTCTAGCCTGGAGAGCAGCGGCGGGCGTCTTTCCCCAGACGCCCGCCGCCACTCTGTCCGCGTCCGCCAGGGAACCCCATGATCGACGTCCACTTCGTGCCCACGCCCAACGGCCACAAGGTGACGATCATGCTGGAGGAGCTGGGCCTGCCCTACCGGCTGATCCCGTACGACATGCTGAAGGGCGACCACCTCGCGCCCGATTACCGGAGGGTCAACCCGAACGGTCGCCTGCCCGCCATCGTCGACGATGAGCCGATCGGCGGCGGACCGCCCTTCGCCGTCATGGAGTCGGGCGCGATCCTGCTCTACCTCTCCGAGAAGGCCGGCGGGGCGTTCATGCCCGCCGATCCGCGCCGCCGCTCGCTCGCCCACCAGTGGCTGATGTGGCAGATGGCCGGCCTCGGGCCCATGCACGGCCAGGCGCACCACTTCATCCGCTACGCGCCCGAAGGCCAGGACTACGGCGTGGCGCGCTACACCAACGAGGCCAGGCGCCTGCTCGCCGTGCTGGAGCGCCGGCTCGGCCAGGCCGAGCACCTCGCCGAGGAATACTCCGTGGCCGACATGGCCGCCTGGCCTTGGGTCCGCGCCACGCGCGCCATCGCGCTAAGCCTGGAGCCTTACGCCAACATCAGCCGCTGGTTCGCCGCCGTCGGCGACCGCCCAGCGGTGCAGCGGGGCACCGAGGTGAAGAACGCGCCCAACCTCGGCAGCCAGCGGCCCGTGCTGACCCCCGAGGAGTGGTCGAACCTCTTCGGCGAGAACATGCTGAAATCCAGCGAAGCGTGAGCGGCCTCAGGCGGCCGTGCCGCCGCCGTCCACCGCGATGTCGGCGCCGGTGACGTAGCCGCTGTCGTCCGAGGCCAGGAACAGGGCCACCTTCGCCACGTCCTCCGGCTCGCCGATGCGCTTGATCAACTGGCGCGACACGGCGCGCTCGGTCCAGCCCGGCTGTCTCATTAGCGGCTCGGTCTGGGCCGAGCGGATCATGCCGGGTGAGATGGTGTTGGCGCGGATGCCGTGCGCCGCGCCCTCGGCCGCGTACTGGCGGGTCATGGCGATGACCGCGGCCTTGGCCGCCGAGTGGGCCAACATCCCCTGGCCAGTCGAGGCGCGCTTCGCCGCCGTCGAGGCGGTGTTGATGATCGAGCCGCCGCCGCGCGCGATCAGGTGCGGCCAGGCCGCGCGGCAGAGGTGGAAGATGATATCGACCTCCTCGCGCTGCGTGCGGTCGAAGGTCTCGAAGTCCATGTCCGGGACGAACGCGAAGTAGGCCATGGCTGCGTTGTTGTAGACGATGTCGAACCCGCCGAACTGCTCAAGGGCGAACGCCACCAGCTGTTCGGCGCCCGCCTGCAGCGACAGGTCCACCGGCTGCAGCGAGGCCATCCTCCCTCCGGCTGCTCGCACTTCGTCGGCCACGGCGCCGGCCGCCGGATTGACGTCGCAGCCCACGATGGCCGCGCCTTCGCTGGCGAAGAGCAGGGCCGCCGCGCGCCCCATGCCGCTGCCGGTCCCGGTGATGATCGCGACCTTGCCCGCCAGCCGACCCACCATCGCACGCTCCCTTTTCTCGGAGCCTACGCACCGCGCGGAATACTTCGCAAGCTAACCGTAAACTTGCTTGACGCATCGGGACCCCGGAATACGGTTGGACGCAAGGCGCGGAACGACGCCATCGAGGGAGTGAGATGGACCAGGCCGCCGCCGTCATGAACTCGCCGCAGGTCGTCGCCCGGCCCGGCCGCACGGTAGCGCTCCTGCTGCTCACGGCGGTCGGCACGATGAACTTCGTCGACCGGCAGATCCTGTCCGTCCTGGCCGAGCCGATCCGCCAGGAGCTGGGCTTGAGCGACACCCAGCTGGGCCTGCTGACCGGCCTCAGCTTCGCGCTGTTCTACGCGATCATGGGCGTGCCGGCCGCGGTGCTGGCGGACCGCTATCACCGGGTCCGGCTGGTGGCCGCTGCCTGCCTGATGTGGAGCATCTTCACCGGCGCCTGCGCGTTCGCCCAGTCGTTCGTCCAGCTCGCTTTGGCGCGCTTCGGCGTGGGCGTGGGCGAGGCCGGCGGCACCGCGCCTTCGCTGGCCATCCTGGCGGACTACTACCCGGCCCGGCATCGGCCGGCCGTCATCGGTCTCTTCACCGCCAACGGGCCGCTGGGCGTGTTCATCGGCGCCAGCCTGGGCGGGTGGGCCGCGGGCCAGTTCGGCTGGCGCGGCGCCTTCGTGCTAGTGGCCGCGATCGGCGTCGTGGCGGCGTTGCTGCTGGTGCTGTTGGTGCGCGAGCCGGCCCGCGGCGGACTGGACGACGGCCCGGCCCGCCACGCCGAGCCCGCCCGCCTGGGGCCTACGGTGCGGCTCTTCCTGTCACGCCCCACCCTGCGCTGGCTGCTGTTCGCAAGTGGCCTCTCGGCTTTCGTCAGCTACGGCATGCTGAATTGGATCCCGGCGTTCCTGATGCGCGTGCAGGGCATGCCGCTGGCCGAAATCGCCCGCTGGTTCGGGCCGGCCGCCGGCCTCTGCTTCGGCGTCGGCATCGCGGGCGGCGGCGCGCTTGTGAACTGGGCGGCGCGGCGCAGCCTGAAGGCCTATGCCTGGGTGCCCGGTGTCTCCATGCTCCTCACCGCGCCGACCCTGGCGCTGGCCGTGATGGCGCCCGACTGGCAGACCTCGCTGGCGCTGATGACCGTGCCGATGGTCTGCTGCACGATCTACGTCGCCCCCGCGCTCGCCCTGGTGCAGAACCTCTCGCCGGCCGCTGCGCGGGCCACCGTCACCGCCCTCCTGCTGCTGGCGTTCAACCTCGTGGGCCTCGGCGGCGGGCCCTTGGCCATCGGCATGCTGAGCGACGGCCTGGCCTCGCAAGGCGCCGAGGCGCCGCTGCGCACCGCGCTGCTTTGGCTCGCGCCGGTGGCCGTGGTCGCCGCAGCGGGCTACTTCGGGGTCTCACGCGTGGTCGGGCGCGATGCCGAGGCCGTCCACCGGGAGGCCGTGGCATGAAGGACCTGAAGGACAAGACCGCCTTCATCACCGGCGGCGCCGGCGGCATTGGCCTGGCCACCGCCCGGGCGCTGGCGACCCGCGGCGCGCGCGTGATCCTGGCCGACATCGTCGCCGACAAGGTCGAAGCCGCCGCAGCCGAACTGCGCGCCCGGGGCGTGGACGCGGTGGGCATCCGGCTGAACGTGGCGGACGAGGCCGACTGGGCCCGCGCCGGCGAAGCGGCCGCGCGATTCGGCGAGGTCCGCATCCTCTTCTCCAACGCCGGCGTCGGCGGCGGCTCTGGCAGGTTCGAGACCTACGATCCCGAGGTCTGGCGGTGGGCTTATGCCGTCAACGCGCACGCGCATCTCTACGCTTGCCGCACCTTCCTGGGCGGGATGAAGGCGTCGGGCGCGCTGTGCCACTTGGCGCTGACCGCCTCGATGGTGGCCATCGTCCCGCCGCCGATCTCGGTGGCCTACATCTCCTCGAAGTTCGCCACCCTGGGCATCGCCATGGCCCTGCGCAATGAGCTCGCGGAAACCGATGTGGGGATCTCGGTCCTCTGCCCCGGCATGTCGGCGACCAACATCGTGGCCACCACCGCGTCCCTCCGCCCCGGCGCGGGCGAGCAGGGGCAGGCGGCCCAGACGGCGCAGAACATGAGCGGCGTGCTGGCCGGCGGCATGGACCCCGGTCCCATCGGCGAACGCGTGGCGCAGGCCATCGAGGCCGGCCAGTTCTTCATCTTCACCCATCCCGAGTGGAAGGGGATGGCGCAAGCCCAGTTCGCCGAGATCCTGGGCGCCTTCGGGACGTCGGCGGATCCCACCTATGGCGGTGACGACATCGCGGGCCTGGTGGCTGCGAACGGCGCGCGGCGCATGAACGTGGTGACCGGCTGATGATCGACCTGCACTTCGTGCCGACGCCGAACGGCCACAAGGTGTCCATCATGCTGCTCGAGACCGGGCTCCAGCATCGGATCATCGCCTACAACCTGCTGGCCGGCGATCTCCGCACCCCTGAATTCCGCGCCATCAGCCCGAACGGCCGGGCGCCGGCCATCGTCGACCACGACCCGATCGGCGGCGGCGCGCCCTATCCGATGTTCGAGACCGGCGCGATCCTGATCTACCTCGCCGAGAAGACCGGCCAGTTCCTGCCCGCCGAGCCGCGCGCCCGCTACCGCGCGCACCAGTGGCTGATGTGGCAGATGTCGGGCCTGGGGCCGATGCATGGTCAGGCCCACCACTTCGTGCGTTACGCGCCCGATCCGCCGGAGTACGCGGTCAACCGCTACATGACCGAGGCGCTGCGCCTCCTGGACGTGATGGACGCGCGGCTGGCCGAGGCGCCATACCTCGCCGGAGACGAGTACTCGATCGCCGACATTGCCTGCTGGTCCTGGATCCGCGCCGCCCGCGCCATCGATATCGAGATCGCGGACTGGCCGGCGCTGGCCGCCTGGTTCGAGCGGGTCGGCGAACGGCCCGCGGTGCGAGAGGGCGCTTACCTGCCGCCCGACAATTTCCAGCTCAAGAAGGCCAAGACCAAGATGCCGGTCACGCCGGAACAGTGGGCGATGCTCTTCCAGCACGACATGCAGGGCCGGCCGTACGCCGCGCCGCGAGCCTAAGGAGACCCCGATGTCCGACGACGCGATGCGCGCGCTCGCCAAGCGCTTCTTCGACTGCGTGGAAGCCGGCGACATCGACGGCCTGGTCGCCTGCTACGCCCCCGACGCCGAGATCTGGCACAACACCGACGAGCAGATCCAGGGGCCCGAGGACAACAGGAAGACGCTGGCCGGCATGGTCACGCGTATCCTGGACCGGGTCTACGACAACCGCCGCGTCGAGGTCTTCCCGGGTGGCTTCCTCCAGCAGCACGTGCTGCGCGGCACCCGCAAGCACGACGGTGTGCGCCTGGCCCTGCCGGCGTGCATCATCTGCCAAGTCAGGGACGGGAAGATCACCCGCCTGGACGAATACTTCGACAGCGCCCGCGTCGCCGAATTTCGCAAGTTCGCCTGAGGAAACCGCCCATGCCCGTCCTGCGCCAGGTCCCGCGCGACCAGGTCACCTCCGACGTCGTCAACGCCTACTACGACCGTCTGTTCGGGCCCGGCCGCGATCCGGTCGCCCAGCCCGGCACCGCCACCGGCACGCCCGGCGACTGGTGGACCGTGTTCGCGCTGGCGCCCGACATCTTCAAGCACGCGGTCGACGGCTTCGCGGTCTACCGCCATCCCGACCGCAAGATCGACCCGGTGCTGCGCGAACTGGGCCAGACCCGCGCCGGATGGGTGAAGGGCAGCCAGTTCGTCTTCTCGCAACACTGCAAGTCACTGCGCGGCCTGGGCGTCTCGGACGAGAAGATCAACGCCATCGCCCACTGGACCGTCGCGGACGTGTTCAACGACCAGGAGCGCGCCGTCCTGGCCTACGCCGATTGCCTGACCGCAGGCGACGGGCGCACGCCGCTCGAGGTGTTCGACAAGCTGAAGACCTTCTGGTCAGACGAGCAGATCTTCGAATTCACCTACATTACCACGCTCTATGCGATGCATGCAGTGATCACCCGGGCGCTGCGGATGGAGTACGACAACCGCGACGAGCCCATCGTCGAGGTGGCCGCGCCCGAGGGCTTCAACGCCGCCGACTTCCTGGGCGGCGCACGTCCGGCGCGCTGATGGCGGGCCTCGCGTTCGATTTCCCCGCTCTGCGGAGCGAGCCGCTGTGCGTCGCCGACTTCCTGGTCGAGGGCGCGATCATGCCGCTCGGCCAGTCACCCTGGACGTCGCGGCGCGTGGGCTACGTCTCCGGCGGCCGCTTCGAAGGACCACGGCTGTCGGGTGAGATCGTGCCCGGCGGCGGCAACTGGTCGACCAGCGGAGAGATCGCGCCCAGCGAGACGGCCGGGACGTTCGACGCGCGGGTCCTCTGGAAGACGGACGACGGGGCCATAATCTACGTCACCTACACCGGCCGAAGCGTGATCGGCGACGCGGTGAGCACCGCGTTCCGCGATCCGGACCGCGCCGACGTCCCATCGTCCGAGTACTACATCCGCATCGCGCCAGTCTTCGAGACAGCCGATCCGCGCTACGCTTGGCTGAATGGCCTGCTGGCGGTCGGCTGCGGCCACCGCACCACCACTGGAATTCGCCACTCGATCTTCGCCATCCTGTGAAAACGGGCGCGGGCAGCCCGTGGGCCTCAACCCTCCGCGATCAGGCCAAACAACCTCCGCTGCTCAGGCCACGCCAGGGGGATTTCCCCAATCGGATAGGCCACCGGGTGACCCGCTAGAGTTGCTCGCTGGATATCGGGCGCCAGGAACGCGAGGTGGGCCGGTCGTCGGTCGCGACCGTGTTTGCCGCAAGTCCGGAGAGTTTTTAGCTACGAACTGCACCCACCACCATTCCTATCGCCATATCAGTCGATCGGCGCCAATCAGCTCCGCCGGCGCCAGAATCTGCGAGCCGCGAGGTCTCAGAAGGCTCGTCGAGAGGGACAGGCCGCACACGGGTCCGTCGCCGTCGTGAAGCCACCGCGCCCGTGTGGATCAGCTCACTTCTTGGCCGGCGCGGCCGGCGCGGTCTTCTCAGCCATCATCTTCGCGCACCTGTCGTGCATCGCCTTCATTTCGGCGTCCGTGGGCGGCGTCGTGGCGGGCGCATGGCCCAGCTTGTCGGCCGAATGGTCGTGCTTCGGCGCTCCCTGCATCTTGCCGCCCATCACCATCGCGCAGTGCTTGTGCATCTGTTCCGGCGTCATCTTGGACATGTCCATGGGCTTCGAAGCGGTCGCGCCTTCGGGTTGGTGCGCGGCAGGGTCCTGGGCGAGCGCTGGGGCGGTGGCGAACGCCATCGCGGCGGCGGCAATCATAAGGTGGGCGTTCATGGTCAGCAGGTCCTGAGCTGGGGTTCCATCCTGATCGAGGCTGCTCCGGCCTGCTCGCTTCGCCTTGATCCGGATCAAGCCGACGAGCCCACCCTGGAGCCTCCGGCTCGAATGGCCACCCCGCCGGGGGTCTTGCGCCCCGCAAGGCCGCGCCAGCGCCCATGACCGAGATCAAAGCGCGGCGATCCTGCCCCAGTTACCCAGGGCGCATGGACCTCGAACGCGCCTTCTCCACCTTTGCCACCCGCACGGCCCGCGTCGCCGGCAGTCCGCCGGCCTTCGCCGCCTGCCTGCTGGTGGTCCTCGCCTGGGCCGCCACGGGCCCGTTTTTCGGCTACTCCCAGACTTGGCAGCTGGTGATCAACACCGGCACCACCATCGTGACCTTCCTCATGGTGTTCCTGATCCAGAACACCCAGAACCGCGACGGCCTGGCCCTGCAGACCAAGCTTGACGAGTTGATCCTCACCTCCGCGGCCGAGAACGAGTTCGTCGGCATCGAACGGCTCACGGACCGGGAGCTGGAGCAGCTGCACGCCCGCTGCGCCAGGGCCGCGGCGCTGCACGAGCGCCTGGCGCACCGGGCCCGAGAAGAGATGTCCAGCCGACGTCAGGTTCCGGACGACGAGGCGGCCTGATCGCTGCCGCCTGGCCGCCCGATGCCTGCGGCCGCGAGGAACGCCCGAGAGCAGGTCCCTGCTCGCAGCCCCGTCGCGAACTTCGGCGGCGTCGCCCCGGCCCTTCCTGCCGTCGTGTGCCTCCCAGTCAGCGCACTGCGCCGAACGCGCCATGCCCTGCGCGACGCCTGATCGCCGTGCCTACGGCAAGGAATCCCAGCAGCATCAGCGCCCACGCGCCCGGTTCGGGAACGCCGCGGGTCTGCTCGAGGCTCGTCACGGCGAAGTGGACGGTGGAGTCTGCGTCGTACGGGCCAAGCTCAGGGTCGAACACGTAGGTGAGGTAAGCATTGATGTCGCCGCCGCCGGTGACCGTGTCGGTGAAGGCCGAGAGCGGATCGTGCGGGCCGCTGGTGACGAAGTTCAACGCGAGGCCGAATTTGGAGTCGGTGAAGGCGATGAAGTTCGGCGTCGGGAAGATCGTGATCGAGCCGCCGGTCTCGTGCAGGTCGACCGTTGAGTAGAAGCCCAGGAAGCTCTCGTTCGTTCCTGTCTGGGGAACGCCTTCGCCACCCCAGTGGTCGATGTAGGGCAGCGGATCGGCGTCGTCCGACCAGGCTACAGAGAAGTGGTCGACGTAGAAGTACTGCTGGTCCTTGGTCAGGGAGAGCGAGATCGAGACGGGCTCGGCCTCGAAGGACCGGGTGTGGGACGAGATATCGTCGTAGATCAGCACCTGCCCGACCGAGCCCGTCGTGACGACGCCGGTGAAATTCATCTGGAGGTGGATCGCGGCGCCGGCAGCCGCCGGGAGCGCGAGCAGGACAGAGAGGCCGATCACGGGTGCAAGGAACATCGAGCGCATCGTCGATCTCCTGAGTGTCACGCGTCTGCGAGGCGAATCCTGTGCAACCTGGAACCGCGCCCGGTCGCCGACCTTGCGCGAGATCAAATCGCCTGTCCACGAGCGCCCGACGCGACCGCCGATCAGCAACCTGCGCCGGCTCATCGCCCGCTCCTCCAGGGCTGACGCCGAAAGCCGACGACGCGGGTCGGGCGATGACCTTGGTGCGGGACAATTCGACGGCTGTTGTCAGGCGGCCTGGAACACCCACCACGCCACCGCCGCGACCGCCGCCGCCCCGGCCGTCCCCGCCGCGAAGCGGACCCCGAACCCGCGCCCGCCCACGAGCGTGGCGATGCCCGCCTTGGAGAGGCTGTCGACGGCTGCGGCCAGCAGCATCGCCGCGACCGCAGTGGCGGGGTCCAGGCCCTCGTTCGTCACCATCCGCGACACCGCGAGGGCCACCGCATCGACGTCGACGAGCCCGGCCAGGGCGGAGAGCGGCAGCAGGCCCTGCGCTCCGTAGGCCGCCGACATCCAGCGCGCCGCGGCCATCACCACGCCCAGGACGAGACCGAGCTTGAGCACCAGGGCGAATTCGAAGGGGCTCCGCATCGCGCCGCCGTCCGCCATCTCCCATCGCCAGCCGGAGCGGCCGATCGTCAGCGCGCCTGCGAGCGCCGAGGCGATCGCGAACCCGCCCAGCGGAACGGCCAGGGTCTGGAGGAGCCCAGGCGCCAGCACCGCGGCGACGCCCAATAGCCGCAGCGCCATCACGCCCCCGGCGAACAGCGCGCCGCCGGCCGCGAGGCGCGCCGCCGCCGGATCGGCGCGCGCCACCCGCGCGAGGTTCAGGGTGACGGCCGTCGACGACACCAAGGCGCTGGCCAGGCTCGCCGCGATCAGGCCGCGCGACGGCCCGAACACCCTCACGAGGGCGTAGGCGGCGAACGACACCCCGGCCATGACGATGGTCAGCAGCCAAAGTTCGTGCGGATTGACCGCCGCATGGGGCCCGAGGCCGCGATCGGGCAGTAGCGGCAGCGCGACGAAGCTCATGGCCAGGAGCACGAGTGCGCTGCGCAGTTCCGGCCACGTGAGCCGGCGCAGCCAGCCGTGGAGCACGTCCTTGAAGGCCAGGAGCGCCGTGACCACGACGCCGGCGCCGGCGGCGACCTGCCAGGCGCCAACGACGGCGTACGCGCCGAGCGCGAAGACCAGCAAGGCGGCGACGACGGCGGTGACCGAATGGTCGTGCTCGTCCGCCTGCTCCCGCTGCTTGAAGTAGATGAAGGCGCCCGCGAACGGCAGGCCGAGCGCGGCGAAGGCCCAACCGCCAAGCTCCGCGCTCAGCAAGCCAGCGATCCCGCCCAGGAGTCCCGTCAGGGCATAGGTGCGGATCCCGGCGGTGCGACCGCCCTCGGCGACGTCGCGGTCCCGCCAGCCGCGCTCGACGCCCACCAGGAAACCGATGGCGAGCGCGAAGGCGAGCCGCTCAAGCTGATCGACGGGCATGGCGTCCTACCCTGGGGACGGATAGGCCCGCTCAACGCGAACCGAACGAAATCGGCGGAGCCGATCCTCTGCATCTCGGCGGCCTGCGGGCAGTGGCTGACACGCAGGCCGCCGTGAATTAGGCGGCGTCGACGAGGCCGGGGTCCGCTAGGCGGCCTTCCTGCGCGTCACGCTCACGATGGTGATCAGGGCGGCGGCGGCCGACAGCGCCGCAGCGGCCGTGGCGATGGGATGGGCCTTGGCCTCGGCCACAGCCTTCTCCGCCACATATTTCACCTCGGGCGAGGCCTTGTCGGCCAGCGCCTGGGCGGCCTGGCGAAGCGCCTGGGTCGCCTGCGCGATGGCCTTCTCGGCGTCGTCGCCGAGGTCATCGGCGGCCTGGCGCAGAGTCTTGGCGACATCCTCAAGCGTGTCCTCCAGCTCGTGTTTCACCTTGCGGGTCAGGGACTTCGTCATCGATCTTTCTCCTGGGTCTGAAGCTCGGCCGTCAGACTGGCGCGGCCGCGGGCAGCGCGCCTTGAGCGAGGTCAACCGCGCGACCGGCGGCGATGGTATTCGCCAGGTTCTCGAGCAGGGCTTCGCGGGCGGCGTCGCTGGGCAGGGCTTCGAGGCGGGCGTTGAGGTCCAGCATCAGCCGGGCGCGCGCGTTGTGCCAATCGGGCCGGGTCGCGGCCGCGGGCAGGATGCGCGCGCCGCCGGCCTCGGCGACCGCGCCGGCCCTGGTCAGGCGGAAGCGCTCGTCGAGCGTCGGGATCACCAGCCGCTCGCCAGGGAAGCCTGCTCCGAGGAGCTGGTCCCGCAAACCCTCGAGACCGTCAGGCTCTCCGTGTGCGAGGAAGACGGCGCCGGCGACGGGCTGGCGGGACTTGGCCCAAGCCACCAGGCCGGCCTGATCGGCGTGCCCGGAATAGATGTCGAGCGAGCGCACGCGGGCCCGCACCATGATGTCCTCGCCCTGGATCCGGACCGAGCTTGCGCCTTCGGCGAGGATGCGGCCGAGGGTTCCGGCGGCCTGGAAGCCGGGGAGCAGGACGGTGGCGTCGCGCCGCCACAGCAGGCGCTTGAGATGCTTGCGCACCCGGCCGGCGTCGCACATGCCGCTAGCCGCCAGGATGATATGCCAGCCGCGCAGCCGCTCCAGCCGGTCGCTCTCCCAGGGCTCGCGCAGGAACTGCAGACGACCGCCGGACACCAGGTCCTCGAACGGATTGCGCTCTATCACCGGGCTCCAGCCGCGCTTGCGGAACACTTCGGTGGCTTCGATCGCCAGCGGCGAGTCGAGGAAGATGTCGGTCTCCGGGATCTCGCCGTCCCGGGTGAGGATCTGCAGGTCGGCCAGCAGCTCCTGCGACCGCTCGACCGCGAAGGCCGGGATCAGCAGCGGGCCGCCCGCCTTCTGCGCGGCGCGCAACTCGTTGGCCAGCATCCTGCGGCGCGAGGCCGGATCGACGGGCGGACGCGGCCGGTCGCCATAGGTGGACTCGATGACCAGGTGGTCGATCCCGGCGGGGCCTTGCGGGTCCGGCAGGAAGTCGCGCCCGCCCGGCCCGAGGTCGCCGGAGAACAGCAGGGAGACGGGCCTCTCGGCCGTCTCGACCCGCACCTCGATCGACGCCGAGCCCAGGATATGGCCGGCCTCCCAGTAGCGGGCGGTGATCCCGGGCGCGACGTCGATGTCTCGGCCGAGCTTCACGGTCCGGAACAGCTCCAGCGTCCGCACCGCGTCGCGGGCGGTGTAGATCGGCTCGACCGGGTCGCGGCCGCGCTGCTCGTTGCGCCGGTTGAGGTGCCTTACCTCGCTCTCCTGGATGTCGCCGGCGTCCGGCAGCATCACCGCACAGAGGTCGCGCGTCCCGGCGGTGGCCAGAATGGGGCCCTTGAAGCCCGCCCGCATCAGCTTCGGCAGCAGGCCGGAATGGTCGATGTGGGTGTGGGTCAGCAGCACCGCATCGATTTCGGAAGCCTTGAACGGAAACGGTTCGTAGTTGAGCGCCTTCAGGGTCTTCGGGCCCTGGAACATGCCGCAGTCGATCAGCACGCTAGCCCTGTCCGTGGTCAGCCGGGCGCAGAAGCCGGTCACACAACCGGCCGCGCCATGGAAGGCCAGGTCGAGGGTCATGACCAGGTCCGGGCGCGCGCTTCGCGCAGGTGGCGGCGGAGGGTCTCGGCGTCGTCCTGCTTGCGCTCGTGCGGATCGGTGACGTCCACCCGCGCCGCCACCGTCGGTGGCAGCGCCCTCTTCAGCGCACCCAGGGCGTGCGGCGGACCCATCAGCACCAGCCGGTCGAAGTCGCCCCGGCCCGCGCTCACCATCAGGCGGGTCGCCACGCGCTTCATGAACCGCCGCTCCGCCTCGTGCTCCGGCGCTCGCTCGCCGGCACCGTGGCGGCCGGCGCCCGCGCGCTGGTGCACGGTCGCCACCTGGCGGCGGCCGGCCCTGCGCTCGGCGTCGCTCGCGGCCATCCGCAGCTCCGGCATTTCTTGCAGCGTACCTGCCCGAACCCGCTCGGCGAAGATCCGGGCCTCCACCGCGTCCGCGGTCACGATCCAGGTGACCCCCCCTTGGTCCATGCTGTCCTCCATAACTTGGAGGCAGCGTGCGCCGGCGGGACGCCCGGCTCCCTGACACAGATCAAACCGTGGCCGGTCGCCGCCTCCGTGCTGGTACTTAGGGGGCGCTCCCAAATGTTCGGCGCAGGTCGGCGACCCTAGCCTTGGGTCATCGAACGGGAGCCCGCGATGACCCTCTCCGACCCCACGACCCGCACCGTCCGCACGGCGTCCGCGCTGAACGAGGCCTTCGAGCGCCACGGCGTGCGGATGGCCTATGGCCGCAACGCGGAGATCTACGCCCAGGACGACGCAGTGGAGCTGCTCTACCAGGTGGTCCGCGGCGTGGTCCGCACCAGCCGCCTGACGCTCGACGGCCGCCGCCAGGTGGGCGACTTCTATTATGCGGGCGACATCTTCGGCCTGGAGCCCGGCCCCGACCATCGGTTCGCCGCCGAGGCGCTCGACGACTGCGAGATCCTGGTCGTCCGCCGCAGCGCCGTGCGCGCCCTCGCCGGCGACGCCGCCCTCGACCGCGCCATCCTCGAGGCCCAGCGCCTGGAGATGGAGCGCCTGCAGGAGCACGTGGTGATGCTCGGCCGCAAGAGCGCGCGCGAGCGGGTCGGCAGCTTCCTGATGTCTCTCGTCCGCAATCCGGACGACGGCCACGTGGACCTGCCGATGAGCCGGCAGGACATGGCCGACTACCTTGGCCTCACTATCGAGACCGTCTCGCGCATGCTGACCCAGCTGCAGGGCGAGGCCATTGTCGAATTTCCGTCTTCGCGGCGCTTCCAGGTCCGCAAATGGACCGCCCTGGAAGCGCTCGCCGCCTAGCCGCAATTGGCCTGTGCGGCCGCAGGCGTAGCGCCGGCCGCGACCTGGCAAAGGGAGCCAGCCATGACCAAGACAATGGAACGGGCCGCCGTCGAAGTCGTCGTCCGCCCAGACACCTACAAGACCATCCTGGTCCACGCCGAACCCGGCCTGGCCGCCACCCACCGCGTCGAGACCGCGGCCCGTCTGGCCCGCGACCTGGATGCGCGCCTCATCGGCCTGGGGGCGGAGACCTACGAGCCCCTGGACGTCGCGGCGCCGGATGGGACCTACTTCGTCGCGGAGGTGATCGCCGCGCAGGCCGAACAGGTCGCCAAGAATCTGGCGGCCGCCGAAGCCGCCTTCCGCCGCGACGCGGCCGGCGCCAGCCTCGACTGGCGCAGCGTGCAGGACTATCCGAGCCGCGCGCTTGTCCAGGCGGCGCGCACCTGCGACCTGATCGTCATGAGTCCAAGGGGAAGCCGCGGCCCGACCCAGGCCGCTGACCCGGCGGACGTGGTCATGGGCGCGGGCCGCCCGGTCCTGATCGTGCCTGAGGGCCGCCACCACCTGCGCGCCACGAGCGTGGTCGTCGCCTGGAAGGACACCCGGGAGTGCCGTCGGGCGCTGGACGACGCCATGCCCCTGCTGCAGCGGGCCGAGGACGTCATCGTGCACGCCGTCTGCAAGACCGACGAGGCCGACCGGATGGCTTTCGAGACCGACGACGTGGTCACGAATCTAAAGCGGCATGGCGTCTCCGCCCGCGCCCTGGTCACCTCGGTGGCTCCTGAGGGCGTCACGGGTGAGATGGAGCGCGTCGCCCAGCTCAACAACGCCGACCTGATCGTTTGCGGCGCTTATGGCCACAGCCGGCTGCGCGAGTGGGCCTTCGGCGGTGTCACCGACGACCTGATCCACCGGCCCTCCTGCTTCGTGCTGATGAGCCACTGATCGGCGCCATAGCGCGGAGCCGCGTTGGTCCCGCGCCGCCAACCCACGGCGAGGAGGCCGCCATGCCTGCCCTGAGACCGATCGCCTGCGCCGTAGCACGCCTGCTCAGCTGAGCCGGAGGATTCCGCCATGGTCTACCGCGACGTGCTGCTCACCGCCCTCACCTATCCGGACGCGACTCCCGACAGCGCCCTGCGCAGCGGCGTCGCCCTGGCCAAGCGACTGGGCGGCCGGCTGACGCTGCTGTCGATGCAGGCCGACCTTCCCAGACTGCACAACGCGGTCGCCAACGCACTCATCCATCTCGACCGGCTGAGCGATCTCGAGGAGGCGCGCAGCGCCGCCAAGGCGCAGCTCGAGGCCACGGTTGCGCTTATCGCCGCGGAAATCGACCACGTCGGCATCCAGACCGAGACCGTGAAGGCCAAGCCCTGCGACGAGGCCGAGACCCTCTGCCGGGCCGCGCGCACCCGCGACATCACCCTCGCCCCCATCGGGCCGGCGGTGCTGGCGGACCGAGGTCTCGCCGAGACCCTCCTGTTCGAGTCGGGACGGCCAGTGCTCATCTATCCGGAGAGCGCCGACATCGTCGCGGCGGACCGCTTCGCGACCGTGGCCATCGCCTGGGATGGCGGCCGCGCCGCCGCCCGCGCCGTCGCCGACGCCTTGCCGATCCTCGAACGCGCGAAGCAGGTGCGGATCTTCGTCGCCCTCGGCGAGAAGCCGCAGGCCGTGGCGGGCGCCGGGCTGGATCTCGTCCGCCACCTGCAGACCCATGGCGTCGCGGCTGTGGCCGACGAGCGACCGGGCGGCGATCCCTCCATCGGGCGACGCATCGCCGACTACGTCGCGGCGACGCAACCCGATCTCCTGGTGATGGGCGCTTTCGGTCACCCGCGCCTGCACGAATTCATTCTCGGCGGCGCAACCGACGCCGTCCTGCGGGCGCCGCCATGTCCCGTCCTGATGTCGCACTGAGGCCGCAGCTCGCTGCGTTCGGCGAGCTTCTGCGCCATGGCGCTGACGCCGTGGATGGTTCGCCGGCCGCAATCGCGCCGCCCGCATGACCTCGATCAAGGCCGGCCCGCCGGTTGAACGGCAAGCTGCGAGCATGGAGGCTGCCATGAAACACGCCATCATACTCGCCCATCCGGCCCGCAAGAGCCTCAACGCGGCGATCGCGAAGGCCTATGCCGAAACCGTCGAACGGCTCGGGCATGAGGTCGTCGTCCGTGATCTCTACGCCATGCGCTTCGATCCCTGCCTGCACGCGTCCGAGATCCCCGGGCCCAAGGCGCCGAAGTTCCGCTCCGACGTGTTGCGCGAGCGCGAGCGGCTGGCGGACGTCGATGTGTTCGCCCTGGTCTATCCCCTGTGGTTCAACGCGCCGCCGGCGATCCTGAAGGGCTACATCGACCGGGTGTTCAGCATGGGCTTCGGCTTCGCCCCGACGTTCGGGGGGACCAAGCCTTGCCTGGAAGGCCGCAAGCTGATCAGCTTCACGACATCAGGGGCGCCCGATTTCTGGATGCGCGACACCGGCGCGCTCAGCGGGCTGATGCGCCTGTTCGACGCCCACCTCGGCGGCGCCTGCGGCCTGACGGTGGTCGACCACGCCCATTTCGGCGGGATGGTTTCCGGGATCACCCAGGAGGCCTTCGACGAGGTCATGGCCAAGGTCCGGACGACCGTCGCGGCCCACTTCCGGGCGCACCCGCCGCTCGCGGCGTGACCGGGCCCACGCCCTCGGCGCAGGCGGCGACCAGGGCGCGGGCGAGCCGTTCCGGACGCAAGAAGACGCCCCGACCGGGATCCGGCCGGGGCGTCCAAGTCGCCAGTCCGGGAGCGGGGGAGCTACTGGGACTGGATCTCGATGGTCTTGGTCTCGACCCCGGGCCGCTTGGGGATGGCGATGGTCAGCACGCCGTTCTTCATGGTGGCGTCGATCTTCGAGCCGTCGGCGCTTCGGGGCAGGCAGATCGAACGCGAGAACCGGCCGAAGCTGCGTTCCGTGAGCCGCATGGCGCCTTCGGTCTTCTCACTGCTCTCCGACTTCTCGCCGCTGACGGTGAGCACGTCATCCTCGGCAATGACTTTGATCTGGTCGCGCGTGAGACCCGGCACCTCGAGGGTGACCGTGAGGCCATCCTTCGTCTCGGCCACGTCCATGCTGGGCGCGAAATGGGTCTCGGTGAAGGCGCTGATCCCGTCGCCGAGCTCGTCGAAGAAGCGGTTGAACTCCCGCTGCAGCGGCGCAAACGCCTGCCTGGCGCTTCGCTGCAGGGCGGGCACGAAATCCGGGGCGGCGGGGTGGGTGGTCATGAGGAATCTCCTTGAATGACGTCCGCAGCAAAGCCGTGCCGGCGCTGCGGCGCCTTGCGCGAGGTCAAACGATCGGAAGGTTCGGCGTCCCGCCCCCGGGGCGCGAGGTAGTCCGTGCCGGCCGGTTCGGGCCAGCGGCCCAGGAGCATGCGAGCGACGGCCGCGAAGGCGGCGCCCAGGAAGCTCACCGTCTCCACCACGCCGAACCAAGTGCGCCGCGCCCTAACGAGGACACGCGGCCAAGGGTGGCGACGGGAGGTTCTCGAAGGGGCTGGCGGCCGGGACATGGCGGGAGACTGGACCCGCCGACCGGCCGCGCCTTGACCTCGCTCAATCCCCCTGCGCCAGCGCCCTCGAGAGCTTGCGGTCCCAGCCGTAGATGTCTGGGCGGAAAGTGAGCCGGCCCGCCTCCGCGCGAACGGTGAAGTGCAGCACATAGACGGGGACGGACTGGCGCAGGTTCACCCGCTTCGTGGCCCCCGCCGCGATCGCGGCCTCCACCGTCCCCGGGGATCCGCCCTGCGGCGCGAGCAGGGCCGCGGCCAGGTCCCGCGGCGTCTCCAGCCGCATGCAGCCGTGGCTGAAAGCCCTCACGGGCTGGGTGAACAGCCCCTTGCCCGGCGTGTCGTGCAGATAGACGCCGAAGCGGTTCTTGATGTCGAATTTGACCTGCCCCAGGGAATTGTTCGGCCCCGGCCGCTGCTGCAGGCGGCCGTCCACCCAGCGGATGCCCATGCTGGCCAGCAGGCCCGGCCGGCGCGCCTCGGCGGGCAAGAGCTCGTTGCGGGCGATCGAAGGCGGCACGTTCCATGGCGGGTTGAAGACCACCGCCTCGATCCGCGAGGCGAACATCGGCGTCGGGTGCTTCGGCGCACCCACGATGGCCCGCAACCGCAGCACTGGAGCGCCGCCGTGATAGAGCACGGCGTCCTGGCTCCCGGTGTCGACCTCGAAGCGGTCGGCCGGCAGGGCGGCCGGAAGCCACCGCCAGCGCTCGAGGTTGGCGTCGATCTGGGCGAGCCGCTCGGCGGCGGGAA
This sequence comes from Phenylobacterium sp., assembly GCF_036402295.1. Lineage (GTDB taxonomy): Bacteria > Pseudomonadota > Alphaproteobacteria > Caulobacterales > Caulobacteraceae > Phenylobacterium. The sequence goes on from NZ_DASWTE010000472.1 coordinate 27,445, forward strand.
CATTCAGGGCGCGGCGGGTCGCGGGCCCCACCAGCCCGTCGACCTCGAGGACGTGGCTTTCCTGGAAGGCCCGCACCGCAGCCTCGAGCGTCGGGTCGAACAGCGTCGCTTCGCCTGCGTCCGCCGCGCCATAGCCCTCCATCGCCAGTCTCCCGCGAACGGCCGGGACCGCGTCGGCCCGCTCGCCTGGCCGCAACGTCGGTCCCTCCGGCAGGCTCTCCCAGCCGCCGGCGCCGGCCAGCGCCGCGTATCGCGCCCGTCCGGCGCGCAGGGCCTGATATTGCGTGGACGTCGGCGTGAGGGCGCCGAGCCAAGCTCCCAGCCCGGCCCCTGCGCGCGCGGACCGCAGCTCGCTCGCCAAATCCCGCCGACGCGGCTCGACCGTCCAGCGGAAGTCGATCGACGACGGCCGCACCCGCTGGCCGGCTTCAATGCGAGCGTACGCCAGCAACCGCCCGGTGAGGGCCGCGTCGTCCAGCCGTGCGACGATCTCCGGCGTCAGACCGACCGCCGCGGCGATCGCGCTCCGCTCCGCCGCCGTGTACGGCGGGTCCGCGGCGGAGGCGGCCGGGCCTGCGACCAGCAGCGTCACCGCGGTCATGAGGAGGACGCGACGCTTCACGACGTCGCCTTGCCGTAGGCGAGAGCGGCCCGCTCCGCCTTGGGGAAATCCCGCCGCACCATGCCGGCGACAAGGCCGGCGAACGGGGCGGGAGGCGGCGGCGCGGTGGGCTCGAGCATGGAGCAACCTTGGCGTAAGATGGCGCGCCCCACCCTGATCGAGATCAACCGGGGCGCGTGTTGCGCGCGATCAAGGCACGGCCACCGCCGGAGCGACATTCTGCCGGCATGACCACCCGCAACTTTGAAGCCCTCTTCGCGCCGCGGCGCATCGCCCTGATCGGAGCGAGCGACCGCGCCGGCTCGGTTGGCGACGTCCTCGCAGCCAACCTGGTGGGCGGCGGCTTCCCGGGCGAGCTGATGTTCGTGAACCCCAAGGCCCGGCCCGTTCACGGCCGGCCGGTGTTCGCCTCGGTCGCGGCCCTGCCGGAGGCGCCGGACCTCGCGGTGATCGCCACGCCGGCGGCAACCGTGCCCGGCCTCGTCGCCGAACTGGGCGCCCGGGGCTGCCGCGCCGCCGTGGTGATCAGCGCCGGCTTCGAGGCCGACGACCCCGCCACCGGCGGCCTGCGCCAGGCGCTGCTCGACGCGGCAAGGCCGCACCTCCTGCGGATCGTCGGTCCCAACTGCCTGGGCGTGCTGTCGCCGGCGCATGGCGTCAACGCCAGCTTCGCCCGCGGACAGGCCCCGGCCGGACGTCTGGCGCTGGTGGCGCAATCCGGCGCGGTGGCCGCCGCTGCGCTGGACTGGGCGCCGGCCCATGGCCTGGGCTTCTCCCATGTCGTGACGCTGGGCGACTCGCTGGATGTGGACGTGGGCGACCTGCTCGACTTCCTCGGGCGCGACCCGGCCACCGGTGCGATCCTGGTCTACATCGAGAGCCTCCGCGACGCGCGCAAGTTCATGAGCGCGGCGCGCTTCGCCGCCCGCGCCAAGCCGGTGATCCTGGTCAAGGGCGGCCGCAGCCAGGCCGGAGCCCAGGCGGCCTTCTC
>NZ_DASWTE010000473.1:0-2303 GCF_036402295.1 Phenylobacterium sp.
AAGGCGACCAACAACCTGACCGTCCGCACCAACGCGCTGGTCTACCAGGTCGACCTCGACAAGGCCGGCAAGGCCAAGGGGGTCACCTTCGTCGACCGGATGACCGGCGAGCACCACTCGGTGACCGCCAAGGCCGTGGTGTTGGCCGCCGGCTCGGGCGAGACGGCGCGGATCCTCTTGAACTCCAAGAGCTCGCTCTTCCCGGACGGCCTGTGCAACACCACGGGCATGGTCGGCCGCTACCTGATGGACAGCGTGGGCCTGACCGTGAACGGCCAGTTCCCGCTGCTGGAGGGCCTGCCGCCCACCAACGACGACGGCCAGGGCACCCAGCACATCTATGCGCCGTGGTGGGGCTACGACAAACAGAAGGAGCTGGGCTTCGCGCGCGGCTACCACGTCGAGGTCGGCGGCGGCCGGCGGATGCCCTCGATGGGCATGTCGCGCCTGCTGGACGACAACGACCTCAGCGTCGGCGACGACCTGCGAAACCGCCTCCGCCACAAGTACGGCAGCGTCATCGGCTTCGACGGCCGCGGCGAGATGATCCCGAACGACGACTGCTACTGCGAGCTGGACCCCAAGGTGAAGGACAAGTGGGGCCTGCCCGTCCTGCGCTTCCACTGGAAGTGGGGCGAACACGAGACGCGGCAGGCGGCGCACATGGTCTCGACCTTCCTGGAGGCGATCGACCGTCTGGGCGGCAAGCCGATCGGCGACGTCGAGCGCGACGGCAGGAAGGCCATCTCCAAGGGCGGCGAGATGATCCACGAGGTGGGCACCGCCCGCATGGGCCACTCGGACAAGGACTCGGTGGTCAACCAGTACGGCCAGGCCTGGGCGGTCCCGAACCTCTTCATCACCGACGGGGCGGTGCTGGTCTCCAGCCCGGACAAGAACCCGACCCTGTCGATCCTGGCGCTGGCCTGGCGGTCGAGCGACCACCTGGCGCAACTGGCGAAGCGGGGTGAGCTGTGAGCGACGAGCAGAAGCCCAAGCAAGCCGAAGGCTACGTCCGCAAGATCGACCGCCGCACCGCGCTGACCTGGATCGGCGTGGTCGGCGCGGCCACCGTCGTAGGCGCCGGCGTGGTGGTGTACGGCCCGAAGATGGGCGGCAAGACGGACGCCAGGGGCTACGGCACCGACCCCAAGCTGGTGGAGCCCGAGAAGGCGCCGTGGCCGCGGCTGCTGTCGGACGACGAGCTGCAGGCGGCGGCCGTGCTTTCCGACTTCATCCTGCCCGCCTCGGGGACGGCGCCCGCGGCTTCGGCGCTGGGCGTCCCGGACTTCATCGACGAGTGGATGAGCGCGCCCTATCCCGACCAGGAGAAGGACCGGCCTCTGATCCGCGACGGCCTGAAGAAGCTGGGGTCCAGGCCGGACGCCGCGGCGCTGGCCAAGCTCCAGACGGAGGGCGGCGAGTTCTTCAAGCGGTTCCGCTACCTCGTCATCGGCGCCTATTACACGACCGAGGCCGGGTTCAAGGACATCGGCTACATCGGCAACGTGGCGCGGCCGTCCGATCCGGGCCCGTCGGCCGAGGTCAAGGCGGCGCTGGAACGCGCCTTCCAGCAACTGGGTCTCTAGGAGTGAACGCGATGCGAGCCTTCGTCATCGGCGCCGTCGCGCTTGCATGCTTGGCAGAACCGGCCATGGCTGACCCCAACACGCTCACCGCCGCCGAGCAGGCCGCCGGCTGGAAGCTGCTGTTCGACGGCAAGTCGATGGACGCCTGGCGCGGCTACCAGAAGCCGGCGTCCGACTGGAAGGTCGTCGAGGAGACCCTGGCGCCGGACCCGAAGGCCTCGGGCGACCTCATCACCAAGGAACAGTTTGGCAGCTTCGAGCTCGCGTTCGAGTGGAAGATCAGCGCGAAGGGCAATTCCGGCGTCATGTACCACGTCAGCGAGGCGCCCGAGCGCAGCTACTACTCCGGGCCCGAGTACCAGGTGCTGGACAACAGCCGCGGCGAGCCGCCGCTGCAGCGGGCCGGCGCGCTCTACGACCTCTACGCGCCCACTGTCGACGCGACGAAGCCGGTGGGCGAGTTCAACGAGAGCCGCCTCCTGGTGAAGGGGAACCACGTCGAGCACTGGCTGAACGGCCAGAAGGTGGCCGAGTACGAGCTGGGCTCGCCGGAGTTCAAGGCCAAGGTGGCGAAGAGCAAGTTCAAGGACTGGCCCTTCGCTGCCAGCCCCAAGGGCCACATCGCCCTGCAGAACCACGGCGACGACGTCTGGTACCGGAGCATCAAGGTGCGGGTGCTGAAGTAGCCTCTACCCACATCTGTCATCCCGGTTT
>NZ_DASWTE010000474.1:0-4976 GCF_036402295.1 Phenylobacterium sp.
TCAGCAGGTGCTCCCGCCGTCCACGACCAGCGTCTGGCCCGTGGTCCAGGCGCCGGCGCGCGAGGCCAGGTAGACGGCGGCGCCCGCCAGGTCGTCGGGCTCGCCCAGGCGCCGCAGCGGCGTGCCGCTGCTGGCGCGTTCCTCCCCGGCCGGGGTGTCCCACAGCGCCTTGGCGAAGTCGGTCTTCACCAGGCCCGGCGCCACGCAGTTCACCCGGATGTTGTGGGGCCCGAGCTCCCTGGCGAGGTTGCGGGCCAGCTGCATGTCGGCCGCCTTGGAAATGCAGTAGGCGCCGATCACCTCCGAGCCGCGCAGGCCGCCGATCGAGGAGACGATGATGATGGAACCGTCCTTACGTTCCTTCATCTCCGGGACGACCATTTTGATCATCCAGTTGTTGGCGATGATGTTGTTGTCCAGGATCTTGCGGAACGCGTCGTCGGGGATGTCGAGCTGCGAGCCATAGAACGGGTTCGACGCGGCGTTGCAGACCAGGATGTCGATCTTCCCGAACGCCTTGCGCGTCTCGTCCATCAGCCGCTGAAGGTCCTCCTGGCTGGAGATGTTGGCCGGCACGGCGATGGCGTGGCCCGGCTTCCTCTCGTTGATGCCCGCGGCCACATCCTCGCAGGGGCCGGCCTTGCGCGAGCTGATCACCACCTTGGCGCCCTGTTCGGCCATGCGCTCGGCGATGGCGCGGCCGATGCCGCGCGACGAGCCGGTGATCACCGCCACCTTGCCGTTGAGGTCGAAGAGCCCGCCGGTGCTGACCTTGGGGGCTTCCAGAACTTGGCTCATCGGGCGCTCCTTCCGGCCAGGGCTTGGCCAAACGTTTGTTTGAAGTTGCGGCCATTTGCGATGCCGGGCGCCCTTTGGTCAAGCAGGGGGCCGCGCCGTCACGCTTCAAGCCGGAAATAGACCCGGGCCGACGATGCCGTATCTTCGAATCCAACGGCGGCCGCCGAGAGCCGCCCGGTATCGGGGGAGACGGCATGCGCAGCTCAGTGAAGCTGGCGGCGGCGGCGTTCGCGGCGGTCCTGGCGCTTGCAGGCGGAGCCCACGCGCAGGGGCAGCGGGTGCAGTCGGCGAACCAGCTGCCGCACGCCGGCCAGGCGATCTACCGGCTGCATTGCGCCGCCTGCCACGACAATCCCGAGGCCACCCGCTCGCCGGCGAAGACCACGCTGGAGGCGATGAGCTACCAGACGCTCAACTTCGCCCTCACCCAGGGCAAGATGCAGGCTCAAGGGTCGGCGCTCACCGACGAGACCCGCGGCCAGCTGATCAGCTACCTGACCGGCAAGACCCAGCGCACCGTCGAGACCTGGAGCAAGGCCATGGCCTGCACCGGCGCGCGCCTGGCCGTCGACGTGAAGGCTGCGCCCACCATCGCCACCTTCGGCTTCGACGCCCGCAACACCCGCACACTCACCGCGCGCCAGACGGGCCTCACGCGGGCGGCGCTGAAGAAGCTGGACCTCGCGTGGGCGATCGCCTTCCCGGACGTGACCATGATGCGGGCCCAGCCGGCGGTGATCGGCAAGAGCGTCTTCCTGCCCGTCGCCGAGGCCGGCGCGCTCTACGCCTTCGACGTGAGCGACCCGGCCAAGCCCTGCGTCAAGTGGGTCTACAACTCCCCCGGCGGCGCCCCGCTACGCTCGAGCCCGTCGTACGGCGTCATCGACGTTCCAGGCGAGAAGGGGGGCCGCCCCGTGCTGGCCTTCTCGGGCCTGGATTCCACGGTCCACGTCGTCGACGCCCGCACCGGCAAGCCGCTCTGGACCAAGAACGTCGCCGTCTACTCCTACTCGATGACGACGGGCGTCCCGCGCGTGCTCAAGGACCGCATCATCGTACCGATCTCGCAGTTCGAGATCAGCGTCGGCGGCGACAACAAGGTCTCGTGCTGCAACAACCACGGCGTGGTGCTGTCGCTGGACCCGGCCACGGGCGCGCAGCAGTGGCGCTACGACACCATGCCCGAGGCCCAGCCGGTGAAGGCCGACCGCGGCGACGGCAAGCCGCTGTTCGGGCCGTCGGGCGCGCCGATCTGGAACTCGCCCGTCGTCGACGAGAAGCGCGGCCTGATCTACTTCGGCACCGGCGAGGCCAACTCGCCGCCGGCCCACCGCAACACCGACGCCCTGATCGCCATCCGGCTGAAGGACGGGACCGAGGCCTGGAGCATGCAGGCCACGGCCGACGACATCTTCACCATCGGGTGCGGGCCCAACCCGCCGCCCAACCGGCTCAACTGCGTCAAGGAGACGGTCTTCCGCGACGTGGACTTCGGCGCCTCGCTGATCCTGGCGAAACTGGCGAACGGCCGCGACCTGCTGCTGGCCGGTCAGAAGTCCGGCACGCTGTGGGCGCTGGAGCCCGAGACCGGCAAGGTGGTCTGGCGGCGCGACATCGGCTCGGGCGGCCCCATGGGCGGCATCCACTGGGGCATCGCGTTCGAGAACGACCTCATCTATGCGGGCATCTCGAACGTCGGCCGGGCGATCCCGGGCGCGGCGGCCTTCGACCCGAACCTGCAGATCGGCATGTACGCGGTCGACGCCAACACCGGCGAGTTCAAGTGGCACTACACCGTGAAGCCCGACTGCGCGGGCGAGCGGGGCAAGAAGGCGCCCCGCTGCGAGCGGGTCTACGGCTTCTCCGGCGCGCCGACCGTGATCGACGGGGCGGTGCTGCAGGGCAGCCTGGACGGGCGGCTGTTCGCGCTCGACGGCAAGACGGGCGCCGAGCTCTGGCGCTACGACACCCTGCGCGAGTTCCAGACCCTGAACGGCGTGCCGGGCAAGGGCGGGGCGTTCGACGCGGTCTCGATCGTGGGCGTGAACGGCCTGGTCCTGGCCGGCTCTGGCTACGGCATGTTCGGCCAGGCCGAGGGCAACGTCCTGCTGGCGTTCCGCCCCAAGCCCTAGCGGCAGGCGCGGTAGCGGCCGCGGTCCAGGTGCAGATGGTCGCGGTGCGCTGAATTGTAGTCGGGACTGAGCACTGCCGAGAACCAGCGGCACGCGCCGTCACGGCTGCGGCGCAGGAACCGGCCCTCGGGCCCGCGGTCCGCGAAGTGGTGCAGCACGCTCACGCGGCGGCCCGAGGCGGTGCGGAAGGCGGCCACGTCCAGGGCGTTCGCGAACGCGTGCTGGCTCTTCATGCCGGTCGCCCGACCATAGAGGTTGCGGCAGGCGTAGGTCCCGTAATGCTCGACCTGCGCGATCGGCTCCCCCAGCTCGGCGCGGGCGGCGGGCTGCACGGCGTGACGGGTCCAGAACGCGTACGCCAGCGCCTCCGGGCAGGTCATCACGGGCGCAGCGGGCGCGAGTGGCGCGGCCGGGCTCTGCAGGCGCACCGTGTTGCGGGTCGAGCAGGCGCCGGAGACCCGCTCCGGCTCGTCGACGAACCGCACCCGCCCCTCGGTCAGCACGGCGCGACAGCGGGCCGGGTCGCCGGCGGCCATGGCGAACTTGAAACCAGTGGCGAGGCCGACGGGCTCCTCGAGGCGCAGCGGCGTCCACGGCAGGTCCTCGGGCGGCGCCCAGCGGACGATCGCCACGCCCAGCAGCAGGGCGGCGATGACGAGTTCGACGAGGATCGACCAGGCGGCGGCGAGGGCCAGGATCTCGGGACGCGGACGGGGCACCCCTTGTGAATGACGCCGCGTCCTTGCGGTTCAAGGGAGCGCCCGTCAAAGCTTGGCCGGGATCGGGAGGAGAAGCGGCTAAGCCCCGCAGGCCGAGCGGGGACACAGGGCTTGCCGTTCCGCCGCGGGACCAATAACTCCATCAGGACGAACTCCGAGCTCAAAGGCCCCGAAATGCTGAAGTGGATTTCCTACCTCGACGACGAGGACGGCGAAGACGAGGACAAGGGCCGCCTGCCCGACATGCCCATGACGTCCGGACCGGTGCAGAACGCGCTCTTCAAGTCGCGCACCGTGCTGATCTTCGGCGAGATCGACATGCGCCTGGCCGAGCGGGTCACCGCCCAGATCACCGCCTTCGCCGCCGAGAGCGACAAGCCGATCCGAGTGATCATCAACTCGCCGGGCGGCCATGTGGAGAGCGGCGACACCGTCCACGACATGATCCGCTTCTGCGGAGCTCCGGTGAAGGTGATCGGCACCGGCTGGGTGGCCTCGGCCGGCGCGCACATCTTCCTGGGCGCGAAGAAGGAAGACCGCCTCTGCCTGCCAAATACCCGCTTCCTGCTGCACCAGCCGGCAGGCGGCGTGCGTGGCCAAGCCTCGGACATCCAGATCGAAGCCGAGGAGATCATCAAGATGCAGGAACGCGTCAACCGGATGATCGCTAAGGAGACCGGCCAGAGCTACGAGCGTGTGGTCAAGGACACCCAGCGGAACTTCTGGATGAGCGCCGAGCAGGCCGTCGACTACGGCCTCGTCGGCAAGATCATCACGGACGCGAGCGAGGTCTAGGGCCTTACCCATTCCGCTCATCCCGGCGAAGGCCGGGACCCAGATGGAATGGCTGCGGGTGTGGGTTCGAACAGCTCTGCGCTGATCCAGTCAGCCTCAGCGCTTGGCGATCTGGGTCCCGGCCTTCGCCGGGATGAGCGGAGGTTGGGATGACCGAACCGTGGTGGAAGGGCGCGATCCTCTACCACGTCTACGTCCGCAGCTTTTTCGATTCCGACGGCGACGGCCATGGCGACCTTCCGGGCGTCATGGCCAAGCTCGATTACATCCAGAGCCTGGGGGTCGACGGGCTGTGGCTGTCGCCGATCCATCCCTCGCCCAACCGCGACTGGGGCTATGACATCGCCGACTTCGAGGGCGTCCAGGCCGATTACGGCACGCCCGAGGACTTCCAGGCGCTGCTCGACGAGGCCCACGCCCGGGGCCTCAAGGTCGTGCTCGACGAGGTGCTCAGCCACACCTCCGACGTCCATCCCTGGTTCGTGGAGAGCCTGACGGGCGGCAAGGATGGGCCCAAGGCCAACTGGTACGT